>DATLBJ010000022.1:0-21034 GCA_035526975.1 Ramlibacter sp.
CGCAGCGTATGCCGCTTGCCGTTGATCTCCACGGTGGCCTGGTCGCCCAGGGTCGCCAGCACCTTCACGCCCATGTGCGTCTCGCCGATGCCCACCGACCTGGGCGCGGACCCGTTCACGATCAGCAGTGCCTTGCTGCCCAACATGCCCTGCAGGGCGACCGTCTGGGCGGCCGCCATTCCGGCCGCCAGGGCCAGCATCAGCGCGAGGAGCTTCTTCATGGAGTCAGTCCCGGAAGTTGTCGAACGAGAGCGGCAGGTCGGTCATTTCCTTGCGGACCAGCGCAATCGCCTGCTGCAGGACGTCGCGATCCTTTCCGGTGACGCGCACGGCGTCGCCCTGGATCGAAGCCTGCACCTTCAGCTTGCTGTCCTTGATGAGCTTCTGGATCTTCTTCGCGTCGTCGGACTCGACGCCGTTGCGCACCTTGATCACCTGCCTGACCTTGTCGCCGCCCATCTTCTGCACGTCGCCCTTGTCCAGGAAGCGCACATCGACGTTGCGCTTGGCCAGCTTGTTGACCAGGATTTCCATCACCTGCTGCAGCTGGAAGTCGGCATCGCCGGTCAGGGTGATCTCCTTTTCCTTCAACTCGATGGCCGCTGACGTGCCCTTGAAGTCGAAGCGCGTGGCAATCTCCTTGGCCGCGTTATCCACGGCGTTTCGAACCTCAACCATGTTGGGCTCGCAGACGGTGTCGAATGACGGCATGGCTCCCCCGGTGGTGCGCTCTCGTGATGAGACAATTGTCCCATGATCGTGGAGCAGAACGTCTCGCTCGCCTCGCACAACAGCTTCGGCATCGTGGCGAAGGCGCGCGCACTGGTCCGCGTGCGTTCCGAGGACGACGTGCGCGCGGTGCTCGCCGACCCGGTCCTGCGCGACCAGCCCAAGTTCGTGCTGGGCGGCGGCAGCAACATCGTGATCACCGGTGACGTGAAGCCGCTGGTGCTCAAGGTCGATGTCATGGGCAAGCGCGTGCTCTCCGACGGGCCCAAGGCGACGATCGTCGAAGCCGGCGCCGGCGAGAACTGGCATGAATTCGTCGCGTGGACACTCGAGCAGGGCCTTCCCGGCCTGGAGAACCTGGCCATGATCCCGGGCACCGTGGGCGGCACCCCGGTTCAGAACGTCGGTGCGTATGGCGTCGAGCTGCAGGACCGGTTCGAGTCCCTCGACGCCATCGACCTGCAGTCGGGCAAGGTGTTCACGCTCGATGCGGCGCAGTGCGCGTTCCGTTATCGCGATTCGGTGTTCAAGCACATCGCAGCGAAGGAAGGGGATATCGGCCTCGCGGGCCGCGCGTTGATCCTGCGCGTGCGCTTCGCGCTGCCCAAGCCGTGGGAGGCGGTGCTCGGCTATGTCGACCTGCAGCGCAAGATCCACGAGACGGGCGTGCAGAACCCCACGGCACGCCAGCTGTACGACTGGATCTGCGCGATCCGCTCGAACAAGCTGCCCGACCCGCGCGTGATCGGCAACGCGGGCAGTTTCTTCAAGAACCCCACGGTCACGCCCGAGCAGTGCCAGGACATCATCGCGCGCGAACCGAACATCGTGCACTACCCGATGCCCGACGGCAGCGTGAAGCTCGCCGCGGGCTGGTTGATCGACGCCTGCGGCTGGAAAGGCAAGTCCGTCGGCAATGCGGGCGTCTACGAAAAGCAGGCGCTCGTCCTCATCAACCGAGGCGGTGCCACGGGCGGTGAAGTCGTCACGCTCGCGCGGGCGATCCAGACAAGCGTCTACGAGCGCTTCGGCATCCGCCTCGAGCCCGAGCCGGTGGTCGTCTGAGTTTGTCCTCCCGGGCCTGACCCGGGGTCCAGTCGTTTCTTCTTGGTTATTCGACATTGCGCGCCCGGCGTCCGTCGGCCCCCCAATAGGCGCCGCACAACAGCGCGACGCGCACAGCAATGCGAGCCGCTCCCACGGGCCCTTCTCCTACGTGGATGAGATCACGCGTCAGCCATAGTTCGGGGTTCCGCCCAATATGGCTCATCGATTCGCGTTCCTGCTTTTCCTTTTCTCCTGCGTGAGCGCGTTCGCCCAGGAAGCGCAAGGCCCCGCATTCACCATCGATGTGCGCGCGCCGAAGGAAGTGCGGGGCACGATCGAGCGGAACATCGAGCTGCAGCGGTACCGCGAAGTCACCGACCTCGACGACGCCGAGCTCGCGCGCCTGATCACGTCGGCCGAACGCAACGTGCGCGAGCTCGTTGCGACACAAGGCTATTTCGACCCGAAGATCTCGGTCCGGCGCGAAGGGGCGGCCGGGCGCCCGGTGATCGTCGTGGAGGTGCAGCCCGGCGCACTCACGCACGTCGAACGCACGAAGATCGATTTCGAGGGCGCGATTGCCGACGCGCACGAACCCGACGACCTCGCCCAGCAGGACGAGATCCGCAAAGGCTGGCGCCTGCCCGATGGCCATCGTTTCACGCAGGAAGACTGGAGCGACGCGAAGACACATGCTTTGCGGCAGTTGGTCCAGCGGCGCTATCCGGCGGGGCGCATCAGTTATTCGCTGGCGGACGTCGATGCGCCGGCGTCGCGTGCGAGCCTGGGCTTGCGGCTGGACTCGGGCCCGCTGTTTCGCCTGGGCCCGATGCGCGTGACAGGCATGCAGCGCTACGACCCCGTGCTCGTGCCGCGCCTCGCGCGCTTGCCGGAAGGCAGCGTGTACGACCAGGACGAAATCACGCAGGCGCAATTGCGCCTCACCGGCAGCGGCTATTTCGACACGGCGTTCATCTACGTCGATCCGCAAGGCGACCCCAAGGCCGCGCCGGTGGAAGTGACGGTTCGCGAAGCGCCGCTGCATCGCATCGTGTTCGGTCCGGGCGTTTCGACCGACAGCGGCGCGCGTTTGACGCTCGAATACCGCAACAACCGCGTCCCGGTGATCGACTGGCGTGCAGTGACGAAGCTGCAGCTCGAACGCAAGTCGCCGTTCATCGAAACCGAGTGGACGGCGATCCCGCGCGAGAGCGGCTGGCGCTGGGGCGTGCTGGCGCGGGCCGAGCGTGTGGACGACGGCTCGGTGCTCACGCATGCCCAGCGCTTGCGCATCGGGCAAACATGGGCCGGCGCGCACATCGAGCGGAATGTGTATGTGCAATACGACCGCGCGACGGTGCAGGCATCGCCGGGCGTCACGACGGCCACGGTTCCCGACATCGGCGACGGCGAGGCGGTCAGTGCCAACTATGTGTGGACCGGGCGCTACTTCGACCGCCTGCCCTATCCGACGCGGGGTTACGGCATTGCGGCGGAGTTGGGGGGCGGCATCACACTGACCGGCAGCCGCAGCCCGTTCACGCGCACGGTGCTGCGCGGCCTGTGGATCAAGCCGCTGGACGACGGGCGCATCCAGCTGCGCGGCGAGATCGGCGCAGTGCTGGCGAAAGCGAGTGCGCGTGTGCCTTCCACGCAGATGTTCCGCACCGGCGGCGACACGACGGTACGCGGCTATGGTTATCGCGAGATCGGGATCGAACAGAACGGCATCGTCACGCCCGGGCGGTACGAAATGGTGGCCAGCTTCGAATGGCAAAAGCCGATCCGCCGCGGCGGTGTCGAGACCAATTTCGAAAGCGTGCTGTTCCTCGATTCGGGCGCAGTGGCCGATCGCGTGGGCAATCTCAAGCCGGTGTACGGCGTCGGCACCGGCGTTCGCTACAAGAGCCCGCTCGGACCGATCGAGGCCGCGGTCGCGTACGGATTGCAGTCGAAGAAATTCCGGCTGCACTTCACATTGGGGATGACCTTCTGATGCGGCGGGTTCTCAAGCTCGCCGCCGCGTTCGTCGCGCTCATCGCCGCGCTGTTGGCGATGGGCGCGATCGGGCTGTGGTGGTGGGCCGGCACGCAATCGTCGCTGGACTGGATGTTGGAGCGCATCGCGCAATCGCAATCGGTAAAAGCCGAGGGCGTGCATGGATCGCTTCGCACGGGGCTGAAAGCGCAGCACATCGCGTGGGAGAAGGAAGGCCTGAAGGTCGAGGTGTTCGATGCCGACCTCGCGTGGCAGCCCCTGGCGATCGCACGTGCGACGGTGAAGCTCGATGACCTGCGTGCGGCGCGGCTGCGCATCGAGGACCGGCGGCCGCCGAAGCCAAAGGAAATTCCCGCCAACCTCACGCTGCCGATGCGGGTGGAAGTGGACGACGTGCGCATTTCGCAGCTCCAGTGGGTCACTCCGGAGCAGCAGGTCGACGTCTCGGATGTGGCGGGCCACTACGTTTTCAACGCGATCAGCCACGAGGTGAAAGTCAGCAGCGCCAAGTGGATGCAAAGCACATTCTCGGGCGAGGGGTCGCTGAATGCGGCAGGGACGATGGCGGTCGACGCGAACTTGCGCGGACAGCTTGCGGCCCCCGTGCCCGGATCGAAGACCGTCGCACCGCTGGTGCTGGCGGCCACTGTCGGTGGCAAGCTTGCCGATCTGCGCGTGAAGGCACAGCTGCAAGGCGCGCCGGGTTCGCCGGAAGCAGCGACGAGCGTCGTCGCGGCTGCGCGCATCGCCCCCTTCGAAGACCAGCCCGTGCCGCAGGTCGACGCGAGTTTCGAGCGGTTCGACGCCGGCGTGCTGTGGCCGCAGGCGCCGCACATGTCGCTCACGGGCAAGGCGAACGTCAAGCCGCAAGGGACCGGCACATGGGCGATCACCCTCGACGCGGCAAATGCTTCGCCGGGCAAGTGGGACGAACACAAGTTGCCGCTCGAACAGCTCACCGCGGCAGGAGAATGGCATACCGCGGGCGAAGCGGTCGTCCGCGAGCTGCATGCGCGCGCCGGCGGCGGAGCGTTCGACGCAAGCGGGCAGTGGCGTGCAAGCGGTGCGTGGACGATCGAAGGCAAGCTTGCCAACGTCGACCCCGGTGCGCTTTACGGGCAGATGGCGCACGTCCCCGTCAGTGGTGCGGTGCAAGTCAAAGGCGAAGGCACCTTGATCGCCTTCGAAGCGGACGTGAAGGCTTCGGGCAAATCCAGTGACAAGCAGCTTGCCGCACTCGAGTTGCGCTCCGCGAAGGCGAGTGGGCGCTGGAACGGCGAGACCTTGTTCCTGCCCACGCTCGACGTGCGCACGAGCGATGCGACGATTCTTGCGTCGCTCGAGGCGCAGCCGCGCGCGAAGACGGGCAGCGGCCGCGCATCCATCGACGCACCCTCACTCCAGCTGCGCGTCGACGGCAAGGTCGCCGAGCGAAGCGGCGGGGGCAAGATCGAAGCGCACGCGAGCGACATCGCGCAGGCGCTGAAGTGGCTTGCGCGGTGGCCCGGGGTTCCGGACGGACTCGGTGCGCAGCTCGCCAGTGGGCGCGTCGATGCACAAGCGGCGTGGCAAGGGGGATGGTCCGATCCCGCCGTGCAAGCACGCGTGGTGGCACCGCAGCTCGTGCTCAAGGGCGACCCGGCGTGGACACTTCGCAATGCAACGCTGGACGTGAACGGGCGCCTGGCCGACGCGCAAGTGCAATTGCATGCGCGCGCCGAACAGCCGCAGCGCCGCGTCGATCTCGATGCCGCCGCGCGGGGGGGACGCAAGGGCCCGCTGTGGCAAGGGCAGCTCACGCAACTGAGTGCGTTGGTCACGGATCCGTCGCTCGGTGCCGGTGCATGGGCAGTCGCATTGCAACGCGCCTTCGACATCCGCTGGTCCTCGGGCCGTCTCGAAACCGGCGCCGGTGAGGCGCTGTTGCGCTCGCCGCGCGCGAGCGATGCGCCGGCGCAGCTGGCGTGGGACCCCCTCCGCTGGGGCGGCGGCGAGCTCGACACGGCGGGCCGCATGAGCGGGTTGCCGCTGGCGTGGATCGAACTGGTCGGGGGACCGCAGCTGTCGGGTTCGGCCGTGACGGGCGACATGGTGTTCGACGCGCAATGGGACGCGCACCTCGGCGCGACGCCGCGCATCCGTGCTTCGCTGGCGCGCAGCCGCGGCGACATCACCGTGCTCGCGGAAAACGCGGAGGGGCATTCGGTTCGCGTGGCGGCCGGGGTGCGAGAGGCGCGCATTTCGATCGAGAGCAATGGCGAACAGGTCACGGCGACGCTGCGATGGGACAGCGAGCACGGCGGCACGGCGCAGGGCCGCATCGCAACGCGTCTCGCGCAAGGCGGCGCCGCGGGCTGGCAGTGGCCCGACTCGGCGCCACTGAGCGGCGATTTGCGCGCGCATCTCCCGCGCATCGGGGTGTGGTCGCTGCTCGCGCCGCCGGGTTGGCGCTTGCGCGGATCGCTGGTCGCGAACGTTGCCTTCGGCGGCACGAAGGGCGATCCGCAGTTGAACGGCACGCTTTCCGCCGATGACCTGGGACTTCGCTCCGTCGTCGACGGGATCGAGATGCAAGGCGGCCGTTTCCGCGCGCGGCTCGAAGGCCGCCGCGTCGTCATCGACGAATTCACATTGCACGGCAGCGGCGCGAACGGCGGGACGCTGACCGCGAAAGGCGAGGGCGCCTTGACCGCTACCGGCCCCCAAGCAAGCTTGACTGCGGAATTGACGAAGCTGCGTGCGAGCATCCGCTCCGACCGTCAAGTCACCGTCTCCGGCAACGTGGTGGCGAAGCGCGACGCGCAGGGCACCACGGTCGAAGGCAAGTTGCAGGTGGACCAGGCCAACATCATCCTGCCCGACCAGGCCACGCCGAAGCTTTCCGATGACGTCGTCGTGCGCAATTCGGCCGCGCCCATCACGAAGCAGGAAGCAAAGGCGGTGGAAGAAGCGGCGAAGAAGCCGTCGGACAAGCTCCGGGTGGCGATCGACATCGACCTGGGCCGCGACTTCCACGTGCAAGGCATGGGTGTCGACACGCACTTGCGGGGCACTGTCGCACTCACGGGTACATCGGCTGCGCAGCCGCGCATCGTCGGCACGATCCGCGCATCGGGCGGCGAGTACCGTGCGTACGGCCAGCGGCTGGACATCGACCGCGGCATCATCCGTTTCACCGGCTCGCCCGAGAACCCGGCAATCGACATCCTCGCGATCCGCCCGAACATCGTGCAGCGTGTCGGCGTGCAGGTCACCGGCACGGCACTGACGCCTTACGTGCGTCTCTATTCGGAGCCGGACTTGCCCGATGCCGAAAAACTTGCGTGGCTGGTGACGGGCCGTCCCGCGCCGGCGACGGGCGCGGAATCCGCGCTCGTGCAGCAGGCCGCACTTGCGCTGCTTGCGAGCCGGTCGGGCGGCGGCAAGCAGGGCATCGCCGCAACGCTGGGCCTCGACGAACTGTCGTTCCGCCGCGAAGGCAGCGAAGGGCCGTCGGTCACCGTCGGCAAACGTTTCGCCCGCAACTTCTACGCGGCCTACGAACGCAGCCTCTCGGGGGCGGTCGGCACGCTCTACATCTTCTATGACGTGACGCGAAAGCTCACGGTGCGCGGGCAAGCCGGCGAGCGCACGGCCGTCGACCTGATCTACACCTTCGCGTTCGACTAGCGCGGGTTACCGGCAGCCTCATCGCGCGCGCGGGTTGTGCGAGCCGCCCATCACGACGCGGTCGAGCCACACCTTGAACCTGACCGTCGAAGCGTCGTGCGACTTGACCAGATACTCGGCCAGCGCATCGGCGCGGATGCGAAAGCCGTCGAACGATTCAACGCTGCCGGCGCGTTCGCCGAACTGCTTGCCCAGGACCTCGTCGCGCGGCAACTCACGCACGACCTTGCGCACGTCCGACGCAAGCAGCCAGCGCGCGTTCGCGATGTCGTGCGCGACGTCGATGCGGTGGCCGCGATACATCCACCACTTGCCTTGCACGCTTTCGAGCGCCGCCGATTTGCCGGCCCAATGGCCTTCCGCGATGAGGTCGATGATCGGCCGCGCAAGCAACACGCCCAGCAGCGGTGCGCCAAATACGATGGCGAACGCGCCCCACACCTTGAACGCATAGAACACCGCCACCGCGCAGAATGCAGTCCGCAGCAGGATGGAAAGGAAGGGGCGCAGCACGGCGGGATGCTATCCGGATTCGCTGCTAGAGTCTCGCGCATGACGACAGTGGTCTACATCTATGCCGGCACCGGACGGTACCGCGGCGGCGAATACCAGTGGAACAGCCCGTTGCCGGGCGGCAAGCACGACTTCATGCTGTTCGTGCGGCAGGACGTGGACGCGCCGCTGCAGAAAGTGGCGATGGCCTTGACCGGCCGCTATGGTTTCACCGACGTGCGCTTCATCGCGCAGGGCCGCGAGATCAACGTGGAGATGCTGAACCAGCCGGAGCTTGCGAATTTCCGCCACAACTACGAGGACGCGCTGAAGGACGGCGCATCGATGGCGTGGTACCCGCCGAAATGACGCTGGACGCCCTCGTGCCGATGTCGCAGGAGGAGTTCGCCGGATACGCCATCGAATCGGTCCGCAACTTCGCCGCGGGGAAAGCGCGTGCGGGGCAATGGCCGCGCGGCGAAGCGCTCAAGCTGGCGAAAAAGACTTTCGGCCAACTCCTGCCGGAAGGCCTTGCCACGCCGGGGCACTGGCTGTTCAACATCGTCGACACCGAAGGGCGGAAAGTCGGCGTGCTCTGGATGGCCAAGCAAATGCATGGATCCGAGGAAGTCGCGTACGTGTACGACGTGGTGATCGGCGAGAACCATCGGCGGCAGGGCCACGCCCAGCGGGCGTTCGCAGCCGTGGAGGCGAAGGCGCGCGAGTTGGGGCTGGCGGGAGTCGCCCTGCATGTGTTCGGCCACAACACCGATGCGCAGTCGCTCTACGCGAAGCTGGGCTTCACGCCGACGAGCATCCACGTGTTCAAGGCCTTGCCGGCGTCATGACGATCCGCGACGCGCAGCCGCACGACTTCGCGGCGATCGTGCGGCTGAATCTCGAATCGGAACATTTCATGAGCCGCATGGACCGCGCGCGGCTCGACGAACTCGCCGCGCAATGTGCGTTCCTGCGCGTCGCACAAGTCGAAGGCGAGATCGCCGCTTTCCTGATCGGCTTCGCGCCCGATTCCGCGTACACGAGCGAAAACTTCCGCTGGTTCCGCGAGCGCTACGACTCGTTCCTGTACATCGACCGCATTGCCGTGGACGAGCGCTTTCGTGGCCGCGGCTTGGGCGTGCGCTTGTATGAGGATTTCTTCGCGTTCGCGCGGCAGCGCGGCGCGGGGCGCGTCGTCGCGGAGTTCGATGTCGATCCGCCGAACCCCGTGTCGGCCCGCCTGCACCAGCGCTTCGGCTTCCGCGAAGTGGGCTCCCGGCAGGTTTCGTATGCGGACAAACGCGTTTCCATGCAGGAAGCACCCGTGGCACAGTAACGCCATGACTGCCCCTTCCGCCCTGGCCCGCTGGCACGAACTCGTCGAGACGCGCAACGCGCGCGGCCTCAAGGACTTGATTGCCGACGATTGCGTGTTTCATTCACCAGTCGTCCACACGCCACAAGCCGGAAAGGCGGTGACGATCCAGTACCTGGCGGCGGCGATGCAGGTGTTCTTCAACCCGACATTCCGCTATGTGCGCGAAGTCGTCGGCGACCACGACGCGGTACTCGAGTTCGAGCTGACGCTCGAAGGCGTCTACATCAACGGTGTCGACATGATTCGCTGGAACGACGCGGGGCGGGTGACGGAATTCAAGGTCATGCTGCGGCCGCTGAAAGGCGTGAACATGATCCACCGGAAGATGGGCGAGATGCTGCAGGCGCAACAACAGCAATAATCGCGCGCCATGGAAACACCCACCGAAAAGCCGCCGCTGCCCGATCACCTCTCGGTGGACCCGCGCAGCCCCCACTACGTTGCCGCGATCTTCGAGCACGACGTGGGCATCCGCTTCAACGGCAAGGAGCGGCACGACGTCGAGGAGTACTGCATCAGCGAAGGCTGGATCCGCGTGCCTGCGGGCAAGACGCTGGACCGGCACGGCAAGCCCCTCCTGATCAAGATCAAGGGGCAGGTCGAGGCCTTTTATGCCTAGGCGACACCCGAAAGGCGCCGTTTAACTCATCCGTTGTCAACTTTGTGGCGCCGCAGTCACATGGAACGGACACGGTTTCGGGGGTGGCACGATAGACTGTGTCGGTTTGTGTACGGAGTGCCCCGGTTCCCCCAATGCTCGACTTCCGCAAGTTCCTCCAGCGAGAACCGGACGAAAATCCGGAGACCGAGGTCGACGCGTCCGGCCACTCGGTGGCGGAGGTCCTGGAAGAGTACCGGTCCATCCTGATCGACCAGCTCATCCGCGGGGGCGTCGCGCCCGACTGCGTGGAGATCGAAGTCAAGCCCGGCGGCAAATTGCGCGACGGGCGCGTCGTCTACATCGGCATGCTGCGCCTGGTGAAGTGGGACCGCGCGCCGTCAGTGCGCTTGCTCCTGGGCCTTCCCATTCTCGAAAGCCGCTTGCGCCGTGTCGTGCGCGGCAGCTGGCTGCATGAAGTGAGCGCCTTCGGCGGCGTGTGGCTGCATGCCTCCGGGCAGCTGCAGGATTCGCGCGCGATGGAGGACCTGCGTTCGCTCGTGATCGAGATCGAGCGGCGCGAATCGCACGACTCGAAACCGCCGAGCTCTTCAGGCGGCGTCTGGTCCCTGCCCACCGACCTCGGCACCCTGCGCGAATAGCAGCGCTGGCTGCCGTAGGACGGCACCTCGATCCGATCTGCACGTCCCTGCGTCGCCAACCGCACAGGCATCATCGTGTCCATCATGGACAAGCATCCGCAAGCGTTCGCATCGCGCGAGGACCTCGATAGCATCAATCGCCGCGCATGGGCGCAGCCATCGACGGTGCGGCTGTACGAGCGCCTGCAGGGATGGACCGACCCGGGGGAGTGCGCCGCCGTGGCGTACGTGTCGGATGCCGCACGCGGGCAGCCGATCCTCGACATCGGCGCCGGCGCCGGCCGCACGAGCGAATTCCTGCTGCCGATCAGCGACCGGTACGTGGCTATCGATTACACCGACGGCATGGTGCGCGCGTTCCGCAAGCTGCATCCGCAAGTGCGCATGGAACAGATGGACGCGCGCGACCTTTCTGCGTTCTTCGACGAGCAGTTCGCGCTGGTCGTGTTCTCGTTCAACGGCATCGACGCGGTGGACCGCGAGGGGCGCACGAAGGTGCTGCGCGAGGTGCACCGGGTGCTGCGGCCGGGCGGCCGCTTCCTGTTCTCGGCGCACAACCACGAGGGGCCGGGGCGGGGCGAAAGCCCGAAGGTGCACATCCCGTTCACATGGAACCCGATCAAGCTCGGATGGCGCAGCGTGAAGGCGATCGGCGCGTTGCCGCGTTCATGGACCAACCACCACAGGAACCGGCAGCTGAACGAGTCGCACGACGGCTGGTCGATCATGAACGCCGGCGCGCATGACTTCGGGATCGTCGTGATGTACACCGCACTCGCGGAGCAGAAGCGCCAGCTGAGGGAGGCGGGCTTCGAATGCGAGGTCGTGTTCGACAGCAAGCGCGGGCAACCCGTGGCCGATGGCGCGGACACGCGCGACGTCTTCTGGTTCCACTACGTCGCGAGGAAGATCTAGGCGACGAGCGCGCGCGTGCGTTCGCGCGTGAACGGCACGGCGCGCAGCCGCACGCCGGTCGCATCGAACACCGCGTTGCCCAAGGCTGCCGGCACGGCGCTCGATGCCGCCTCACCCGCGCCCAGCGGCGGCTGGTCCAGGCGCTGGATCAATTCGATATCCAGCCGCGGCACTTCCGGGAAGCCCAGGATCGGGTAGGTGGCCCAGTTCACGCTGGTCACGTGCGACCGGTCGAACGTCGTCTCTTCGTGCAAGGTGCGCGAGAGCGTCTGCAGGATGTTGCCTTCGACCTGCGCCCGCACGGCATCGGGGTTGATCATCAGGCCGCAGTCGTGCGTGCACGCCACGCGCTCGACGCGGATCTCGCCACTGCCCCGGTCGACTTGCACCTCCATCCCGACCGCGACGAACGTCTCGTTGTGCTTGTAGTGCATGAACGCCATGCCGCGCCCGCTCGATACGCGCCGGTTCGCGGTGCGCGAAGGCGAAGGACGCGGTGTCCACTGCATCAGTTTCGCGAGCCGCTCGATCACTTCCCGCGCGCGCGCGTTCTCGAGGCCCTGCAAGCGGAACTGCACCGGGTCCCTCTTCGCCGCGGCCGCAAGTTCGTCGATGAAGCTCTCCACCGCAAAGCCATTTCCCACCTTGCCCGGTGCGCGAATGTTCGATGGCCGAAGCGGCGCGGCGCCCAGCCAGTTGACGTTGACCTTCACCGCGTTCGCGGGATAAGGGGGGTCGCCGTTCTGCTGCACGAGGCCCACGGTTTGCCCTTGCGGCTGCTTCAGGCCGGCGGCCAGGGGCGACACCAGCGGGATCCATTCGAGGTTCGCGGTCGCGCGCGGCAGCCACATCTGCGTGGACCATGCATCGATTCGGCCTTCGGGCGTGAGCGATGCGGTGATCTCCAGCAGCTGCGGCGGGCCTTTCGGGTCCCAGCCGAGTTCCTCTTCGCGGCTCCATTGCACGCGCACCGGGGTGCCGAGCATCTTCGACAACATTGCGGCTTCGACGGAGGCGTCGTCATGGCCATTGGTCCCATAGCAGCCGGCGCCATCGAGGTACACGGTGCGCACCTTGTCGCGCGGCATGTCGAGCGCCGCGGCGCAGGCGTTGACGAGGCGATGGCTCGCCTGCGATGCGGTCCAGACCGTCGCGCTGTCGGCCTTCACGTCGGCGACGGAACACGACGGCCCCATCGACGCGTGCGACTGGATCGGCCACGAGTACGTCGCATTGACTTTCGAGGGCGCATCCGCCAGCGCGGCGATGCGGGATGCATCTCCCTTGTTCGCGATCGAGTCCTGCGCGACGAAGGGCCCGCGCTTCGCCCATTCGATCACCGCGTCGCTGCCGACGAGCGGCGCGCTTTCGGTCCAGTGCACCTTCAGCTCGCGTTGCGCGCGAATGGCCGCCCACTCGTCGGGGCTCGCCACGGCGACGAAGTCGTTCAGGCGCACGACACGCACCCCCGGCAGCTTCGCGACGGAAGTTTCATCAACCGACACGACCTTCGCGCCCACCGCCGGCGGGCGCACGATGCGCGCATGCAGCATGCCGGGGAGCGTGAAGTCATGCACGTACATGTGCCCACCCGTGACTTTCGCGGGAATGTCGGGGCGCGGCAGCGGCTGGCCGACGAACTGGTAGTGCGACGGCTTCTTCAGCGGCGCCTTTGGATTCATTTTCAGGCGCAGCGGGCTTTCCGAGACGAGTTCGCCGACCGCGACACGCGTGCCGTCCGCAGCAATGACGACACCGTCTTCGAGCCAGAGGGTGTCGGCGGGCTTCTTCAGCTTCTGCGCCGCGAGTGCGATCACGCCTTCGCGCATCGTGGCGGCGGCCTGCCGCAGTTCGACACCGCCACGCATCACGCCCGAGCTGCCTGCTGTGGGGCCCTGGTTCGGCGTCAGCGCGCTGTCGCCTTCGATGAGTTCGATGCGGTGCATCGGCGTGCCCAACTCCTCGCCGACCATCTGGCGCATCGCGATCCGGTGCCCGGTGCCGAGGTCCACCTTGCCCGAATACACGACGATGCTGCCGTCGCGGCCGATCACGATGAACGAATCGGCCTGGTCGAGGGCCAGGGAACGCACGGCCTGCGCGCGTGCGGGCAAGCCCGTCATCGAAAAACCGACGACGACCGCGCCGGTCTTGAGCAGCTCCCGCCGCGACAGCATCACGTGCTCCTTGCGCGCGACGCACGCTCGACCGCCTTCAGCACGCGGTCGTGCGAGCCGCAGCGGCACAGGTTTCCGGCAAGCGCGGCCTGGGCCTGCTCGCGCGTCGGTTTCGGGGTCGATTGCAGCAGCGCGACGGCGGTCATCACCATGCCGTTCGTGCAGTAGCCGCATTGCGCAGCCTGTTCGGCGATGAATGCCGCCTGGACCGGGTGCGGCTTGGCGGGCGAGCCCAGCCCTTCGGCGGTGACGATCTTCTTGCCGACGGCGTCCGCCACCTTGACCATGCATGAACGCACCGCCTTGCCTTCGACCAGCACCGTGCATGCCCCGCACTGTCCGAGACCGCAGCCGAACTTCGTGGCATGCAGCCCGAGGTCGTTTCGCAAGGCGTAGAGGACGGGCATGTCCCCGTCCCAGGCATCGACGGCGCGGGGCGCGCCGTTCACGTTCAACGGGTACTGCGGCATGGCGGCTCCTGGAGGCAGGGGCAGCTTACACGCGCGACTTGCGCATGTCACCCGCTTCACGCCAGAATGGGCGCGAGGAAAAGGGGTTCACCCAGAGGAAGGAGACCGCCATGCGACAGGTTCGCCGCCTGATTGCGCTCGCCCTGTTCGCCTTCAGCGCGCTGGCCGCGGCCCAGGGCGACGGCTCGTCCGTGCCACCGCCGCCCGGTGCGCCCGGACCCGACCCCGACACGATGTTCAAGGGACGAATGGGCGGCACCTTCGGCAAGGACATCATGGATGTGATGCCGAACGCAAAGCGCATCGCTGTTCCCGGTTTCCGCGTCGCGTTCGTCATCGAGAACAACGTGTCGGCGCAAGTGCGCGGCACGTACCTGCCCGGCGGCATCGACCACAGCGGCGCGCGGTCATCGTTCCAGGTCACGCTGCAGGGCGTCACCGAGCGCACCTTGCAGGCGATCACCGACCAGGCTTACGCAACGCTGCTGAAGGAGCTCGCCGCTTCCGGCCGCGAAGTCGTGCCGCTCGCGGAAATGCGCGAGCACTTCAACGGCTTCCAGACGTCGCCGCAGGGCCTGCTCAAGGACCACAGCGGGCAGAAGGTCGCGTTCTTCTCGCCGACGGGGCTGCCGCTCACCTTCATGCTGCACGACGGCCCGTGGGGCGCCGGTGGGTTCGACCTGACCAACTATCGCAAGCTGGAGGAAATCTCCGTCAAGACGAACGCGGCGGTGATCACCCCGCTGGTCGTCGTGAACTTCGCGAAGATGCGTTCCAGCGGCAACCGCTCGGCGCTCACGGCCAGCGCCGCGGAGACGGGCGCGGAGCTCGGCATGTCGGTGGCGAGCATGCAGGTCTTCTACACGCGCGGCACCGAGTTCCGCAACGGCATGCAGATGAGTGGCGACCAGGGCAGCTTCCGGCTCGAGAAGCCGATCTTCGGCTCGGGCCAGTTCGGCACGATGCAGGAAACCGCCAACGAGAACAACGCCGCGATGAAAGGCGCCTTCGACATCCTCGGCAAGCGCATGGGCATGGCCAACGCCGGCGGCGCTGCGACGAGTTCAGTGAAGGCCGTGGCGACGGTGAACGACCAGGCCTACGGCGCTGCAGCGGGCGAAGTGCTGCAACAGATGGCCACCAACATGGGCGCCTGGTTCAAGAAGCACCCGGCGGCGCCGTAGCTACTTGTCGCCCAGGCTCGGCAGCGGCGCATCGCCGTTCGACGAGAGCAGGCCCGCTTTCGAATACACGGCCAGCTTGTCGCGCGTGTCGGCGATGTCGAGGTTGCGCATCGTGAGTTGCCCGATGCGGTCCTTCGGCGAGAACGGCGCGTTCTCCACTTTTTCCATCGACAGGCGCTCGGGCGCGTACGTGAGGTTGGGCGACTGCGTGTCGAGCAACGAGTAGTCGTTGCCGCGCCGCAGTTCGAGCGTGACTTCACCCGTGATCGCGCGTGCGACCCAACGTTGTGCCGTCTCGCGCAGCATGATCGCCTGCGGATCGAACCAGCGGCCTTGATAGAGCAGGCGGCCGAGGCGGCGGCCGTTGTCGCGGTACTGGTCGATCGTGTCTTCGTTGTGGATGCCGGTCACCAGCCGCTCATATGCGATGAACAGCAGCGCCATGCCGGGCGCTTCGTAGATGCCGCGGCTCTTGGCCTCGATGATTCGGTTCTCGATCTGGTCGCTCATGCCCAGGCCGTGGCGCCCGCCGATCGCATTGGCTTCGAGGAACAGCTCCACGGGCGACGCGAACGTCTTGCCGTTGATCGCAACGGGCTGGCCTTCCTCGAAGCGCACGCGCACTTCCTCGGCCTTCACGGCGACGCCATCTTTCCAGAACGCCACGCCCATGATCGGGTTCACGATGCGGATGCCCGAGTCGAGGTTCTCCAGGTCTTTCGCTTCGTGCGTCGCACCGAGCATGTTGGAGTCGGTCGAGTACGCCTTCTCGGCGGACATCCTGTACTGGAAGCCCGACGCGGCCATGAACGCGCTCATCTCCGCACGGCCGCCGAGTTCGTCGATGAATTGCTGGTCGAGCCAGGGCTTGTAGATCTTCAGTGCCGGGTTCGTGAGCAGCCCGTAGCGGTAGAAGCGCTCGATGTCGTTGCCCTTGAACGTGGAGCCGTCGCCCCAGATGTTCACGTCGTCCTGCTTCATCGCCGCGACAAGCATCGTGCCCGTCACCGCGCGCCCGAGCGGCGTCGTGTTGAAGTAGGTGGCGCCTCCCGTGGAGATGTGGAACGCGCCGGCTTGCAGCGCGGCAATGCCTTCGTGCGCGAGCTGCTTGCGGCAGTCCACCAGCCGCGCCTTCTCGGCGCCATACTCCATCGCCTTGCGCGGGATCGCGTCGTAATCGGGCTCGTCGGGCTGGCCGAGGTTCGCAGTGTACGCGTAGGGAATCGCGCCCTTCTTGCGCATCCAGTGCAGCGCGGCCGACGTGTCGAGGCCGCCGGAGAAGGCGATGCCGACTTTCTGGCCGGCGGGCAGGTGTTCGAGGATGGTGGACATGAAGGGCCGAATTTTACGCGGCACCCCCAAATGCAAGACGCCCGCGGCGAGCGGGCGTCTTCCGTCGAGCCGCAAGGGCTCAGCGATGCCAGTGGCGGCCGCCGCCGTACACGTAGCCGAAGGACAAGCTCACCGGCGGATACCAGTAGGGACGGTAGTAGGGCGCGTAACCGTACGCGGGGTACGCATAGCCCGGGTACGCATAGCCGGGATACACGACGCTCGGCGTCTCGGACACGATCATCTGCGGGTTGGCCGCGATGGTTTGCACGCTGCCTTCCGGCGCGGTGACCGACGACGTGGCGGGTTGCACCGACAGGCGGATCGTCGGGCCCGGGTCGTACGGCATCTGCACGTTGAACGTCTTGCCGGCGTATTCGTACTGCACGTTGTAGCCGACCGTGCGGTTCTCGACCGACGACTGCGTCACGCATTGCGTGACGGGGCGCGACGCATACTGGGTGTCGCGCTGCTCGAGGTTGTTGCCGACGGCCGCACCGGCGATGGCGCCGACGCCCGTGGCCGCCGCGCGGCCCATGCCGCCACCGACCGTATTGCCGAGCAGGCCGCCGACGATGGCGCCGACGATGGCGCCGCCGCCCGACGTGGCGGGGCGCTGCACCTCCGCCATCTGCTGGTTGCACACCTGGCGCGGCACCTGCACTTGCTGGACGACGGGCGTGCTCGAGATCACGCGACCGACTTCCTCGGCGGCGGCGTTGCCGGCGACCCCGAGGCCCATTGCTCCCATCGCTGAAACCAGTATGGCTTTCTTCATCGATGTCTCCTTGGCTGCTGCTGAATTCATGCCCAAATTTTAGGCAAAACCGCTGGGCTGGGGAGGCGCGCGCGGGTAAAGCCCCCGTAAAAGGCGGTTAAGCGCGGTGCACGAGCAACGCCCACTGCGCGGGGTCGAAGCCGACTGTGAACTGCCTTCCCCATTCGACGACCGGTCGCTTGATCACGCTGACGTTTTCCAGCATCAGACGGCGGGCACTTTCCACATTCGTCACGCCGTCCTGCACCTCGGGATCCAGTTTGCGCCAGGTCGTTCCCTTGCGGTTGACCAGTTTCTCCCAGCCGAGTTCCTCGATCCAGCGATCGAGCTGCGCGGGGTCCAGGCCCTGCTTCCTGAAATCGTGGAACGTGTAGCCGGCCCCATTTCCTGCCAGCCAGGCCCGCGCCTTCTTGACCGTGTCGCAGTTGGGAATGCCGTAAACGGTGATGGTCATGGCTCATCTTAGACAATCGGTGCATGAAGACGCTGGACGACTGGCTCGCGCATTGCGAACGGCTGCACCCGAAGACGATCGAGCTCGGCCTCGAGCGAGTCAAGACAGTTGCCGATCGCATGGGCGTGAAATTCGCGTGTCCTGTCTTCACTATTGCGGGAACCAACGGAAAAGGTTCCACGTGCGCGATGCTCGAAGCGATCCTGCTGCAGTCGGGATACCGCACCGGCGTCTACACTTCGCCGCACCTGGTGCACTTCGAAGAGCGCTGCCGCATCGGCGGCGAGATCGTCAAGGGCGATGAACTCGTCGCGCACTTCGAGAAAGCCGAAGCCGCGCGCCGCGACATCTCGCTGACGTATTTCGAGTTCACCACGCTCGCGATCATGAGCCTGATGGCTTCGTCGAATCTCGATGCGGCGATCCTAGAGGTGGGGCTGGGTGGGCGGCTCGACGCCGTGAACATCATCGACACCGACTGCGCGGTGATCACCAGCATCGATATCGACCACGTCGAATTCCTCGGTCCGGATCGAGAATCGATCGGGCGCGAGAAGGCGGGGATCATGCGCGGCGGCAAGCCGGCCGTCGTGAGCGACCCGGTGCCGCCGCAAACCGTGCTCGATCGCGCCGCGGAGATCGGCGCCGACCTGTGGCTCCTCGGGCGCGACTACAACTTCCAGGGCGACCCGCAGCAGTGGTCATGGGCGGGGCGCGGGCGGCGCTACTCGGGGCTGGGCTATCCCGCGCTGCGCGGCGCGAACCAGTTGGTCAACGCATCGGGGGTGCTCGCTGCGCTCGAATCGTTGCGCGCGACGCTGCCGGTGACGGCGCAGGCCGTGCGAAACGGCCTGTCGATGGTCGAATTGCCCGGCCGCTTCCAGATCGTCCCCGGCCAGCCTGCGCTCGTGCTGGACGTGGCCCACAACCCGCACTCGGTCGCCGCGCTGGCGGCGAACCTCGACGCGATGGGCTTCTACCCATTGACCCACGCAGTGTTCGGCGCGATGGCGGACAAGGACCTTGGGCCGATGCTGGCGAAGGTGATGCCGATCGTCGACCGCTGGTATTTCACCGACCTGCCGACGCCGCGCGCGGAATCCGCCGCAAATCTCGCGGAGAAATGGCGTGCGATCGAATCGCGCCGCGACGTGCGCGCGAGCACCCATGCGAACCCGCAGGTTGCTTTCGACGCGGCACGGGCTGCAGCAGACCCCGCTGATAGAATCGTCGTATTCGGATCGTTCTACACCGTGGGTGGCGTGCTGAAGGACGGAGTCCCCCGGCTCGGCGCGAAACACGTGTAGCCACACGCACGCTCAATGGCCTTCTTCCAATCGCGCAAGGGTGGCGACGAAACCGCGGCTGCCGCCCGCCAGCCTGAAAGCATCGAGGCGATGCGCCGCCGCGCGAAGCACCGGCTCATCGGCGCGTCCGTGCTCGTTCTCGTCGGCGTCGTCGGCTTCCCTTTGCTGTTCGACTCGCAGCCGCGCCCGATCAGCGTCGACATCCCCATCGAGATTCCCGATCGCAACAAGGTCAAGCCTTTGCCGGCCCCTGCGCCGGCCGCGGTCACGCCCGCGGTGACTCAGGCGCCGCCGCCTGTTGCATCCTCGCCCGTCGTTTCGGCACCGGCGCCTGCGCCTGCGCCCACGCTGGCGGCGAGCGTCGCGAAGGCCGGGCCCGCACCTGCGCCTGCTCCCGCCGAGGCAAAGCCCGAGTCGCGCGCCGATGACGGCGCGAAGGCGCTCGCGCTCCTGGAAGGCAAGCCCGTTGCCAACACGCCGGTCGACGGCGAAGGCCGCTTCGTCGTGCAGGTTGGCGCGTTCGCCGACGCGGTGAAGGCGCGCGAGACGAGGTTGAAGGTCGAACACGCGGGCCTCAAGACGTATACGCAAGTGGTCGAAACGAAAGAAGGCAAGCGCATCCGTGTGCGGGTCGGGCCGTTCGCGAGCAAGGCCGATGCCGACAGGGCGGCCGAAAAGGTGAAGGGGCTGGATTTGCAGGCATCCGTCCTCACCTTGTGATGACGGCGCTGGACTGGGTTTTCATCGCGATCCTGGCTGCTTCCCTCTTGCTCGGCGCATGGCGCGGACTGGTCTATGAAGTGCTATCGGTCGTGAGCTGGATCGCGGCGTTCCTGTTGGCGCAAATGTCTGCGCCCAATGTCGCAGCGGTGCTGCCGATGGGGCAGGCACCGGAGATGGCGAAGCACGCGGCGGCGTTCGTGCTGGTGTTCATCGTCGTGGTCATCGCAGGCGGCTTGCTCGCATGGCTCACGAAGAAGGTCGTCGAGGCGGTGGGTTTGCGGCCGGTCGATCGCGTGCTGGGGGCGGCGTTCGGCGCGTTGCGCGGGGCGCTGCTGCTGATGGCAATCGCGATCGTGGTGAACATGTCGCCGTTCAAGCGCGGCGAGTGGTGGTTGGAATCGAAGGGCGCGGAAGTGTCGACCGCGGCCGTGAAGCAGTTGAAGCCGGTATTGCCCGAGCGGTTCGGCCAATACTTGCCGGGTTAGCTACCGGGATAGGGAACAAACCATGTGCGGGATCACGGGCGTCGTCAGCAGTGCGCCAGTCAACCAGCTGATCTACGACGCGCTGCTGCTGCTGCAGCATCGCGGCCAGGATGCGGCCGGCATCGTCACGCAGCAGGAGCGCAAGTTCTTCATGCACAAGGCCAAGGGCATGGTGCGCGACGTCTTCCGCACGCGCAACATGCGCGCGCTTCCCGGCAACGCGGGCCTCGGGCAGGTTCGCTACCCGACGGCGGGCAACGCCTACAGCGAGGAAGAGGCGCAGCCGTTCTACGTGAACGCGCCGTTCGGCATCGTGCTCGTGCACAACGGCAACCTCACCAACGCGCAGGCACTGAAGGCCGAGCTGTTCACCACCGACCACCGCCACATCAACACCGAGAGCGATTCGGAAGTGCTGCTCAACGTGTTCGCGCACGAACTCGAGAAGACCACCCGCGGGATCAAGCTCACGCCGGAGGATGTCTTCAAGGCCGTGGCGCAAGTCCACAAGCGAGTGCGCGGCTCGTACGCGGTGATCACGCTCATCGCGGGCTATGGCGTGGTGGCGTTCCGCGACCCGTACGGAATCCGCCCGCTGTCGCTGGGCCGCAGCAAGGACGGCACCGTGATGGTTGC
>DATLBJ010000023.1:0-2887 GCA_035526975.1 Ramlibacter sp.
ATCGACCGCATCAAGGAAATCCACCGTCGCATTCCCAACACCCACCTCGTGATGCATGGCTCGTCGTCCGTGCCGCAGGATTTGCTGGCGCTGATCAACCAGTACGGCGGCAAGATGAAGGAAACGTACGGCGTGCCGGTCGAGGAGATCCAGGAAGCGATCAAGCACGGCGTGCGCAAGATCAACATCGACACGGACATCCGCCTGGCGATGACGGCGGCGGTGCGCAAGTTCCTGGCGGAAAACCCGGACAAGTTCGACGCGCGCGAATGGCTGAAGCCCGCGCGCGAAGCGGCCAGGCAGATCTGCAAGCAGCGCTTCGTTCAGTTCGGCTGCGAAGGGCAGGCGCCGAAGATCAAGCCGCTGCCGCTCACGTCGGTGGCACGGAAGTACGAGAAGGGCGAGCTCGCGCAGGTCGTCGCCTGATGGTTGCGGCGCTGCACACGTCGTCGATCAATTCGCTTCCGTTGCTGGCGCGCGGCAAGGTGCGCGACAACTACGCGGTCGGCGACGACCGCATCCTCATGGTCGCGAGCGACCGCCTCTCGGCGTTCGACGTGATCATGGGCGAGCCGATTCCCGGCAAGGGCGAGATCCTCACGCAGGTGGCGCTGTTCTGGTTTGCGCGGCTGGGCCACATCTGCGCGAATCACCTGACGGGCGAAGCGCCCGAGTCGGTGGTCCGGCCCGATGAAGTCGCGCAGGTGCGCGGCCGCTCGATGCTGGTCAAGCGCCTCAAGCCGATCCCGGTCGAAGCCGTGGTGCGCGGCTATCTCGCGGGCAGCGGCTGGAAGGAGTACCAGGAGACGCAGTCGGTGTGCGGCGTGAAACTCCCGGCTGGCCTGAAGAACGCGAGCCCGCTGCCGGAGCCGATCTTCACACCGGCGGCGAAAGCCGAGTTCGGCCACCACGACGAGAACATCACGTACGAACGCGTGGTGGAGTTGTGCGGCGAGAAAGTCGCATCGCAGATCCGCGAGCTAAGCATCCGCATCTACCAGGAAGCGGCGCGGTTCGCGCGCACCCAGGGCATGATCATCGCGGACACGAAGTTCGAGTTCGGCCTGGACGAGAACGGCAAGGTCGTGCTGATGGACGAAGTGCTCACGCCCGATTCGTCGCGTTACTGGCCGCTCGAAGGCTATGAAGGCGCGTTCGAAACCGGCTGCAACCCGCCGTCGTTCGACAAGCAGTTCGTGCGCGACTGGCTCGAAGCCGTGCGCATCGACGGCCAGCCGTGGGGCAAGAAGCCGCCGGCGCCGAAGCTGCCGCAGGACGTGATCGACAAGACCGCGGCGAAATATCGCGAGGCGCTCGACCGCCTGCGCGCCTAACTCAGGACCACGGAAGACAGGCGGCGGCGGTACGTCGCCACCGTCGGATCGTCGGGTGGGATCTGCCCGTCGGCGACCTTCGCTTTCGGCGGCTCGATCAGCTCGAGGATGGCGATGTAGGTCTTGCGCGCGAGCCCCTCGTTCCACTTCTTGTCACGCATCAGGATCTCGAGGAGTTCGTCCATCGCTTCGGTAAAACGCTGCCTGGCCATCAGGAACTGCGCGCGGCCGTGACGCGCGTCGAAGTCGCGCTTGTCGGCGGTGATCTTCGAATCGAACTGGTCGAGCTTCGCCTTTTCCGAGGCGTCGATCGCATCCATCCACCGCTGGAGCGCGTCGAACTTGCGTACGAGCTGCGTCTTCGCGATCACGGGTGCGAAGGCGACCTTCGCGTCATCGGTGCGGCCCGCTTGCAGCAGCGCCTTCACGTAGTCGAAGCGCGCGTCGTCGTTCGACGGGTCGATGGCCACCGTGTTCTGCAGCTCCTCGAGGCGCGACGCGGCGTCCCGCGGCGGCGCCGGCGTCTCGGCGACGATTTCGGCTTCCTCGATGTCGTCGCCCGCGGGCAGGTGCTTGTCGAGGAACTCCCTGACCTGGCCCTCGGGCATCGCGCCCATGAAACCGTCCACCGGCTGGCCGTTCATCATCAGGATCACGGTGGGAATGCTGCGGATGCCGAACGCGCCGGCCAGTTGCTGCTGGGCGTCCGAGTCGATCTTGGCGAGCTTGAAGCGCCCACCGTAATCGGTTTCGAGCTTTTCCAGGATCGGGCCGATCACCTTGCACGGGCCGCACCAGGTGGCCCAGAAGTCCACGAGGACGGGCTGTTGCATCGAGGCGGCAATGACCTCGGCTTCGAAGTTTTCAAGGGTGACGTCGATCATCTCTTCAGTTGCGGGTCGGGAACTTAGAATTCAACCTTTGGGAGCTATGAATGGCAAGCGTGGCGGCAAGCGCGGTCCAGGTCGGCGTGGTGATGGGTTCCAGCAGCGACTGGGACACGATGCAGCACGCAGTCGCGATTCTCCAGGAATTCGGCGTGGCGCATGAGGCGAAGGTCGTCTCGGCCCACCGCATGCCCGACGACATGTTCGCCTATGCGGAAGCGGCCGCCGGCCGTGGCCTGGAGGCCATCATCGCCGGCGCCGGGGGCGCGGCCCACCTGCCGGGCATGCTCGCGGCGAAAACCACCGTGCCCGTGCTCGGTGTGCCGGTCGCGAGCCGGCACCTGCAGGGCGTGGATTCCCTGCACAGCATCGTGCAGATGCCCAAAGGCATCCCGGTCGCCACCTTTGCCATCGGCGCCGCAGGCGCGGCGAATGCCGCGTTGTTCGCGGTGGCGATGCTCGCCAACCGCGACCCGGCCCTGCGCGCGAAGCTGGATGCGTTCCGCGTGCGCCAGACCGAAGCGGCGCGCGCCATGACCCTGCCGCCCAAGGAAGGCGCATGACGGTGCTGTTGCCGGGCGCCACCCTGGGCGTGATGGGGGGCGGCCAGCTGGGCCGCATGTTCGTGCATGCCGCGCAGCGCATGGGGTATTTCACGGCCGTGCT
>DATLBJ010000024.1:0-6447 GCA_035526975.1 Ramlibacter sp.
GCGGCGGCCGACGGCGAGGAAGTGGTCGAGTGCAACCTTGCAGACAAGGAGGCGGTCGATTCGCTTGTGCAGGGTTGCGAAGCGATCGTGCACCTGGGCGGCGTGTCGGTGGAGCGCCCTTTCGAGGAAATCCTCGACGCGAACATCCGCGGCATCTTCCATATCTATGAAGGCGCGCGCCGGCATGGCTGCAAGCGCATCGTGTTCGCCAGCTCGAATCACGTGATCGGCTTCCACAAGCAAGGCGAGATGCTGGAGACGGACTGCGCGCGCCGGCCCGACGGCTATTACGGCCTGTCGAAGTCGTATGGCGAAGACCTCTCGCGCTTCTACTTCGACCGCTACGGCGTCGAGACGGCCTGCATCCGCATCGGCTCGTCCTTTCCGGAGCCCAGGGACAGCCGCATGCTGGTCACATGGCTGTCGTACCGCGACCTCACGGAGCTCGTGCGCTCGTGCCTGTTTGCGCCGGACCTCGGCCACACGATCATCTACGGCATGTCCGCCAACCGCGACAAGTGGTGGAGCAACCGCAAGGCGGCACACATCGGCTTCCAGCCGCGCGACAGCTCCGAGCCGTTTCGCGCGAAGGCCGAGGCGCAACCTCCCCTCGCAGACGACGACCCCGCGCGCATCTACCAGGGCGGAGCCTTCGTGAAGGCCGGCCCATTCGAATCCTGATCACTCCCCAAGAGACCCCGAGGACGACATGAAACTCAAGACATCGCTCACGATCATCGCCTGCGCACTCGCAGGCTTGTCGGCGCACGCCACGGAGTTCCGCTCCGCCGACATCCACCCGGACGGCTATCCCACCGTGGAAGCGGTGAAGTTCATGGGCGAGAGGCTCAAGGCCCTGACCAATGGCAAGCACACGATCAAGGTGTTCAACAACAGCGCCCTGGGCAACGAGAAGGACACGATCGAGCAGACCAAGATCGGCGCGCTGGCCATGACGCGCGTGAACATCGCGCCGATGAACAACATCTGTCCCGAGACGCAGGTGCCGACGATGCCGTTCCTGTTCCGCAGCAAGGACCACCTGCATCACGTGCTCGACGGCCCGATCGGCGAGGAGATCCTGGCAGCGTGCGCCCCGCAAGGCTTCATCGGGCTCGCGTACTACGACAGCGGCGCGCGCTCTCTCTACACCGCGAAGAAGCCGGTGAAGACGCTGGCCGATGCGAAAGGCCTGAAGGTGCGTGTGCAGCAGTCGGACCTGTGGGTCGCGCTGCTCGAGGCGATGGGCGCGAACGCCACGCCGATGCCTTATGGCGAGGTCTACACCGCGCTGAAGACGGGCCTGGTCGACGGGGCCGAGAACAACTGGCCTTCGTACGAGAGTTCGCGGCACTTCGAGGTGGCGAAGTACTACTCGGTCACGGAACACTCGATGGCGCCCGAGATGCTGCTGTTCTCCAAGCGCACGTGGGACACGCTCACGCCCGAAGACCAGAAAGCGATCCGGCAGGCCGCGAAGGAATCGGTGCCGTACATGCGCAAGCTGTGGGACGAGCGCGAGCAGAAGTCGCTCGCGACAGTGAAGGCCGGCGGCGCGCAGGTCATCGAAGTGGACAAGGCCTCGTTCCAGAAAGCCATGCAACCCGTCTACGACAAGTTCATCACGGACGCCAAGCTGAAAGGCCTCGTCAAGCGGATCCAGGAAACGCAGTGAGCGATGCCGAGGGGTGGTACACGCGAGCGTGTCGCTCGATCGCGCGCGGCTGCATGTGGCTGGGCATCACCGGCATCGTCCTTCTGATCGCGTGCGTCACGTGGCAGGTCTTCGGCCGCTACGTGCTGAACAACACACCGACGTGGGCCGAAAGCCTGGCGCTGTTGCTGGTGTTGTACGTGACGATGCTTGGCACCGCCGTCGGCGTGCGGGACGCGGGGCACATCGGGCTGGAGTCGCTGCTGGTGCTCGCGCCCGAAAGCGTGCGCCTGAAGATGGAATACCTGATCCACGCCCTGGTGATGCTGTTCGGAGCATTGATGGCATGGAACTGCGCGTACCTCGCGCACTCCGTGTGGGGCTATCGGCTGCCGACGCTGTGGATCTCCGAGGGCTGGAAGTACGTGCCGGCCGCCGCGGCCGGCGTGCTCGTGGTGATGTTCTCGATCGAACACGTCGTCGCCCTGGCGCAGGGACGTGAAGTGGAGCCTGCCTGGTCATGACGATTCCCCTGCTCCTGCTCGCGGGCTCGTTCACGCTGTTCCTGTTGCTCGGTGTGCCGGTCGCCTTTGCGATCGGCTTGTCCGCACTGTCGACGCTGCTGTACGAAGGCCTGCCGCTCGCGGTGGGCTTCCAGCAGATGACGTCGGGCATGAACGTATTCTCTTTCCTCGCGATCCCGTTCTTCATCTTCGCGGGCGAGTTGATGCTCCACGGCGGCATCGCGGACCGCATCGTGCGCTTCGCGATGAGCCTGGTCGGGCACGTGCGCGGCGGCCTGGGCATGTCGAATGTGGTGGCGTGCACGCTGTTCGGTGGCGTGTCGGGCTCGCCGGTCGCGGACGTTTCGGCGATGGGCGCCGTCATGATCCCGATGATGAAGAAGGAAGGTTACGCCGCCGACTACGCGGTGAACGTCACGACGCACGCCGCCCTTGTCGGTGCGCTGATGCCCACCAGCCACAACATGATCATCTACACGCTCGCGGCGGGCGGCAAGGTGTCGATCGCGGCACTGATCCTTGCGGGCCTGCTGCCCGCGTTGATCCTCACGGTGAGCAACCTCGTCGCGGCGTATCTCGTGGCGGTCAAGCGCGGTTATCCGGCGGGGGAGTTCCCGGGGTGGCGCATCGTCGGCGTGTCGTTCGCCGCGGCCCTGCCCGGCCTGCTCGTCGTCGCGCTGATCCTGGTCGGCATCCTGTCGGGCGCGTTCACGGCAACCGAGTCCGCGGCAATCGCGGTGCTGTATGCGCTGGGCCTGACGGTGATCGTGTATCGCACGCTGAAGTGGGCGCACTTCCTCAAAGCCGCTTCGAAGGCGGTGAAGACCACCGGCGTGATCCTGCTGCTGATCGGCATCTCGTCGACGTTCGGCTACCTGATCTCGCTGTACGGCGTGGCCGAACTCACGGGCAAGATGCTCTCGGCCTTCACGAAGGAGCCGTGGCTGATCTTCCTGTTGATCAACGTGATCCTGTTCGTGCTCGGGACGTTCCTCGACATGGCGGCGACGATCCTGCTGTGCACGCCCATCTTCCTGCCGATCGCGCAGGCCTACGGCATGAGCTCCGTGCAATTCGGCATCGTGCTGTTGATCAACTGCGCGCTCGGGCTGAACACACCGCCCGTCGGCACGACGCAATTCGTCGGCTGCGCCATCGCGGGGGTTTCGGTCGGCTATGTGATGCGCACGATCCTTCCGTTCTACGGCGCCTTGATTGCAGCGCTGCTGCTCGTCACCTACGTGCCCGCGTTTTCGATGTGGCTGCCGACCCTGTTCCTCGGGCCGGCGCATTGATTCGCTGATGAGGAGACTCGCCGCCCTGCTGCTGGTGTTCGCCTGCGGGCTCGCGCACGCGGAAGACACCTTGCGCATCGGCTCGAAGCGGTTCACCGAGTCGTACATCCTCGCGCACATCCTCGCCGGTGCCGCAGCTGGGGCGCTGCCGTCACCGCCGCGGGTGCGTGAAGGCCTCGGCAACACTGCGATCGTCTACGAAGCGTTGCGTTCGGGGAGCATCGACCTCTATCCCGAATACGCCGGCACGGTGTCGCTGGAAATCCTCAAGAGCCCGAAGCCGCTGTCGCTCGAAGAGATGAATCGCCAGCTCGCGCCTCTCGGACTGGGCGCGGCGGTCCCGCTCGGGTTCAACGACGGGTACGCGCTCGCGATGCGCGCAGCGGATGCGAAGCAAGCGGGCATTCGCAACATCAGCGATCTCGCGAAACATCCGGAACTGAAGCTGGGGCTGTCGAACGAATTCATCGGCCGCGCCGACGGATGGCCCGGTCTCGCAAGGGCGTACTCGCTGCCGCAACAGCCCAGGGGCCTCGATCACGGCATCGCCTACGACGCGGTCGCCGCGAAGCAGATCGACGTGATGGACATCTACACGACCGACGCGAAGATCGGCCATCTCGGCCTGCTGGTTCTGGACGACGACAAGCGCTATTTCCCGCGCTACGACGCGCTGGTGCTGTACCGGCTCGAAGTGCCGGGGAAATTCCCGAAGGCATGGGAGGCGCTTCGCCGTCTCGAAGGCCGCATCGACGAGCGCGCGATGATCGCCATGAATGCCAAGGCCGAATTGCAGGGGCAGAAGTTCGACGCAATCGCGCACGACTTCCTCGCCGGCAGCGGCGCGAAGGCGGCGGCGCGCGGATCGCTGGTGGATCGCATCTTCGACGCGGATTTCGGGCGCCTGACGGTGCAGCACTTGTCACTCGTGATCGCATCGGTTGTCGCTGCCTGCGCGATTGGCCTTCCGCTGGGCGTACTCGCGTTCCCGCATCGCCGCTCGCGCGCAGCGCTACTCGCGTTTGCGGGCCTGCTGCAAACCGTTCCTTCGATTGCGCTGCTGGCGATCCTGATCGGCCTGCTCGGTGTGATCGGCGTGATCCCCGCGCTGATCGCACTCACGCTGTACTCGCTGTTGCCGATCATGCGCAACTGCGTCACCGGCCTGGGCGAAGTGCCGCAAGGCTTGCGCGACGCGGCGACCGCCCTGGGGATGACGAAGTGGCAATGCATGCGGCACATCGAACTGCCGCTTGCGGCGCCGACGATCCTCGCGGGCGTGCGCATCGCGACCGCGATCGCGATCGGCACCGCCACGATCGCGGCCTTCGTCGGTGCCGGAGGTTACGGCGAGCGCATCGTGACCGGGCTGGCGCTCAGCGACAGCCAGTTGCTTCTTGCCGGTGCCATTCCGGCAGCGGCGCTCGCGCTGGCCAGCGAATCGCTGTTCGAATTGGGCGAGCGCGCTATGCTGCGCGGATGGAACTCACCGAACCCTCGCTGAAGTTTTTCGCGGACGCGAGTGTCGTCGTGGCCAAGCCGCAAGTGGTGGGCCACGGCCCGCGTGGCTTGCGGCGCGTGATCCCGATCCTCTCCGGCGAATTCAAGGGCGATGGCTGGCACGCCCGCGTGCTTGCGGGCGGCGCGGACTTCCAGCTGATCGTGAGCGAGACGCTGACCGAGCTCGACGCGCGCTACACGCTCGAGCTCGATGGCGGTGACCTCGTGTACGTGCAGAACCGCGCTTTGCGAAGCGGTCCGCCCGAGCTGATGGCGAAAATTGCGCGCGGCGAGACGGTCGACCCTTCGGCGATCTACTTTCGCTGCTCGCCGTCGTTCGAGACGGCGTCCGCCTCGTTGAAGTGGATCAACGAACGCATGTTCGTCGGCACCGGTGCGCGCTTTCCCGATCGCGTGGCAATGCGCTTCTGGCTGCTCGAGTGAAAGACACTGGATCCCCCGGGTCAAGGCCGGGATGACAGTCCGAGCAGGCGCATCGCGTTGCCTTTCAGGATCCCGGGCATCACTTCCGGCTTGAAGCCGGCCTCCTCGAAATCCTTCAGCCAGCGCTCGGGCGAGATCAGCGGGAAGTCGCTGCCGAACATCACGCGATCCTTCAACAGAGTGTTCGCATACTGGATCAACTGCTTCGGGAAGTATTTGGGGCTCCAGCCCGAGAGGTCGATCCACACGTTCGGCTTGTGCGTGGCCACCGAGAGCGCTTCGTCCTGCCACGGGAAGCTCGGGTGCGCCATGATGATCTGCATGTCGGGGAAGTCGATCGCGACATCGTCCAGATGCATCGGGTTGCTGTACTCCAGCCGCAGCCCGCCGCCGCAGCGCATGCCCGACCCGATGCCGCTGTGCCCGGTGTGGAACACGGCCGGCAGCTTGTAGGCGTTGATCACTTCGTAGATCGGCCACGCCATCCTGTCGTAGGGGTGGTAGCCCTGCACCGTCGGATGGAACTTGAAACCCTTGACGCCCTCTTCCTTGACCAGGCGTTCGGCTTCGCGCGCGCCCATCCTGCCCTTGTGCGGGTCGATGCTGGCAAACGCGATCATCATGTCGCTGTTCTCGCGCGCGGCCTGCGCGATCTCCTCGTTGGGGATGCGGCGGCGGCCCATCCTTGTCTCGGCGTCCACGGTGAACATCACCAGGCCCACCTTGATCTTGCGGTAGTACTCGATCGTCTCGGGAATGGTCGGGCGCTTCGCGTTCTTGAAGTACTTGTCGGCAGCGCGGTCGTATTCCTCGCCGTAGTTGTCGAAGGGATTCCAGCAGCTGACCTCGGCGTGCGTGTGCACGTCGATGGCGATGAGGTTGGCGTGGTCCATGTACGGGTTTGCCCCTAGGCGCGATGGCTTGAATTGGTTATGCTTTATAACAATAATCGATTCACTCCGCAAACGGCTCCGCATGACCTCCCACCCCGACATCCAGCTCGAAATCGACGGCGACGTCGCCATCGTCC
>DATLBJ010000025.1:0-73419 GCA_035526975.1 Ramlibacter sp.
CGCGTGTGCGAATCGCCGCCGGTGCCGACCGTGTCCGGCAGAAGCATGCGATTGAGCCACGAGTGGATCACGCCGTCGCCCGGGCGCAGCGCGACACCGCCGCGCGTCGAGATGAATTCCGGCAGCTCGTGGTGCATCTTCACGTCCACCGGCTTCGGGTAGGCGGCGGTGTGGCAGAACGACTGCATCACGAGGTCGGAAGAGAAGCCCAGGCACGCGAGGTCCTTGAGTTCATCGCGCGTCATCGGACCGGTCGTGTCCTGCGAACCCACCGACGTCATCTTCGGCTCGCAATACGTTCCCGGGCGCACGCCCTGGCCTTCCGGCAAGCCGCATGCGCGGCCCACCATCTTCTGCGCGAGCGTGAAGCCCTTGCCGGAGTCCTTCGGCGGTTGCGGCAGGCGAAACAGCGTGGAAGGCGGCAAACCCAGCGCCTCGCGCGCTTTCGCCGTCAGGCCGCGGCCGACGATCAACGGGATGCGGCCGCCGGCACGCACTTCGTCGAACAGCACTTCGCTCTTCACCCTGAATTCGGCGATCACTTCGCCGTTCTTCAGCGCCTTGCCTTCGTACGGGCGCAGTTCGACCACGTCGCCCATTTCCATCTTGCTCACGTCGAGCTCGATCGGCAGCGCGCCGGCGTCTTCCATCGTGTTGTAGAAGATCGGGGCGATCTTGCCGCCCAGGCAAACGCCGCCGAAGCGCTTGTTCGGCACGAAGGGGATGTCGTCCCCCGTCCACCACAGCACGCTGTTCGTCGCCGACTTGCGCGACGAGCCGGTGCCCACCACGTCGCCGACGTATGCGACGACGTTGCCCTTGGCTTTCAGTTCCTGGATCACCTTCACCGGGCCGCGCTTGCCCTCTTCTTCCGGCGTGATGCCGGGGCGCGGGTTCTTGTGCATCGCCAGCGCATGCAGCGGGATGTCGGGGCGGCTCCACGCGTCGGGCGCGGGCGACAGGTCGTCGGTGTTGATCTCGCCCGATACCTTGAAGATCGTGACCTTGATGGACTGCGGCAGCTCGGGACGCGTCGTGAACCACTCCGCATCGGCCCAGCTCTGGATCACGGCCTTCGCGTTCGCGTTGCCCTTGTCGGCCTTTTCCTTGACGTCATGGAACTGGTCGAACATCAGCAGCGTCTTTTTCAGCGCTTCCGCGGCAACGCCGCCGACCTCCGCGTCATCGAGCAGGTCGATCAGCGGGCCGATGTTGTAGCCGCCCAGCATCGTGCCGAGCAGTTCGGTTGCTTTCGCGCGGCTGATGACGAGGCTTTTCTCGGTGCCGTGCGCGACTGCGGCGAGGTAACTCGCCTTCACCTTCGCGGCGTCATCGACGCCCGCGGGCACGCGGTTCGTGATGAGGTCCATCAGGAAGTCCGCCTCGGGTGTCGACGGATTCTTCAGCAGTTCGATCAGCTCGCCCGTCTGCTTGGCCGACAGCGGCAGCGGCGGGATGCCCAGGGCCGCGCGTTCGGCGACGTGTTCGACATAGGCTTGCAACATGGTTCTCTCTCCGTTCAGGTTCGTTCGTTATTCAGGTGTCAGCCGCCCGGCTGCTTCAGCGTGCTCGTGCTTTGCGGGCCGGGAAGGGATTCGAGAATGGAAGGCTGCGGGTTGGCCTTCAGTTTTTCCGCAAACGTGATCTGCTCCGGGCTCTGGCATTCGTCGGCCAGGCGCTGCCCGAGCTTTTGCGACATCAGCATCGACTTGTTCCCGAGCTGCAACCACATCGCGCCCCGCTTGGGGTCTTCCAGGCGGATCGCGCCGGTGCGGCTTTCCACCGGATGCATCGCGAAGCGATATTTACCCGTCGACACCATGAAGAACCCTTCGCGCTTGAGCGGTGTGAGCTTCACCTTGGCGCCCAGCTCGCACGGGATCTCGCCGACGTAGACCTTCTTCGCGATCTCGAGGTCGGAGTCGGTGAGTTTGATGTCCGGGTCGGCATCGATGGGCGTGGCTTCCTCGACCGCCTTCTGCGCGGAAGGCGCGAGCTTCTTGTTCACGCCGGGTGCGGGCTTCGCCTTGGCCGGCGCTGCGGTCTGCGCGAGCACGGGCGTGAGCGCGAGGGCAAGGCAGGCGACTAGGAACTTCATGCTTGTCTCCTTCATTGGAACCACTTGAGGACTTCGGGCGGCATTCCCCTGCCGGTGCGGTGCGCCCTCTCGAGCACCTGCCAGTAATAGCGGTAGCTTGCCCGGTCTTCGAGCTTTCCGCCATGGCTGATCGGCGCCCAGTCCGCGGCCTGTGCGGCCACGAGGATCTGCGCGGCGTTGTCGATCTCCTTCGCATCCGGGGCGAAGGCCTGCAGGATCGGGCGGATCTGGTCGGGGTGGATGCTCCACATGCGGGTGTAGCCGAACTCGCGCGCGGCGCGCGACGCGGCGCGGCCCAACGCCTGCGTGTCCTTGAATTCCGTCACGACGCCGTGCGACGGCACCTTGCCATGCGCATGGCACGCGGAAGAGATTTCCAGCTTGGCGCGCACGACCAGCGGATGCGTGAACTGCCCTTCGATGCCCATGCCGTCGGAGGAAATGGCGCCGCCGTGCGCGGACACGAAATCCATCAGGCCGAAACTGAGCGACTGCAGGCGCGGGTGCGCTGCGATCTCGAAAGCGCGATGCACGGCTGCTGGAGACTCGATCAAAGCATGCACCGGAAGGTGCGACGCACCCGCTGCGTCGATGGCGCGGCACGCGTGCTCGATGTCTTCGACGCGCTCGACCTTGGGCAACATGATGTGCGCAAGCTTCTTGCCGGCCTTGCCCGCGATCACTGCGACATCGGACTCGAACGCGCGGTGATCGACGGGGTGCACACGAACCGCCACGCGCGCCTTCTCGCTGGCCAGCGAAGCGAGCGCGACAACCAATGCCGCATGTTCTGCTTCGCCGCCGACCGGTGCGCCGTCCTCGCAATCGAGAGTGACGTCGAAGACGCAGGCGCCGAATTCGTCGATCATCTCCTGCTGCAATTGCAGGCTCTTGCGCATGCGCGCTTCCACGCCGCTGTAGTGGTCGCACACCGGCAGTTGCACGCCGCCCGCCTGCGCGCCCATCAACGCATCGCGCGGATGTACCGGGGTGTTCATGGCTTTTTCACCGCCACGAAGAACAGGCGCGGAAACGCCAACAGCCGCTTTCCGTCGGCGCGCGCCGGATAGGCCGCATCGATGCGGCGTTCGTACTCGGCGAGGAATTTCTCGCGCTGCACGTCATCCGGCAGCGCGTCGAGGTAAGGCCGCAACCCGGTGCTGCGCAGCCAATCGACGATCGCGGCGGGCGAATCCATCGGGTGCTGGTACGCCGTGCGCCACACGTCGACCTTCTGCGCCAAAGGCGCGAGCAGGTCGTAGTAGCCGTCGACGCCCAGCAGTTCCGCACGTTCGCCGGCGCTGCCCGCTACCTCGCTCATCGCGCGGTGGCTCGCTTCCTTCAGGTTGTCCGGCATCTGCACCGCCAGCACGCCCCCCGGCCCGAGCAGCGAAAACAGCCGCGGGATCAACGTGGCGTGCTCCGGCACCCATTGCAGCGTTGCGTTCGAATAAATCAGGTCAGGCGCGCCGCCGGGGTGCCACACCGAGATGTCGGCCAGCTCGAAGGTCACGCCCGGCAGGCGCTTGCGCGCGCTCTCGAGCATTGCGGGTGAGTTGTCGATGCCGATGACACTGGCTTGGGCGAAACGCTCGACGATGAGTTCGGTCGAGTTGCCCGGACCGCAGCCCAGGTCGCAAGCGAGCCTGCAATTCTCCAGCGGCACACGGGCAAGCAGATCCCGCGCCGGCCGCGTCCGCTCGTCTTCGAAGCGGCGGTACAGCGCAGGATTCCAGTCGGCCATCTTCGGGTGCAGTGGCTTACAGCAGGTGAGCGACGCCCTGCTGTTCTTCCTGCAGTTCCTTCAGGGTGACGTTGATGCGCTCTTGCGAGAACGCGTCGATCGGCAGGCCCTCGACCAGCTTGTATTCGCCGCCCGCCGTGGTGACAGGGAAGCCGAACATGGTGTCCTTCGGAATGTTGTACTGGCCGTCCGAGGCGATGCCCATCGTGACCCACTTGCCGCTGGAGCCGAGCGCCCAGTCGCGCATGTGGTCGATCGCGGCGTTGGCCGCGGAAGCCGCGGACGACAGGCCACGCGCTTCGATGATCGCGGCGCCCCGCTTGCCGACGGTGGGCAGGAACGTGTCCTTGTTCCACGCGTCGTCATTGATCATTTCCTTGACGCTCTTGCCGTCGATCGTGGCGAAGCGGTAGTCGGCGTACATCGTCGGCGAGTGATTGCCCCACACCGTGAGCTTCTCGATCGAAGCGACCGGCTTGCCGGTCTTCGCGGCGATCTGCGACAGCGCGCGGTTGTGGTCCAGGCGCAGCATCGCGGTGAAGTTCTTGCGCGGCAGCGACGGTGCGCTCTTCATGGCGATGTACGCGTTCGTGTTGGCGGGGTTGCCCACGACCAGCACCTTCACGTTGCGCGACGCGGCCTTGTCGAGCGCCTTGCCTTGCGCAGTGAAGATCTGTGCGTTGGCAGCAAGCAGGTCCTTGCGCTCCATGCCGGGGCCGCGCGGACGCGCGCCCACGAGCAGCGCGTAATCGGTGTCCTTGAATGCGGTGTTGGCGTCGCCATGGGCTTCCATGCCGGCGAGCAGCGGGAACGCGCAGTCTTCCAGCTCCATCATCACGCCCTTGAGCGCCTTCTGCGCCTTCTCGTCCGGGATCTCCAGCAGCTGCAGGATCACCGGCTGGTCCTTGCCGAGCATTTCGCCCGAAGCGATGCGGAACAGGAGGGCGTATCCGATTTGGCCGGCGGCACCGGTGACGGCGACGCGGACGGGCTTCTTGCTCATGGGGTTCTCCGGGAGTGTGGGTTGCGAATCGGGTGTCGTTTTGCGCGCCGGGCCGGCGCTCGCGCGGGCAGGCGCGGACAGCCGGCGAGTTTACTCGCGTGACCTCGGATCCGTCAATTTGTCTTGTATCTTATATAAGATATGATCGCACCGAATTCAAGCCGGATTTCGAGCTGACCGCATGGCCGCCCCGCCCACCCTGCCCGCCGACCCCGCCACCGATGCGGCGACTCCGGCATTCAGCCCGCTGTACCAGCAGATCAAGGGCCTGATCCTGCAAAGCCTGCAGGCCGGCGAATGGAAACCGGGTGAATCGATTCCCAGCGAAATGGACCTCGCCGCACGCTACCGCGTGAGCCAGGGCACCGTGCGCAAGGCGATCGACGAGATCGCGGCCGAAAACCTCGTCGTGCGGCGCCAAGGCAAAGGCACCTTCGTCGCCACGCACGCCGAGCAGCATGTGCAGTACCGCTTCCTCAGGCTCGTGCCGGACAGCGGGGACCTGGACACCGAGGGGCCCGCGCACCGCACCGTGATCGATTGCAAACGGGTGCGCGCCAGCGCCGAAATCGCCCGCGCGCTCGCACTGCGAACCGGTGATGCAGCGATCCAGATCCGCCGCATCCTCGCGTTCGGGGAAGTGCCGACCATCCTCGAAGACCTGTGGCTGCCCGGCGCGCAGTTCAAGGGCATCACCGCCGAACAGATGGCGGAGTATGCGGGGCCCACGTACGCCATGTTCGAACTGGAATTCGGCGTGCGCATGGTGCGCGCCGAAGAGAAGATCCGCGCCGTCGCCGCCGATGCACAACAGGCGCAATTGCTGCAGGTCGAGCGGGGCCTGCCGCTGCTCAGCGTCGAACGAATCGCCTTCACTTACAACGACACGCCGATGGAACTGCGGCGCGGCCTGTACCGCACCGACACGCATCACTACCGCAACGAACTCAGTTAGCGGTCAGGCAATTGGGTCGTTTTGAAACCTGCGCGTCAGGTTGTTGCGGTGCAATGGGTAGAATTTCCGGTTGCCCCCTCACAAGAAAGCGATCCATGAGCGATCTCGCCAAGAAGCGCCCCGAGTTCCGCAACATCAATGCGTTTCGCGACCTGCCCACGTATCGCTTGCCGGCGGCAGGCTGGGTCTCCATCCTCCATCGCGTCAGCGGCGTCCTCATGTTCGTGCTGATGCCCTTCATCATCTGGATGTTCGACACCTCGGTGTCGTCCGAGTATTCGTTCGCGAAATTCCGCAGCGTGTTCGCCAATGGCGCGGGGCCGCTGCCGGGCTGGTTCGTCAAGCTCGTGGCGCTCGGCCTCATCTGGGCCTACCTGCACCACTTCATCGCCGGCGTGCGCCACCTCTGGATGGACGTGAGCCACAAGGCGGTGAGCAAGGAATTCGGCGCGAGCTCCGCGCAGTTCACGCTCATCGCCAGCATCCTGCTCACGCTGGCCCTCGGCGCAAAGCTGTTCGGCCTGTACTGAACCCGACGGAGAAAACAACAATGGCAGTGAACTACGGATCGCGCCGCACCGTCGTCGGGGCGCATTACGGCACGCGCGACTGGCTTGCCCAGCGCGTCACGGCGCTTTTGATGGCGGTCTTCACCCTCACGATCCTCGTGCGCGTCCTCTTCACGCGCGGGCCGCTCGGTTACGACAAGTGGGCGGGCCTGTTCGCGGGCCAGGGCATGAAGATGCTCACTTTCGCCACCATCGTCGGCCTGCTGTATCACGTGTGGGTCGGAATGCGCGACGTGCTGATGGACTACGTCAAGCCGGTGGGCATGCGCCTCGTGCTGCAAATCTTCGTGATCGTCTACCTCGTGGGCTGCGCAGGCTGGGCCGTGCAAGCGCTCTGGAGGGTCTGACAACAATGACATACAACTCCTCCACCATCGCACGCCGCAAGTTCGACGTCGTCATCGTCGGCGCCGGCGGCTCGGGCATGCGCGCGTCGCTGCAACTCGCACGCGCAGGCCTGAACGTCGCGGTGCTCTCGAAGGTTTTCCCCACGCGGTCGCACACCGTGGCCGCGCAAGGCGGCATCGGCGCATCGCTCGGCAACATGTCCGAGGACAACTGGCACTACCACTTCTACGACACCGTGAAGGGCGGCGACTGGCTCGGCGACCAGGACGCGATCGAGTACATGTGCCGCGAAGCTCCGAAGGTCGTGTACGAGCTCGAGCACATGGGCATGCCGTTCGACCGCAACCCCGACGGCACGATCTACCAGCGCCCGTTTGGCGGCCACACCGCGAACTACGGCGAAAAGCCCGTGCAACGCGCGTGCGCCGCGGCGGACCGCACCGGCCACGCGATGCTGCACACGCTGTACCAGCAGAACGTCAAGGCCAAGACGCACTTCTTCGTCGAATGGATGGCGCTCGACCTGATCCGCGATGCCGAAGGTGATGTGGTGGGCGTGACGGCGCTCGAGATGGAGACGGGCGACCTCTACATCCTCGAAGCGAAGACCACGTTGCTCGCGACGGGTGGCGCGGGGCGGATCTTCCAGGCCTCGACCAATGCGTTCATCAACACGGGCGACGGCCTGGGCATGGCCGCGCGCGCGGGCATCCCGCTCGAGGACATGGAGTTCTGGCAGTTCCACCCGACCGGTGTCGCGGGTGCGGGCGTGCTGCTCACGGAAGGCTGCCGCGGCGAAGGCGCGATTTTGCTCAACTCGAACGGCGAGCGTTTCATGGAGCGCTATGCGCCCACGCTGAAGGACCTCGCGCCGCGTGATTTCGTGTCGCGCTCGATGGACCAGGAAATCAAGGAAGGCCGGGGCTGTGGTCCCAACAAGGACTACGTGATGCTCAAGCTCGACCACCTGGGCGCGGACACCATCCACAAGCGCCTGCCGTCCGTGTACGAGATCGGCATCAACTTCGCCAACGTCGACATCACGAAGGAGCCGATCCCCGTGGTGCCGACGATCCACTACCAGATGGGCGGCGTGCCAACCAACATCCACGGCCAGGTGGTCACGGAGAAGAACGGCAACCCGGAAACGATCGTCAACGGCCTGTACGCGGTCGGCGAATGCTCGTGCGTCAGCGTGCATGGCGCCAACCGCCTCGGCACGAACTCGCTGCTCGACCTGCTGGTGTTCGGCCGCGCCGCGGGCAACCACATCGTCGAATTCGCGAGCCGCACGAAGTCGCACAAGGAGTTGCCCAGGAACGCCGCGGATCCCAGCCTCGAGCGCCTCAACCGGCTGGATCGCGGGAACGACGGCGAGTATTCGCAGGACGTCGCCAACGACATCCGCAACTCGATGCAAAAGCATGCGGGCGTGTTCCGCACGCAAGCGAGCATGGATGAAGGCGTCGCGCAGATCGCGAAGATCCGCGAGCGCGTGGGCGCAATCGCCCTCAAGGACAAGTCGCGCGTTTTCAACACGGCCCGGATCGAGGCGCTGGAAGTCGAGAACCTCATCGAGTGCGCGCAAGCCACGATGGTGTCCGCTGCCGCGCGCAAGGAGTGCCGCGGTGCGCACACGGTCAGCGACTACGAGAAGCCGTCCGACGACCCGGTGTCCCCGCTCGGCCGTGACGACGCCAACTGGATGAAGCATTCGCTGTGGCACAGCTCCGGCAACCGCCTGACCTACAAGCCCGTGCACATGAAGCCGCTGTCCGTCGCCACCGTCCCGCCGAAGGTCCGTACGTTCTAGTACGTACCTGCGCACAACAGCCGGATTCGCGACTAAATTAAAGAAACCTCCACCATGCAGAAGCGCACATTCCAGATCTACCGCTACGACCCCGAGAAGGATGCGAAGCCGTACATGCAGGCGGTGGAGATCGAGCTCGAGGGCAACGAGCGCATGCTGCTGGACGCCCTGATGAAGTTGAAGGCGAAGGATCCGACGCTGTCGTTCCGCCGCTCGTGCCGTGAAGGCGTGTGCGGGTCCGACGCGATGAACATCAACGGCAGGAACGGCCTGGCCTGCCTGACCAACATGCTCACGCTCCCGGGCGTCATCACGCTCAAGCCGCTGCCCGGGCTGCCGGTGGTGCGCGACCTGATCGTGGACATGACGGACTTCTTCAAGCAGTACCACTCGATCAAGCCTTACCTCGTCAACGACAACATCCCGCCCGACAAGGAGCGCTTGCAAACGCCCGAGGAGCGCGAAGAGCTCGACGGGCTGTACGAATGCATCCTGTGCGCCAGCTGCTCGACGAGCTGCCCCAGCTTCTGGTGGAATCCCGACAAGTTCGTCGGGCCGGCCGGCCTGTTGCAGGCCTATCGCTTCATCGCCGACAGCCGCGACGAAGCCACGAACGATCGCCTGGACAACCTCGAGGATCCGTATCGGCTGTTCCGCTGCCACACGATCATGAATTGCGTCGACGTGTGCCCGAAGGGGCTCAACCCGACGGCGGCGATCGGCAAGATCAAGGAACTGATGGTGCGGCGGTCGGTGTAGCGCATGGACGAAGCGCTGGATGAGCGGTCCCTCTCCAAACTCCGGTGGCGCTGCCGCCGGGGATTGCTGGAAAATGACCTGTTCATCGAGCGCTTCTTCGAGCGCCATGGGGCGGGGTTGACGATGACGCAGGGGGCCGCGCTGTCGGGACTGATGGACCTGGCGGACAACGACCTGCTGGACCTGCTTCTTGCACGCAAGGAGCCGGAAGGCGAACTGGATACGAACGAGATCAGAGCAATGCTGGGGCTGCTTCGAAGCCCCGAGACGTCAAGGAAACCGATATGAAACTCGCCGACACCAAAGCCACCCTGTCGTTCTCCAACGGCAGCCCCAGCGTCGACCTGCCGGTCTACTCGGGCAGCATCGGGCCGGACGTCATCGACATCCGCAAGCTGTACGCGCAGACCGGGATGTTCACGTACGACCCCGGTTTCCTCTCGACGGCCGCATGCCAGTCCGCGATCACGTACATCGACGGCGACAAGGGCGAGCTTCTGTATCGCGGCTACCCGATCGAGCAGCTGGCCACGCAGTGCGACTTCCTGGAAGTCTGCTACCTGCTGCTCAATGGCGAATTGCCCAACGACCAGCAGAAGAAGGACTTCACCCAGAACGTGACCATGCATACGATGGTCAACGAGCAGATGCAGTTCTTCCTGCGTGGATTCCGTCGCGATGCGCACCCGATGGCCGTGATGACGGGCCTGGTCGGTGCGCTGTCGGCCTTCTATCACGACAGCACGGACATCCATAACCCCGAGCACCGCAACATCTCCGCGGTGCGCCTGATCGCGAAGATGCCGACGCTGGTGGCGATGGCCTACAAGTACAGCGCGGGCCAGCCGTACATCTATCCGAAGAACGACCTGAGCTACACGTCGAACTTCATGCGGATGATGTTCGCGACGCCGTGCGAGGAATACAAGTCCAACGACGTGCTGGTGCGCGCGATGGACCGGATCTTCATCCTGCACGCCGACCACGAGCAGAACGCGTCGACGTCCACCGTCCGCTTGTGCGGCTCGTCGGGCACGAACCCGTTTGCAGCGATTGCCGCCGGCGTCGCCTGCCTGTGGGGCCCGGCCCACGGCGGCGCGAACGAAGCCGCGCTGAACATGCTGGAGGACATCCAGCGCATGGGCGGCGTCGCCAAGATCGGCGAGTTCGTCACCAAGGTGAAGGACAAGAACTCCAACGTGAAGCTGATGGGCTTCGGCCACCGCGTGTACAAGAACTACGACCCGCGCGCCAAGCTCATGCAGGAGACCTGCAAGGAAGTCCTGGCCGAGCTCGGCCTGGAGAACGACCCGATCTTCAAGCTTGCGATGGCGCTCGAGAAGATCGCGCTGGAAGACGAGTACTTCGTCTCGCGCAAGCTCTATCCGAACGTGGATTTCTACTCGGGCATCGTGCAGCGCGCGATCGGCATCCCCGTGTCGCTGTTCACCGCCATCTTCGCGCTGGCCCGCACGGTCGGCTGGATCGCGCAGCTCAACGAAATGATCGGCGACCCCGAGTACAAGATCGGCCGTCCGCGCCAGCTATTCACCGGCTCCCCGAAGCGGGACGTGAAGCCGATCGCGCAAAGATAGACCCAGCGCCGCTCCACACAAGACCCGCTTCGGCGGGTTTTTTGTTGCGCCGCATAAAATCCCTTCCAAGGAAGTACGCATGTCACGCACCCTCTACGACAAGATCTGGGACGAGCACGTTGTCCGCACGGAGGACGACGGCACGGCCATCCTGTACATCGACCGCCACCTCGTGCACGAAGTGACGAGCCCGCAGGCGTTCGAAGGCCTGCGCGAAGCCGGCCGCAAGGTGTGGCGCATCAGCTCCATCGTCGCGACCGCCGACCACAACACGCCCACCACCGGGTGGGAGCGCGGCTACGACGGCATCGACGATCCCGTGAGCAAGGAGCAGGTCACCACGCTCGACAAGAACATCGCGCAGTTCGGCGCGGCGGCGTACTTCCCTTTCCTGTCGAAGCGGCAAGGCATCGTGCACGTGATCGGACCGGAAGAAGGCGCAACGCTGCCGGGCATGACCGTCGTGTGCGGCGATTCGCACACCTCCACGCATGGCGCTTTCGGCGCACTCGCGCATGGCATCGGCACGAGCGAGGTCGAACACGTGATGGCCACGCAGACGCTGCTGGCAAAGAAGGCGAAGAACATGCTGGTGCGCGTCGACGGCTCGCTCGCACGCGGCGTGACGGCCAAGGACATCGTGCTCGCGATCATCGGCAGGATCGGCACCGCGGGCGGCACGGGCTACACGATCGAATTCGCGGGCTCGGCGATCCGCGCGCTTTCGATGGAAGGCCGCATGACGGTGTGCAACATGGCGATCGAAGCCGGCGCGCGCGCAGGCCTCGTCGGCGTGGACGACAAGACGATCGACTACGTCAAGGGCCGGCCGATGGCGCCCACGGGCGTGGAATGGGACCATGCAGTGGCGTACTGGCGCACGCTGCATTCCGACGCCGACGCGAAGTTCGACACGGTCGTGGAACTCGATGCGGCGCACGTCATCCCGCAGGTCACCTGGGGCACGTCGCCCGAGATGGTGACGGGCATCGACGGACGCGTGCCGGACCCCGATGCGGTGAAGGATGCGAACCAGCGCGGCAACATCGAACGCGCGCTGACGTACATGGGCCTGGAGCCCGGCAAGCCGATGAACGACATCTACGTCGACAAGGTGTTCATCGGGTCGTGCACGAACAGCCGCATCGAGGACCTGCGCGACGCCGCGGCCGTCGTGCGCAGGCTCGGACAGAAAGTCGCGAAGAACATCAAGGTTGCGATGGTGGTGCCGGGCTCCGGCCTCGTGAAGGAGCAGGCCGAGCGTGAAGGCCTGCACGAAATCTTCCGCGCGGCAGGCTTCGAATGGCGCGAACCGGGCTGCTCGATGTGCCTGGCGATGAACGCCGACCGGCTCGACCCCGGCGAGCGCTGCGCCTCCACCAGCAACCGCAATTTCGAAGGCCGCCAGGGCGCCGGCGGCCGCACGCATCTCGTCAGCCCCGCGATGGCCGCAGCCGCCGCCGTGCACGGGCATTTCGTCGACGTCCGCCAGTTCGCTTGAGAGGAGACCTGCCATGAAGACCACCGCCACCCTCGCCGCCCTGTCCTTCGCTTTCGTGCTCGCCGCTTGCAACACCGTCAAGGGTGCGGGCCAGGACATCCAGAAGGCAGGCACGGCGATCGAAAAAGCCGCGGACAAGAAGTGAAGCAGTTCACCGTGCACAAGGGGCTCGTGGCCCCGATGGATCGCGAGAACGTCGATACGGACGCGATCATCCCGAAGCAGTTCCTCAAGTCGATCAGGAAGACGGGGTTCGGCCAGAACCTGTTCGACGAGTGGCGCTATACCGATCCGGGCTGGGTGGGCAAGCCGCAGGCGCAGCGCAAACCCAATGCGGACTTCGTGCTGAACCAGCCCCGCTACCAGGGCGCGTCGATCCTCATCGCGCGCAAGAACTTCGGCTGCGGCTCGTCGCGCGAACACGCGCCATGGGCGCTGGACCAGTTTGGCTTCCGCGCGGTGGTCGCGCCCAGTTACGCGGACATCTTCTTCAACAACTGCTTCAAGAACGGCCTGCTGCCGATCGTGCTGCCCGAGGCCCAGGTCACGAAGCTCTTTGACGAAGTGAACGCCTTCCCCGGGTACGAGCTCACCGTGGATCTCGAACGCCAAGTGATCGTGAAGCCCGACGGCTCGGAGCTTGCGTTCGACGTGCAGCCGTTCCGCAAGTACTGCCTGCTCAACGGGCTGGACGACATCGGCCTCACGCTGCGGCATTCGGAAGAGATCAGGCAGTTCGAAGCCCGCCGCCTCGCGACCAAGCCCTGGCTCGCGCATACGCTGACCTCCTGAGGACCCCATGAAGATCGCAGTGCTGCCGGGCGATGGCATCGGCAAGGAAATCGTCGCCGAGGCCGTGAAGGTCCTCGAAGTCCTGGACCTGAAGTTCGAGATGGAAACGGCTCTCGTCGGCGGGACCGCCTATGAAGCGCACGGCCATCCCTTGCCCGATGCAACACTGAAGCTCGCGAAAGAAGCCGATGCGGTGCTGTTCGGCGCGGTCGGCGACTGGAAATACGACAAGCTCGAGCGCGCATTGCGGCCGGAGCAGGCGATCCTCGGGCTGCGCAAGAACCTGGGGCTGTTTGCCAATTTCCGTCCGGCGATCTGCTACGAGCAGCTGGTTGACGCATCGAGCCTGAAGCCCGAACTCGTGTCCGGGCTGGACATCCTCATCATCCGGGAGCTGACGGGCGACATCTATTTCGGCCAACCTCGGGGCCGCCGCAGTTCCCCTGACGGCTTGTTCCCCGGCGCCGAAGAAGCGTTCGACACGATGCGCTACACGCGTCCGGAAATCGAACGCATCGCGCACGTCGCGTTCCAGGCCGCGCGCAAGCGCAGCAAGCGCGTGACCAGCGTCGACAAGGCGAACGTGCTGGAGACGTTCCAGTTGTGGAAGGACGTGGTCACGGAAGTCGGCAAGCAGTACCCGGATGTCGAGCTGGACCACATGTACGTCGACAACGCCGCGATGCAACTGGTGCGCGCCCCGAAGAAGTTCGACGTGGTCGTCACGGGCAACATGTTCGGCGACATCCTCTCGGATGAGGCAGCGATGCTCACGGGTTCGATCGGGATGCTGCCCTCGGCCAGCCTGAACGCGTCGAACCAGGGCTTGTACGAGCCCAGCCACGGCAGTGCCCCCGACATCGCCGGCAAGGGCATTGCGAATCCTTTGGCTACAATATTGTCTGCAGCCATGATGCTTCGCTTCTCACTCAACCAGCCCCAGGCCGCCGACCGCATCGAGTCGGCCGTCAGGCACGTGCTCGCGCAGGGGCTGCGCACGGCGGACATCCATAGCGAAGGCACGACGAAGGCCGGCACCCGCGAAATGGGCGACGCCGTCGTGGCCGCCATCACGAAGAAGACGATTACCAAGAGCTAGCGGCTCCGGTTCGTCATGCGCCCCTCCCCGGCCTACGACGAGCCGGGGGACCCAAGGATCAACTGAAAGGGCGTTCGAAATGGCACTCACTTCCCAACAACCGCGGGTCGGCCTCGTCGGCTGGCGCGGCATGGTCGGCTCGGTCCTGATGGACCGCATGCAGGCCGAGGGCGACTTCCGGCTCATCGAGCCGGTGTTCTTCTCCACGTCGAACGCCGGCGGCAAGGCGCCCGCACAGGCAAAGAACGAGACGACGCTGAAGGACGCCTTCGACATCGAGCAGCTGAAGAAGTGCGACATCGTGATCACCGCACAGGGCGGCGATTACACGACGGAAGTCTTTCCCAGGCTGCGCGGCGCGGGCTGGACGGGCCACTGGATCGATGCGGCCTCGACGCTGCGCATGAAGGACGACGCGGTCATCATCCTCGACCCGGTGAACATGCCGGTGATCAGGAATGCCTTGGCCAAGGGCGGCAAGAACTGGATCGGCGGCAATTGCACCGTGAGTTGCATGCTCATGGGCGTCGGCGCGCTGTACAAGGCGGGCCTCGTCGAATGGATGTCGACGATGACCTACCAGGCAGCTTCCGGTGGCGGCGCGCAGCACATGCGCGAGCTGCTCACGCAGTTCGGCACGCTGAACGCCGACGTGCGGCCGCTGCTCGATGACCCGAAGTCCGCGATCCTCGAGATCGATCGCAAGGTGCTTTCGCGGCAGCAGGCCATGTCCGCGAGCGAGACGGAGCACTTTGGCGTGCCGCTTGCAGGCTCCCTGATCCCGTGGATCGACAAGGACCTGGGCAATGGCGTGTCGCGCGAGGAATGGAAAGGCGGCGCCGAGACGAACAAGATCCTCGGCCAGGGCGCGGGCTTCGGCACCGTGGAAACACCCGTCGATGGCTTCTGTGTGCGCGTGGGCGCAATGCGATGCCACAGCCAGGCGCTGACCTTCAAGTTGAAAAAGGACGTTCCGGTGGCCGACATCGAGGCGATGCTCGCTGCCGACAACGAGTGGGTGAAGGTGGTGCCGAACACGCGCGATGCGACGCTCAAGGAGCTGACGCCGGTGGCCGTGACCGGCACGCTGTCCATTCCCGTGGGCCGCATTCGCAAGATGGCGATGGGGCCCGAGTATGTCGGGGCATTCACAATCGGCGACCAGCTGCTGTGGGGCGCCGCGGAGCCGCTGCGCCGCATGCTGCGCATTCTTCTCGAGGCCTAAGCGCTTCCCCTCTCTTCACAAGCGGCCCGTCACCTTATGGTTACGGGCCGTTTTGCTTTGCGTTTGTTGGCCGATCACAACGACCGCGTGCGTGCTAACCACGAAACGCAAGGCGTCGACGAAGTTAAAAACTTGTCTCAGCTTGTCAGCCTAAGACATTGATGTTATGGTCTTTTCAGCAATTTCAGCGTCGAGGCGTTTGTTCGATGAAGAGAAAAATGTTGCCCAAAGAACGGGCAATGGGGACGCAGTCTTCGATTCGTGAGCCGCTCTGGCGCGCCACGGCGCTGGCGTTCGCCGCCGCGGTCGTGCTGGGTGTCTCGGCATCGGATGCGAATGCCTTGGCGCTCGGTCGGGTGACCGTGCAATCCGCGCTCGGCGAACCGCTGCGAGCCGAAATCGATATTCCCGAGATCAACGCCGACGAGATCGCGTCGCTGCGGGCGAATATCGCCGGGCCCGATGCGTTCCGCGCCGCGGGCCTCGAATACAACCCCTCGCTCGGTGACGTGCGCATCACGCTGGAGAAGCGGGCCGACGGCCGCTATTTCCTGCGGCTCTCCAGCTCGCGCCCGGTCAATGAACCGTTCATGGACCTGATCCTCGAGAGCAGCTGGACGTCGGGCCGCCTCGTGCGCGACTACACGATGCTGTTCGATCCGCCGAGCATGCGCGCCCCGCAGCAGCCGCTGCAGGCGCAGGCAACACCGGCACCGGCAACGCAATCACGCTCGTCCACCCCCGCTCCCCTGCCGCCCGCCGGCCCCGCGACGCGTTCGCGAGGTGGTTCGCGCGCGCCGGCGACAGCGGCTGCACCCTCGCCCGCTCAAGCCGCCGCGCCCTCGGGCGAAGGCAAGCAGGTCACTGTGCAACCGGGCGACACGGCGGGCAAGATCGCAGGCGCGCACAAGCCCCCGACGGTGTCGCTCGACCAGATGCTGGTTGCGATGCTGCGCTCGAACCCCGACGCCTTCATCGCCGGCAACATCAACCGCGTCCGCTCCGGCGCCGTGATCCAGGTGCCCGGCGAGCAGGAAGCCGCGCTGGTACCACCCGACGACGCGAAGCAGACCCTGGTCGCGCAAAGCCGCGACTTCAACGAGTTCCGCCGCCGCGTCGCGGAGAACGTGCCGGCGACGAAGACCACGCCGGCCGAACGCCAGTCGTCCGGCAAGATCACGGCGAAAGTCGAAGAAAAGAAGCCCACCGCCAACGCGCCTGACAAGCTCACGCTGTCGAAGGGCAGCGCAGCGGGCAAGCCCGGCACGGAAGACAAGATAGCGCAACAGCGCGCCGCGCAAGACACCGCCACCCGCGTCGCGGAGTTGAACAAGAACATCGCCGACCTGAACAAGGTCGGCACGCCCAAGGCCCCCGCAACCGCTGCGGCTCCCATGGCGACGGCAGCAAGCGCAGGCAAGCCCGGCATCCCGGTCCCGCTCGGAACACCTGCCGCCGCAGGCAAGCCGGCATCGGCCCCGGCCGCTGCAGCACCGGCGCCGACTCCCGCTCCCGCCCCCGTGGTCGCGGCGGCCTCCGCTGCGAAGCCGGCACCGGCTCCCGCTCCCGCGGCTGCCGTGGTTGCCTCCGCAGCCGCACCGACTGCCACCGCAGCTTCCGCTTCGGCGCCCGCTGCGAGCGCCGCCGTCGCTGCGGCTTCCGCGAAGGCTGCGCCCGCATCGGCCACCGCATCTGCCACACCTGCCGTGACAACCGGTGCTGCGGCTCCGGTGAAGGCGCCGGCCAAGGCGGCTGCGCCGCCGCCTCCGCCTGAGACGAGCTTCTTCGACGAGTTCCTCGACAACCCGCTGGTACTCGCAGGCGCCGGGCTTCTCGCACTGCTTGCCGCCGGCTTCGGCTTCTACAAGGTCCAGCAGCGCAAGAAGACGACGCAAGTCGACTCGTCCTTCCTCGAAAGCCGCCTGCAACCCGATTCGTTCTTCGGCGCAAGCGGCGGCCAACGCATCGACACCAACGAAGGCGGTGTCACCGGCTCTTCGATGGTGTATTCGCCCAGCCAGCTCGACGCGGCCGGCGATGTCGATCCGGTTGCCGAAGCGGATGTGTACCTCGCCTATGGCCGCGACCTGCAGGCCGAGGAAATCCTCAAGGAAGCCCTGCGCACGCAACCCCAGCGCGTGGCCATCCACACGAAGCTGCTCGAGATCTATGCGAAACGCGGCGACGCGAAGGCATTCGAGCTGATCGCCACCGAGGCGTACGGCCTCACGCACGGCGAAGGTGGCGACTGGGAAAAGATCTGCGAGATGGGCCAGGGGCTCGATGCGGGCAATTCCCTGTATCGCCCCGGCGGCCAGCCCAGCGAAGGCGCGGTTGCCGCTGCGGCTGCCGCAGGCGCTGCTGCCGGCGCCGGCAGTTTCGGCGCGACGCAACTCGTGCAGGCCGTGGCGCCCGCAGAAGCAGCGGCGCAACCCGACATCGATCTCGACCTTGACTTCTCGCTCGGCGACGACGAGCCCGCCGCCGCAGTGCCCGCGGTCGAAGCTTCCGAGAAAACGCAGGCAGTGCAGGCGCAGCCGGCTGCCGCGCCCCAGACGTTCGATAGCACGCAAGCCGTCGACGCTGCGGCTCCGATGCCCGCACTGGACATGAATTTCGACGCCGCACCGGCTGCCGCGCCGGCGGCAGCCCCGGCCGCGACGCTCGACGCGCCCGACCTGGTGCTCGACGAACACAGCCTGAATTTCGACGCGACGCCGGTGCCTCCTGCCCCGGCGCCCGCGCCCGCAGCGCAAGCCCCGGCCGCGGCAGCGAAGGACGACGGCATGCTCGAGTTCGACCTCGGCGCGCTCTCGCTCGACCTGCCCGGCGCAAAGAAGGAAGACGCCGCGCCCACGACGGCGCCGGCACCCGCCGAGTCGCATGAAACGGAATCGCACACCACGGCCGGTGCCCCGCTGTCGACGGCGGGTTTCGACGACACGGGCGGGGACCCACTCGCCACGAAGCTCGCGCTCGCGCAGGAGTTCAACGCGATCGGCGACCCCGACGGTGCCCGCACCCTCGCCCAGGAAGTGATCGCGGAAGCCTCGGGCGAGCTCAAGTCCGCCGCGCAGAAGTTCCTCGCGGAAATCAGCTGATCGCGCCAGCGCGATAGCATGCCGGCGATGCGGCTGGCTCTCGGCATCAGTTACCTCGGCACTTCGTACGAAGGCTGGCAAAGCCAGCCTTCGCGCCGCACCGTGCAGGACAAGCTCGAGGAAGCGCTCGGGCAATTCACGGCGCGAAAGGTCTCGACGGTCTCCGCCGGCCGCACCGACGCCGGCGTGCACGCGTTGATGCAGGTCGTCCACATCGATACGGAACTGCACCGCAGGGACTACTCGTGGCTGCGTGGGACGAATCGCTTCCTGCCGCCGGACATCGCCGTGCAGTGGGTCAAGGCCGTGCCCGATAAATTCCATTCGCGCGCGTGCGCCGCTGCGCGGCGTTATGCCTACGTGGTCCTGGAGTCGCCGGTGCGCCCCAGCGTGGACGCGGGCCGCGTCGGCTGGGTCTTTCGCCCCCTCGATGCCGACGCCATGCGCGAGGCGGCCGCGCACCTCGTCGGCACCCACGACTTCACCTCGTTCCGCGCGTCGGAATGCCAGGCACTGAGCCCGGTGAAGACACTCGCGCGAGTCGACATCACACGGCGCGGCGCGTATTGGCGCTTCGACTTCGAAGCCGACGCGTTCCTGCACCACATGATCCGCAACATCATGGGCAGCCTGCTTGCCATCGGCCAGGGCCTGCAGCAGCCCGCGTGGATGCACGAAGTCGTCGAAGCGCGCGACCGCGACGCTGCATCGCCGACTTTCTCTCCCGACGGCCTGTACTTCCTCGGGCCCGTGTATGACGCGAAGTGGCAATTGCCCAGCCGTACCGCTGCGTATGATTGGCTGCCATGAACGCGCCGGAACGCACGCGCATCAAGATCTGCGGCCTCACGCGCGAGCAGGACGTGGACGCGGCCGTCGCCGCGGGTGCGGATGCGGTCGGCTTCATCATGTACGAGAAGAGCCCGCGCCACGTGACCATCGAACGCGCCGCGCAACTCGCGGCGCGCCTGCCGATCTTCATGGTCCCGGTGCTTCTCTTCGTCAACGAAACCCCGGCGCGGGTTGTCCAGTGCCTCGACGAGCTTCCGAACGCGGCTGTGCAGTTCCATGGCGACGAGACACCCCAGCAGTGCGTCGAATCCACGCGCAATGGGTTGCATCCGCACATTCGCGCCGCGCGCATCCCTTTGGATGGCTCGCCGTTCGACTTGGTAAGATTCGCCAACGAGCACGCCCGGGCCCGCGCCATCCTGCTGGATGCGCATGTCGAGGGTTACGGCGGCGCCGGGAAAGCCTTCGATTGGTCACGCCTTCCTCAAAACGTCAACGCTCACCTCGTCTTGTCTGGTGGGTTGACGCCTGCAAACGTGACCGATGGCATCGTGCAAGTGCGGCCGCGATGCAAGTCGCTCGCCGTTGATGTGAGCTCCGGGGTCGAGGCGTCGAAAGGCGTCAAGGACCCGGAAAAGATCATCCAGTTCGTCTCGGCCGTGCGCGCCGCGGATGCACTTCTTGCAAGGTCCCCCCATGCAGTCCTACCAGCAACCTGACGCCGCCGGCCATTTCGGCATCTATGGCGGCAGTTTCGTGAGCGAAACGCTCACGCATGCGATCTCGCAGTTGCGCGAGGCGTATGCGAAATACCAGAACGACCCCGAGTTCCTGCGCGAGTTCGCCTACGAACTGAAGCACTTCGTCGGGCGCCCTTCGCCCGTCTACCACGCCGCCCGCATGTCACGCGAGCAAGGCGGCGCGCAAATCTATCTCAAGCGCGAAGACCTGAATCACACCGGCGCGCACAAGATCAACAACGTGATCGGCCAGGCGCTTCTGGCGAAGCGCATGGCCAAGCCGCGCGTGATCGCCGAGACCGGCGCCGGCCAGCATGGCGTGGCCACAGCGACGATCTGCGCGCGCTACGGGCTCGAATGCGTGGTCTACATGGGCAGTGAGGACGTCAAGCGCCAGAGCCCGAACGTCTATCGCATGAACCTGCTAGGCGCAACGGTGGTCCCGGTCGAATCCGGCAGCAAGACGCTCAAGGACGCGCTCAACGAAGCGATGCGCGACTGGGTGACGAACGTCGAGAACACGTTCTATATCATCGGCACGGTGGCGGGCCCGCATCCGTATCCGATGATGGTGCGCGACTTCCAGTCGGTGATCGGAAACGAGTGCATCGAACAGATGCCGCAGATCACGGGGGGCAGGCAACCCGACGTCGTGATCGCGTGCGTGGGCGGCGGCAGCAATGCGATGGGCATCTTCTACCCCTACATCCCGTTCGGGAACACGAAGTTGATCGGCGTGGAAGCAGCCGGCGAAGGCCTCGATTCGGGCAAGCACTCCGCATCGCTGCAACGCGGCTCGCCCGGCGTGCTGCACGGCAACCGCACCTACCTCCTGCAGGACGAGAACGGCCAGATCACCGAGACACACAGCGTGAGCGCGGGCCTCGATTACCCCGGCGTCGGCCCGGAGCATGCGTGGCTGAAGGACACGCTTCGCGCGCAGTACGTCGGCATCACGGACAAGGAGGCACTCGAGGCTTTCCACTACCTTTGCCGCACCGAAGGCATCATCCCGGCGCTCGAATCGAGCCACGCAATCGCCTATGCGATGAAGCTCGCCAGGACGATGAAGGCCGACGAGCACATCCTCGTGAACCTGTCCGGCCGCGGCGACAAGGACATCGGCACGGTGGCGGATCTGGCCGGCGTGGACTTCTACGATCGCCCGTCGATGCGCGGGCTGAAGGTCAAGGGCGGAGACCGCCCATGAGCCGCATCGCCACGAAATTCGCGCAGCTGCGCGAGCAGAAACGCAAGGCGCTCGTTCCTTATATCACCGCAGGCTTTCCGTTCGCAGATATCACGCCCGATCTGATGCACGCGATGGTGCAAGCGGGTGCGGACGTGATCGAACTCGGTGTGCCCTTCTCCGACCCGATGGCGGATGGACCGGTGGTGCAGCGCGCGGGTGAGAAAGCATTAGGCTTGGGCATCGGCATGACCCAAGTGCTGCAGATGGTCGGCGCGTTCCGTCGACGCGACAGCGCGACGCCCGTCGTGCTCATGGGCTATGCGAACCCCGTGGAGCGCTACGACCTGAAGCACGGCAAGGACGCGTACATCCGCGACTGCGCCGCGGCCGGCGTCGATGGCTTGCTCGTCGTCGACTACCCGCCCGAGGAGTGCGAGGAGTTCGCCGCGAAACTGCGCGCGCAAGGCCTGGACCTGATCTTCCTGCTGGCGCCCACCAGCACCGACGAGCGCATCGCCCAGGTTGCGCGCGTGGCCAGCGGGTATGTCTACTACGTGTCGCTCAAGGGCGTGACGGGCGCCGGCCACCTGGACACGGGAGCCGTCGAACGGATGCTGCCGCGCATCCGGGCCCATGTGAAAGTGCCGGTCGGGGTGGGATTCGGCATCCGGGACGCCGCCACCGCGCAGGCTGTCGGCCGGAGCGCCGACGCCGTCATCATCGGCACGAAAATCATCCAGGTAGTAGAAGAATTGCCTCGTTCGCAGGTCATTCCCGCCCTGTCCGGCTTCCTCCGGGAGATCCGGCAGGCGCTCGACGCATAATGCCGCTTCCGTGCTGAACAGGAACAATGCATGAGCTGGCTCGAAAAACTGCTCCCGCCCAAAATCCAGCATACCGACCCGGCCGACCGCCGGCAGGTGCCCGAAGGCCTGTGGATCAAGTGCCCGAGCTGCGAGACAGTTCTCTACAAGACGGACCTCGAGCAGAACCTCAACGTCTGCCCGACCTGCCGCCACCACCACCGCATCGGCGCCCGCCCGCGCCTGAATACCTTTCTCGATGCCGAAGGCCGCTACGAGGTGGGACAGGAAGTGCTCCCTGTGGACCCGCTCAAGTTCAAGGACAGCCGCCGCTACCCGGAGAGGCTGAAGGAAGCGCTGGAGAACACCGGCGAGACCGATGCGCTCGTCGTCATGGGCGGCGCGGTGCACAGCATGAGCCTGGTCGCCGCCGCGTTTGAATTCGACTTCATGGGCGGCAGCATGGGCTCCGTGGTCGGTGAGCGTTTCGTGCGCGGCGTGGAGACCGCGGTCGAACAGAAAGTGCCCTTCGTGTGCTTCACGGCCACGGGTGGGGCGCGCATGCAGGAAGGCCTGCTCTCGCTGATGCAGATGGCCAAGACCAACGCGGCCCTCACCCGCCTCGCGAAGAAAGGCCTGCCTTACATCAGCGTGCTGACGGACCCCACGATGGGCGGCGTGAGCGCGGGCTTTGCATTCATGGGCGACATCGTGATCGCCGAGCCGAAAGCGCTGATCGGTTTTGCCGGCCCTCGCGTGATCGAATCCACCGTGCGCGTGACGCTGCCGGAAGGCTTCCAGCGCGCGGAGTTCCTGCAGCAAAAGGGCGCGGTCGATTTCATCTGCGACCGGCGCGAGCTGCGCAAGACCGTTGCAAACGCGCTCGCGATGCTGCAGCGCCAGCCGGCCGACGCGGTCAGCTAACGAAGCGCCGCAGCCTGCACGTACGCGAGCACGATCGCGATCACCTGCAGCACCACGAGGAACACCAGCGGAGAAAGATCGATGCCGCCCACGAGCGGCACGAGCTTGCGCCATGGGCGAAGCAGCGGCGCGCACAGCCGGTCGATCACATCCGCGATGGGCGAATCCGCCTGCACCCATGACAGGATCGCGTAGACGATGACCAGGCCCGTGAGGCCGGAGATCACCAGCCGCGCCACACCGAACAGCGCCAGCAGCGGCAGGAGCTCCAGCCCGCTGCCGCGACCGGCCAGCAGGTAGAGCAGCGCGAACTGCGCGAGCTCGATGAGGTAGACCGCGACCACGCTAGCCGTGTCCACCTTGCGGATCGGCGGGAGCACCTTGCGCAGGGGCAGCACGATCCAGTCGGTCAGCGCGAAGATGAAACGCCCGATCGGGTTGCCGAAAGGAATGCGCTGGTACTGCATGTACATGCGCAGCAGGCACGCGCCGCCCAGCAAGCCGGCAGCGACGTCAAGCAGGAAGGAAATGATCTGGTAGGCCATCGGGCGGCAAGCGTCGGGTCGTGGGATGATAGCGGCCAAGCCGGTGAATCCATGTCGTCCGCCCTCAAGCTGCAATCACTGCCGCTCTTTCCCCTGAGCACCGTGCTCTTCCCCGGTGGCGTGCTGCCGCTGCGGATTTTCGAGGTGCGCTATCTGGACATGATCGGCAAGTGCCACAAGGCCGGTGCGCCGTTCGGCGTGGTGTCGCTCACGCAAGGCTCCGAAGTGCGCCAGCCCGGCTCCAGCGAAGTGTTCGCAACCATCGGCACGCTGGCGACGATCAGCGAATACGAGACACCGCGTCCGGGCCTCATGATGATCCGCGCCAGCGGCGCACAGCGTTTCCGCATCACGTCTCGCGACCAGCTGAAGCACGGCTTGTGGATCGCGGACGTCGAGTCCCTTGCGCCCGATATCGACGTGGAAATTCCGGCGGACCTGCAGGTCACGTCGACGGCGCTGAAGCAATTGATCCATTCGCTCGAACTGCGCTCCGGTGGCAAGGAGCCGCTGCCCTTGCAGGCCCCGTGGCGCCTGAACGATTGCGGCTGGGTGGCCAACCGCTGGTGCGAGCTATTGCCGCTGCCCGTTGCGCTCAAGCAGCGCCTGATGGAGCTGGACAACCCGCTGGTGCGCCTCGAATTGGTGAGCGACGTGCTCGCGAAGACAGGCATCGCGACCTGACGGGGCATGATCAGCTCGCGCGTCCTCGACTGGCCGGAACCCGCCAAGCGCAGCGTCGTCGTCGCGCTGGACTTCGTGCTGGCCCTCGTTGCGACGTGGGTCGCGTTCACGCTGCGCTTCGACACCGCCAACGTGCCGCAAGGCAACCAGTGGATCATCTACGCGCTGGCCCCGGCGATCGCGCTGCCGGTGTTCGTGAAGTTCGGGCTGTACCGCGCGATCTTCCGCTACACCGGGATGGCGGCGCTGGGGGCAACTGCGAGGGCCGTCGGCGTCTACGCAGTGGTGCTGCTGGCAGTGGTGCTGCTGCTCCAGCGGCAAGGCTTCGAAGGCTTGCCACGGACGGTCGCCGTGATGCAGCCGATCGTGTACGGCGTGCTCGTGGGCGCAAGCCGCGCGCTGGCGCGCTACCTCTTCTCGGGTCGCGGCAACCGTCCTGAGCGCCGCCTCCTGATCTACGGTGCGGGCAGCGCGGGTGTGCAGACCGCTGCCGCCCTCGCGAGCACGCGCCAGTACGCGCTGCTGGGCTTCATCGACGACGACGTGCGCAAGGCGGGCCGGACAATCAACAACGCACGCGTGTACTTGCCTGCAGAAATCGCGAACCTCGTCGACCGGCTCGGCGTCACCGACATCCTGCTGGCCATTCCCAGCGCACCGCGCCAGCGGCGCAACGAGATCATCGGCAAGCTGAGCGAAGTGCCGGTGCACATCCGGACGCTGCCCGGCATGGAAGACCTTGCAAGCGGCCGTGTGACGGTGAGCGACCTGCGCGAACTCGAGATCGACGACCTCCTGGGCCGCCCGCCGGTCGCGCCCGATCCCGCGCTGCTTGCACGCAATTCGGCGGGCAAGGGGGTGCTCGTGACCGGCGCCGGCGGCAGCATCGGCGCGGAGCTGTGCCGGCAGGTGCTGCGCGAAAAGCCCGCGCGCCTGCTGATGCTCGATCACAGCGAGTTCGCGCTGTACACGATCCACGAAGAGCTCACCGCACTCGCGGCGAAGTTGAACCTCGCGACCGAACTCGTCCCCCTGCTCGGGACGGTGACGAGCTACCCGCGGGTGCAGGAGATCTGCCGCACGTGGCAACCGGAAGTCGTGTATCACGCGGCGGCCTACAAGCACGTGCCGATGGTCGAACACAACCCGGCCGAAGGTGTTGCCAACAACGTCTTCGGCACGCTCAACGTTGCGCGTGCGGCACTGGAAAGCGGCGCGGCGCACTTCGTGCTGATCTCCACCGACAAAGCCGTGCGGCCCACGAACGTGATGGGCGCCACGAAGCGCGTCGCGGAGATGATCCTGCAGGCGTTGTCCCAATCGGCCTCGCCCGAGTTCCGCGACTTCGATCCGAAGTCGGTTGCGGTCGCCAACCGCACGCACTTCGTGATGGTCCGCTTCGGCAACGTCCTCGGCTCCAGCGGCAGCGCGGTGCCGCTGTTTCGAAAGCAGATCGCGATGGGCGGTCCGGTCACCGTCACGCACGCCGACGTGACGCGCTACTTCATGACGATCCCGGAAGCGACGCAGCTCGTCGTGCAGGCCGGCGCAATGGCGCAAGGCGGCGAGGTCTTCGTGCTGGACATGGGCGAACCCGTGAGGATCCTGGACCTCGTCAAGCGCATGGTGGCCCTGTCGGGGATGACCGTCCGCGATGCCTTGCATCCGGCCGGCGACATCGAGGTCGTCATCAGTGGCCTGCGCCCCGGTGAAAAACTGTACGAAGAGCTCCTGATCGGCGACGACCCGCATCCCACGCCCCACCCGCGCATCATGCAGGCCCGCGAGCAGTTCATTGCATGGCCGCAGCTCGCGCCCCGGCTGCGTGCGCTGGCCGACGCAACGGAACGTAACGAAGTCGCCACGATCCGCGCCATCCTCGCGGAACTGGTGCCGGGCGCGACCCTGGCGCACCAGGTCTTCGACCACGTCTTCCAGGCGCGGCGCGAGCGCGAACTCCTCGAGTTGTCCGCGAAGTAACGTCCCGGATGCTCATCCGGGGGTGGGCGATAATTCGCCGATGTTTTCCGGCAAATCCATCCTCGTCACCGGCGGCACCGGCTCGTTCGGCAAGCGCTTCGTCGCCTCGCTGCTGAAGGACTTCCAGCCGGCACGCGTCGTGGTCTATTCGCGGGACGAACTGAAGCAGTTCGAAATGGCGCGCGAGTTCGATGCGCCCTGCATGCGGTATTTCATCGGCGACGTGCGCGACCCGCACCGCCTGGTCCAGGCGATGAGCGGCGTGGACATCGTCGTGCATGCGGCAGCGCTGAAGCAGGTGCCCGCCGCCGAATACAACCCGATGGAGTGCATCAAGACCAACGTGCACGGCGCCGAGAACGTCATCCGTGCGGCAATCGAGAACCAGGTCACGAAGGTGATCGCGCTGTCGACGGACAAGGCGGCGAACCCGATCAACCTGTACGGGGCGACCAAGCTCGCGTCGGACAAGCTATTCGTGGCCGCCAACAACATGGTCGGCAAGAACCCGACGCGCTTTGCTGTCGTGCGCTACGGCAACGTGATCGGCTCACGCGGCTCCGTCGTGCCGTTCTTCCTGGACCTCGTTGCGAAGGGGGCGAAGGACATCCCGCTCACCGACAAGCGCATGACGCGCTTCTGGATCACGCTGGACGAAGGCGTGCGCTTCGTGATGCGCAGCTTCGAGCGGATGCACGGGGGCGAGATTTTCGTGCCGAAGCTGCCTTCTTCGCGCATCACGGACATCGCTGAAGCAGTAGCGCCCGGCGTGCCCACGCGGCTGGTCGGCATCCGGCCCGGCGAGAAGCTCCACGAGGTCATGTGCCCGCGCGACGACTCTCACCTGACACTCGAGTTCGACCAGCACTTCACGATCCAGCCGTCGATCTCGTTCAACATCCATCCCGACTACGCGACCAGCGCAGCCGGCGAAAGAGGCCGCCCCGTCGGCGAGGACTTCGAATACAGCTCGGGCACCAACCCGCACGTCCTGTCGGTGGAAGGCATCCGCGAACTGCTGGCGCGCCCGGGCGTGCTGGCCTGAGCGGCCATGAAGCTGGCGCTCGGCACCGTGCAGTTCGGCCTTGCGTATGGCATCGCCGGCAGCGGCGCCCCGGTGGCCGAAGATGAGGTGCGGCGTATCTGCGAGCTCGCCGCGAATCGCGGGGTCGATTGCATCGATACTGCGGCCGGCTATGGTGACATCGAGCAGCGCATGGCCGGGCTCGCGCCGCAAGCGCAATTCTCGTTCGTATCCAAGATCCCCGCGGTTCCGTCGGGAGGCGCGGTCGCGTTCGTGCGTGACAGCGTGCGGCGTTCCATCGGGCGGCTCGGTTCGCGCCTTCGTGCGCTGATGTTCCACCGGCAGGAGGACCTGTCGGGTGCGCAAGGTGCGCAGCTTTGGGATGCGGCGTCGGAAGAGGTCGAAGGCAAAGGCATCGCACTCGGCGTGTCGGCATACGAGCCGCAGGCGCTCGCGCAAATTGCAGCGCGGTTTCCCGTGCGCATCTCGCAGCTGCCCTGCAATGCATTCGACCAGCGTATCGCAGCGCTCGACGCACCCGGAGTCGAAGTGCACCTGCGCTCCGCATTCCTGCAGGGGCTCCTGTTGCAGGACGCCGCGTTCGCCGCGAAGCGATTGCCCGCAGCAGTACCGGCGGTCAGGGCCTGGCGCGCGTGGTGCGAACACCATCGCATGGAGCCGCTGCCAGCGGCGCTGTCGATCGTGAAAGGCCTCGACCGCACCGGCCAGTTCACGCATTGCGTCGTGGGGGTGGAATCCGCGGCGCAGTTCGAACAGATCGCAGATGCCTGGGATGCGGCGACGCCGATTGCGGGGCCCGAACTCGCCGTCGACGACCCCGCGATCATCGACCCGCGCACATGGAAACGCGAAGAGGCCGCCGCGTGACGCGCACCGTCGCCATCGTGCAGGCGCGCATGGGCTCGACGCGTGCGCCGAACAAGGTGCTCGCCGACATCGCAGGCCACGCGATGCTCGCGCATGTCCTGCAACGCACCGCTCGTGCCCGCGTCGACGCGATCGTGGTTGCCACCACCGACAAGCCGGAAGATGACGTCCTGTCGCACTGGGTGCTGGAAAGCGGCCTTGCCCGCGTCTACCGCGGCTCGGAGCACGACGTCCTCGATCGCTTCTGGCGCGCGGCAAACGGGGCGCAGGCCGATGTCATCGTTCGCGTGACGGCCGACGACCCGCTGAAAGACCCACAGATCATCGACCATGCGCTGTCGCTGCTCGATGGCGACGCTTCACTCGATTACGTTTCGAACACCTTGCACCCGACATTTCCCGAAGGCCTGGATATCGAAGTGTTCCGCTTCCGGGCGCTGGATCGCGCGAACACCGAAGCGAAGCTCGCCTCTGAACGCGAGCACGTGACGCCGTACATCTGGAAGAACCCCGAAACTTTCCGCGTGCTCAATTTCGAGCACGCCGAGGACCTGAGCCGCTGGCGCTGGACCGTCGACAAGCCCGAGGACATCGAATTCATGCGCAAGGTGTTCTCGGCTTTTCCGCCGGGCAATCCGATGCCGTACCAGGCCGTGATCGATTATTTGCGCCGCCATCCGGAAATCGCCGGCATCAATTCCGGCACCGCCCGAAACGAGGGCTATGCCAAGTCGCTACAGAAGGAGCAATCATCGTGAGCGCGATCCCCTCGCACCGCCGCGTCTTCGGCAACGAGCTGAAGTACGTCGAGGAGGTGCTGGCCACCGAATTCCGCAGCTCGCAGGGCTCGATGTTCATGCGCCGCGTCGAGCAGGCGTTCGCCGAAAAGTTCGGCAGCCCGTACGCAATCTCCTTCGTGAACGGCACGGCCACGATGCATGCCGCGCTCGAGGCCAAGGGCATCGGCCCCGGCGACGAAGTGATCGTTCCGCCACTGACGATGTCCGCCACGAGCTTTGCGGTGCTGCAGACCGGCGCCACTCCGATCTTCGCGGACGTGGATGCGGACACCTTCCAGATCGACCCGAAGTCGATCGCCGAGCGCATCACGCCGAACACGCGCGCCATCATCACCGTCGCGCTGTACGGCCTGTCGCCCGACATGAACCCGATCATGGCGCTGGCCGACAAGCATCGCCTGTTCGTGATCGAAGACAACGCCCAGTGCTTCCTCGGCAAGTACGACGGCAAGATTGCCGGGACGATCGGGCATTGCGCGAGCTTCAGCTTCCAGAGTTCGAAGCACATCACCTCGGGGGAAGGCGGGATGATCATCACGGCCGACCTCGAGCTGGCCGAAGGCATCCGCAAGGTGCAGTCGCTGGGCTACGCGGGCGTGAGCGCCACCAAGGGCAAGATCACCAAGCGCGACATCCAGGACCCGGATTATTCGCGCCACGTGACCATGGGCTGGAACTACCGCATGCCCGAGCTGTGCTGCGCGGTCGCGCTGGCCCAGCTCGAGAACATCGATGCGCTGGTGCAGGCCCGCGTTGAAGCGGCGATGAAGTTCGAGCAGGCCGCGCGCACTTGCGATTGGCTCGTTCCGCAAAAGACGCCGGCCAACTGCACCCACTCGTACTGGACCTGGGTGGCCAAGCTCACGCGCGACGACATCCCGTGGCATGCCTTTCGCGACCGCTTCACGGAACTGGGCGGTCACGGCGTCTACGCGGCGTGGAAGCTCACGTACCTGGAACCCATGTTCGTCAACATGAACCTGCTGGGCCGCGAGCGCTTCATCGCGCCGGAAATCAAGGAGCAGTACGCGCCGGGCCTGTGCCCGGTGGCAGAGGCGATCCAGCCACGCCTGCTGCAGTTCAAGACCAACTACTGGGACGACACCCAAGCACAGAAGCAAGCCGACATCCTGGAACGAACGATTGCCAGCTTCCGCTGAACGCATGTCCAAGATCCTCGTCACCGGCGCCACGGGCCTCCTCGGCTCCACGCTCGTCCCGCACTTGCGCTCCGTCGGCCACGAGGTGATCGCTTGCGGGCGCGACCGCGGTGACCTGCGCGTGGATCTCCGCGATGCGATGCAGGTCCGCCGCGGTGTGGAAACGGCGGGCGCCGACGTCGTGATCAACCTGGCGGGCGCGACGAACGTCGATGAATGCGAGAAGAACCCGCAAGGGGCGTATGAAGTGAATGTGCTGGCAGTCGAGAACCTTGTGCAGGCGATTGCGCCTGGCCGCGCGCGGCTGGTTCATGTCTCGACCGACCATGTGTACGACGGCCCGGGGCCGCATGTGGAGCACGAAGTCACCGTCCGTAACCAGTATGCGATGTCGAAACTGGCTGGCGAACAGGCAGCGCTTCGCCTTGGGCCACGCGCTGCCGTGCTGCGCACGAATTTCGTCGGACGCTCCGAATGCGAGCGCCGGCAGAGCTTCAGCGACTGGATCGTGCAGTCCGGGCGCGAATCGAAGCCGATCGAGCTGTTCACCGATGTGCGATTCAGCCCCTTGCGCATGCGCACGCTCTCTGCAATGCTGGCGCGGGTTGCGGACAACACCGGGCCGAACGGTGTGTTCAACCTGGGCGCGACGACGGCGATGTCGAAGGCACATTTCGCGAGGGCACTGGCCCAGTCGCTCGGCATGCCGCAGGATCACATGCGCGATGCACGCCTGCAGGACCGCCAGATGCCCGCACCGCGCCCGCGCGGGATGGCGATGGACAGCCACAGGTTCGAGGAGGCGTTCGGAGTCCGCCTGCCGCGCCTGGAGGAAGAGGTGACTGCGTTGGCACAGGAGTACAAGTGAGTTACGACAGAGAACTCGTGATCGCCGGGCGCACGATCGGGCCCGAGCATCCGACATATTTCATCGCGGACATCGCGGCGAATCACGATGGCAATCTCGCGCGGGCGAAGGACTTGATCTACCTCGCCAAGGAAGCCGGCGCGGACGCGGCGAAGTTCCAGCACTTCCGCGCCGAATCGATCGTCAGCGACAAGGGCTTTCGAACGCTGGGCGGCCAGCAGTCGCACCAGGCGGCGTGGAAGAAGTCGGTGTTCGAGGTCTACCAGGACGCATCGGTGCCGGGCGACTGGACGGCCGCACTGAAGGAAACCTGCGACAAGGCCGGCATCACGTTCTTCACGAGCCCCTATGCCTTCGACCTGATCGACGAAGTGGACCCGTACGTGCCCGCGTACAAGATCGGCTCGGGTGACATCACGTGGAGCGAGATCGTCGAATACATCGCGAAGAAGGGCAAGCCCTACATCATGGCTTGCGGGGCTTCGACGATGGACGAGGTAGTGCGTGCAGTGGAGGCCGCGACGGCGATCAACCCGCAGTTCGCGCTGCTGCAGTGCAACACCAACTACACGGCATCGCTGGAGAACTTCAAGTACATCCAGTTGAACGTCTTGCGCAGCCTTGCGCGGATGTTCCCCGGCATGGTGCTCGGCCTGAGCGACCACACACCCGGCCATGCCACGGTCCTGGGTGCCGTTGCACTCGGTGCGCGAGTCGTCGAGAAGCATTTCACCGACGACCTCACCCGCGTCGGCCCCGACCACAAGTTCTCCATGGACCCGAAGACCTGGCGCGACATGGTCGAGCGCACGCGCGAGCTGGAAAACGCGCTGGGCAACGGGATCAAGCGAGTCGAGCCGAACGAGATGGAAACAGTCGTGCTGCAGCGCCGTTCGCTGCGCCTCGCGCGCGACGTCGAGGCGGGCGCGACGCTGGATCGCACCGCGATCACGCCGCTGCGCCCCTGCCCCGCCGATGCCATCCCGCCTTACCGCCTCGAAGAAGTGCTCGGGCGCAAGCTGCGCCGCGGCGTCAAGGCGGGCGACTACCTCAAATGGGCGGACCTCGAGTAGCCTTCGTCATCCCCGCGCTCAATGAGGAGCGCAGCATCGCGCGTGTCGTGGAAAGCCTGCGCGGCGTCGGCACGCCCATCGTGGTCGACGACGGCTCGCGCGATCGCACGGCGCAGCTCGCCCGTAACGCCGGCGCAGACGTCGTGAGCCACCGCGCCAATCGCGGGTACGACAACGCGCTCAACACCGGCTTCGAACGCGCCGCGCAAGCGGGCTTCGACTACATCATCACCTTCGACGCCGACGGCCAGCATGATCCGTCGCTGGTGCAGCGCTTCGTGCAGGAGCTCGATGCGGGCGCGAGTGTCGTCGCCGGAGTGCGCGATCGCAAGCAGCGCCTCGGCGAACATGTGTTCGCGTGGGTCGCCGGCCTGGCATGGGGCATCGCGGATCCGCTATGCGGCATGAAAGGCTATCGCCGCGATCTGTACGAGTCGCTCGGGCACTTCGACTCGTATCGCTCCATCGGCACCGAGCTCGCAATCCACGCCGCACGCACGAAACGCAAGATCGCGCAAGTGCCGGTGCGCACGTTCGATCGGGCGGACCAGCCGCGCTTCGGCCGCCGCCTCAATGCGAACTGGCGGATCCTGCGCGCCGCGTGGCTGGCTTTGGTTCCTCCGCGGAGGCCGGCATGAACGCGCCACTTCGCATCGGCTTCGCGACGGTGTACGCATGGCGTCCGCATGTGGAGCACCTCATGTTCCTCGCGAACCTCGTGCGCGAGGCGGGCCACACCCCCGCCTTCCTTGCGTGCGACGCCGACCTGCCCGCCTGCTACACGCGCGAGCTGCGTGACGTGCGCCCGGACTGGATGGAATGCCTGCTTTGCCGTGCCGGTGCCGTCCGGTCGTATGCGTCATCCGACGTCTCTTCGATCGGCGAACTCGCTCGCGGGCAGTTTGCGGTCGGCGCGCAGCGCGCGCGCGACTGGTCGTCGTCGAGTGCGAGCACGCTGGGCCGGTTCGAATCCGCGGCCGACTACGAAAGCGAAGCTTTCTCGGCGCAACGCGAGCGCCTGGCGCCGTCCGTCTCTAAGGCCTACGACGCGGCGCGCGAATGGATCGCCCGCGAGCGGCTCGACGCTGTGTGCGTGTTCAACGGCCGCATGGACGCGACGCGGGCGATCTTCGAAGCCGCGCGTGATGCCGGCATCCGCGTGGTCTCGCTGGAACGCAGCTGGTCCGGCGACGGCATCCAGCTGCTGCCCGATGAGAACTGCCTCGGGTTGAAGTCGGTGCATGCAATGGTTGGCGAATGGAGCCGCCACGCATTGACTGGCGAGCAGGCGCGTGCTGCCGCTGCGCGCATCGCGGCAAGGCTCACGGCGACCAACACCACGGAATGGCGTGCCTACAACCAGCAATCGCGCGCCACCGGGTGGCCGGTGGCGGGCGAAGGACGCCGCGTCCTGCTCCTGCCCGGCAGCATGAACGAGATCTGGGGTCACCCGGACTGGTGTTCGGGCTGGACTGCGCCCACAGATGCATATGACGCCCTGGTCGCAAAGCTCCGGCTTCGCCCGGAAGAAACGATCCTGCGCTGCCATCCCAACTGGGCGGAGAAGATCGGCAAGAACGACGGCCGCATGGCCGAGCGCCATTACGCGGGCTGGGCGCAGGATCGCGGCGTGCTCGCGATCCCGAGCGCGGACCGCACGAGCACGATGAGCCTGATCGCGCAGTGCGACGCTGTCGTCATCGCGGGAAGCAGCGCGGGGCTCGAAGCCGCGGCGATGGGCAAGCCTGTGATCTCGACGGCAGAAGCGCCGTATCGCGACGCCGGCTTCCGCATCGACGCGACCACCCAGGCCGCGGTGGATGCGCTCGCCATCGACGCATCGTTGAAAGTCTCCCCAGCGGAGCAATCGCGCCTGCGCCGCATGGGCTTGCGCTACAGCTACACGACGACGCACCGGCTGCCGCAGTACGTGAAGCACATCCGCGCACTTTCTTCCTTCGCATACCGGTACGAGCCGGGCGCGGATCCGCAACGTTTCCTCGATCTCGTTCGCAGCGGCGCGCTCCAGCCCGACGACACGCAATTCGCGCCCGACACGCGGGAAGAAGACGCAGTCGTGAACGCGATGGCCGCCGGCGAATGGCAATCGCTGCGTGGCGCGCCGGGCGAGTCGCAGCTGCCAACCGGCCGCGTGCGCCGCCGGTGGATGTTCCAGCCGCTGGATTTCGTGCGCGAGCGGCTGCCCGTGGGCGACCGTTGATGATGCGCATCCGGCCGTCGCAGCTTGGGTACCTGCCGCTGCTGGTGGCCGCCACCGCGCTCATGATGGTGCGCATCGCCGTGATGGCGCGCCTGCTGGATGTGCGTGGCTTCGGGCTGTACAGCGCCGCGTTGCTCGTCTCGACGACGTTCTGCATGCTCGCGTGCCTCGGGCTGCAACCTCTGCTCCAGCGGGACATGCCCGTAATGGCTGCCCGCGGACGGATGCGCAGGCCGCTCGTGCTCATCGCGCAGGCGGTGCTCGTTGCGTGCGGTTGTGCGTCGCTCGCCTTGCTTCTTGCCCTCGCGCGAATCCCGATGGCCGGGCTTGCCGGCTGGTTGCTTGCGATCGCTGTCATCCATGGCCTGTCGCAGCAGTTGTTCCTGGTTGCGACGGTTGAAAGCCGAAGCCTGTCGCAGCCGGGGCGGTACGCGGTGCAGAACCTCGTGCGCGCCGTGCTCTTGACAATCGCCAGCACCGCACTTGCACTGGTCACGCGCTCGCCGGGCGTCGTCCTCGCCGTCGAGGCGGGGATCTCGCTCGTCCTCGCAGGCGCGATTTTCCAGAGGATCTGCGAAGCCCATGGAGTGGGCTTCGACCCCCTCGTTGCGCTCGCCTGGCGGCGATTGCCCCGCGCGAACTGGGACACCGCCCTCGTCTTCCTGGCGATCACACTGGTCGTGTCCGCAGTGCAATACGCCGACCGCTGGTTCAGCGCTTCGATGCTCCCCGCATCGGTCTTCGCGCAGTACGCCTTCGCTGCCATCGCGATCCTGGTCGCTCAATCTGCGCAGGCGATGATCAATGCGTCGGTGTACCCCGCGTTGTCGCGGCGGTTCGCGTTCGAAGGCGAAGCTGTGACCTTCGCCCTCAGTGCCCGGGTCTCGTTGGCCCTCTTCGCAGCAGGGACGGTGCTATGCGTTCCGGCTTACTTTCTCGTTGCGTTCGCCGTCGGGCGCTTCTACGCGGCCTACGCGCCTGCGCTGGCCATCCTGCCGCTGCTGCTGGCCGTCAGCGTGCTGCGCGTGTCCGACTTCTGGTCGAGCTTCCTGATGATCTGCGGCTACGAGCGCCAGCTGCTGGCGACGCAGCTTGTCGCCGGCGCGGGAGTGTGCGCAATCTGGTTTGGATACATCGACCTGCGCGGCACACCCGCCACGATCGACGACTGCGCGTGGCTCGCTCTGAGCCTGGCGGTCGCGACGTACGCCGCGGCCGCGGGTGCTGCGTGGCTCGCACACCACCGGCAGATGCCTGCGAAGGTGGCTGCGTGAACGACGGCCTGGTTTCGGTGATCGTCCCCGCGTACAAATGCGGGCCTTACATCGCACGTACGATCGAATCCGTCCGTTCGCAGACATACCCCGACTGGGAGATGCTGATCGCCGACGATTGCTCGCCCGACAACACCCGCGAAGTCGTGGTGCAATGGGCCCAGCGAGACCCGCGGATCCAGCTCATTGCGCTTGAGAAGAACGGGGGGCCGGCCGCCGCGCGCAACGCGGCATTGGCACGCGCCCAAGGCCGCTTCGTCGCTTTCCTGGACAGCGACGACATGTGGTTGCCCGCGAAACTCGAGCGCTGCCTTGCACATGCCGGCGCGAACCGCGCAGCGCTGGTCTATACGGGATTTCGCCGCGTCACGCAGGACGAAGGGCGCACAGGCGACTACATCACCGTGCCTCGCACGCTCACCTATCGCCAGCTTCTGGGAAACACCGCCATTGCGACATCGACCGTGCTCATCGATCGCGCGATCGCGGGCGACGTCCACATGGAGCGCGTGTACTACGACGACTTCGTGTGCTGGCTTTCGATCCTGAAACGCGGCCACGTCGCACATGGGCTCGATGAAGACCTGATGCGCTATCGCGTGCTGGCGAAATCGGTGTCGCGCAACAAGGTCAAGTCGGCGCGCGAGGTGTGGAAGATTTACCGTGAGGTCGAGCATCTTGGGGTGCTGCCCGCAGGTTGGCATTTCTCGCGTTACGCATTCAATGCGCTGCGCAAATACCGCAAGTTCTGACGATGAGGATCGCGATCACAGGAGCTTCGGGGTTCATCGGGCGCGCACTCGTTGCAGCGGCGCGCGACGCGGGCCATGGCGTCGATGCGCTCTCGCGCTCCGGTGGGGCGGACTACGAAGATGCGGCCGCGATGTCCAAGGGCTTCGCGGGGGCGGATGCGGTGGTGCACCTCGCCGCGCGGGCGCACCGCCGCGGCCCTGGAAAGGATTTTGACTGCAACGTGCGATCCACGCGCGCCGTTGCTGCGGCATCCCGCGCGGCGGGTGTCGGCCGGCTCGTGCTCGTGAGCTCCATCGGCGTGAACGGCAACGTCACGCGGGGGAAACCGTTCACCGAGACCGACACGCCGGCACCGGCTGAACCCTATGCGCACAGCAAGCTCGCTTCAGAACGCGAAGTGCAGGCCGCCGGCATCGATTGGGTGGTGATCCGCCCGCCGCTCGTCTACGGGCCTCGCGCACCCGGGAATTTCGGGCTGCTGGTGCGCGCAGTCGCGCGCAACTGGCCCCTGCCGCTGGGCGCGATCCACAACCAGCGCAGCCTCATCGGTGTGCAGAACCTGTGCGAATTCATCATGGCCTGCGCAACCCAACCGCTTGCGGCCAACGAGCTTTTCCTGATTGCCGACGGCGATGACGTCTCGACGCCGGACATCGTGCGCTCGATTGCGAAAGGCCTCGGAAAGCCGGCCAGGCTCTGGAACCTGCCGCCCTCGCTGATCCGGCTCGCTGGGGCCTTGCCGGGACGCAAAAACGTCGCGCAAGGACTTTGCGATTCGCTGCAAGTGGACGCATCCAAGGCCCGCACCCTGCTGGGCTGGTCGCCTGCTGTTGCCACGCGTGAAGGCATTGCCCATGCGGCGGCCGGCTGGGGGCACGCGCCGTGAAGCGCGCCATCGACATCGCCTTCGCTCTCGTGGCACTGTTGGGTCTCGCGATCCCGATCCTTTTCGTGGCGATGGCAGTGAAGCTCACGTCGCGCGGGCCGGTGCTGTACTGGTCCGACCGCGTCGGCTGCAACAACCGCATCTTCCGCATGCCCAAGTTCCGCAGCATGCGGATCGACACGCCCGTCGTCGCAACTCACCTGCTCGACTCACCCGAGCAGTGGCTCACGCCCATCGGCAGCTTCCTGCGAAAGACCAGCCTCGACGAGCTGCCCCAGCTGTGGACCATTCTTACCGGGGACATGAGCATCGTCGGCCCCCGCCCCGCCTTGCACAACCAGCAGGACCTGATCGAGCTGCGCACCCAGCGCGGCGTCCACGTCCTGCGGCCCGGCCTCACCGGCTGGGCCCAGGTCAATGGCCGCGACGAGATTCCCATCGCCGAAAAAGTCGCGTACGACGCGTGGTACCTCGAGCACGGCTCGACGGCCCTGGACCTGAGGATCATGGCGCTCACCTTCGTCAAAGTCGTGCGCAAAGAGGGCGTCGCCCACTGACAACCTAAAATGGCGGGCTTATGTCCGAACAAGACCGCCCCACCCCGCCGCAAGACGAGAACCAGCTGATCGCGGAGCGCCGCGAAAAGCTCAAGGCATTGCGCGAGGCGCACAAGCAAGGCGGCTCCGTCGCTTTCCCGAACGATTTCAAGCCGGCCCATCGCGCGGCCGCGCTGCAGGAGCATCACGGAGCGAAGTCGACCGAGCAGCTCGAGCAGGACGCCACCCACGCCAGCGTCGCCGGCCGGATGATGCTCAAGCGCGTGATGGGCAAGGCCAGCTTCGCCACGCTGCAAGACGCGACCGGGCGATTCCAGATCTACATCACGCGCGATGCCGTCGGTGAACAGGACTACGCGGCGTTCAAGCACTGGGACCTGGGCGACATCGTCGCCGCCGAAGGCACGCTGTTCAAGACGAAGACGGGCGAGCTGTCGCTGCATGCCGGATCGATCCGCCTGTTGACGAAGAACCTGCGCCCGATGCCGGACAAGTTCCACGGCGTCGCGGACCAGGAAGTGAAGTACCGCCAGCGCTATGTGGACCTCATGATGGACCCGGCGGCGCGCGATCGCTTCGTTGCGCGCAGCAAGGCCGTGACCGGCATCCGCGACTTCATGAGCGGGCACGGGTTTCTCGAAGTCGAAACGCCGATGCTGCACCCGATCCCCGGCGGCGCGAACGCCAAGCCGTTCATCACGCACCACAACGCGCTGGACCAGGCGATGTACCTTCGCATCGCGCCCGAGCTGTACCTCAAGCGCCTGATCGTCGGCGGCTTCGAGCGCGTGTTCGAGATCAACCGCAATTTCCGCAACGAAGGCATCTCGGTCCGGCACAACCCCGAGTTCACGATGCTGGAGTTCTACGCGGCATACTGGAACTACCAGGACCTGATGGACTTCACGGAGCAACTCGTGAAGGACGCCGCGCAAAAGGCCGCAGGCACGCTGCAGCTCACGTACAACGGCAAGGGCGTCGATCTCCAGAAGCCGTTCGATCGCCTCACGATCGCCGAGGCGATCCGCAGGTACACGGACGCGGGTGACAAGGTGGCCGACCGCGAATGGCTCGTGAATGCCCTGAAACGCGCGGGCATGAGCGAAGAAAAGGAGCGCCTGTCGACGCGCTCGCTCGCATCGCTCCAGGTCATGTTCTTCGAGGAGAAGGTCGAAGAGCAGCTGTGGCAGCCGACGTACATCATGGAGCACCCGACGGAGATCTCACCGCTCGCACGCGCCAACGATTCGCGCCCCGAAGTGACGGAGCGCTTCGAGCTGTACATCACCGGCCGCGAGATCGCCAACGGATTCTCGGAATTGAACGACGCCGAAGACCAGGCCGCGCGTTTCGCGGCGCAAGTCAATGCGAAGGACGCGGGCGACGACGAAGCGATGTTCTACGACCATGACTTCGTGCGTGCGCTCGAATACGGCATGCCGCCCACCGGGGGTTGCGGCGTCGGCATCGATCGCCTGATCATGCTGCTGACCGACAGCCCGAGCATCCGCGACGTGATCCTGTTCCCCGCCCTGCGGCGCGAATCGTGAGCCGCGGCGGCCACGACACGCTCGGACTCGATTTCGGAACCTCCAATTCGGCGATGGCCTTCGTGGGGGCCGACGGGGCTGCGCGCGCCGTGTGCCTCGAAGGCGACGAGCCGATGCTGCCGACGGCGGTCTTCTTCAACGCCGAAGAGCGCAGCATCCACTTCGGGCGCGAAGCCATCGCGCTGTATCTCACCGGTGTCGATGGGCGCCTGATGCGCTCGCTGAAAAGCCTGTTGGGCAGCAGCCTGCTCGAGGAGCAGACGCGCGTGCCCGAAGGCATGGTGAACTTCCGCGACGTCATCGCGCGCTTCATCCGCGAGATGCGCGAACGCGCGTGCAGACGGCTCGGGCGCGACGTCAGGCGTGTCGTCCTGGGGCGGCCGGTGCATTTCGTCGACGACGACCCGGCTCGCGACAAGCGCGCACAGCAGGCACTGGTGCAGGCCGCGACTGCGGCGGGTTTCGAGGAAATTTCGCTGGAGCTGGAGCCTATTGCTGCGGCGTTCGATTACGAACGCCGCATCACGCGCGAGAGGCTGGTGCTGATCGTCGACATCGGCGGCGGCACGTCCGACTTCACCATCGTGCGGCTGGGTCCCGAACGCGCGAAGCGGCGCGAACGCGGCGACGACATTCTTTCGACCACGGGCGTCCACATCGGGGGCACGGACTACGATCGCAAGATCAGCCTCGAGCGCGTGATGCCGCTGCTCGGCCTGAAGCACGCCGGGCCGTCAGGGCGGGAAGTGCCCAGCGGCGTGTTCTTCGACCTCTCCACGTGGCACCTGATCAACTGGTTGTACACGCCCGCGGCGCTGCGGCGCGCCGAAGACCTGCGCGTCGATTACAGCGACCTCGCCTTGCACGCACGATTGATGAAAGTGCTCCTCGCCCGGCTCGGCCACCGGATTGCAAGCGAAGTCGAACAGGCGAAGATCCGCACGTCGATGGCGGACGAATCGACAGTTGTCGAGCTTTCTTTCATCGAGCCCGGAATCAATCGGCGCTTGTCGGCTGCGGACACCGCGCGCGACCTTTCGGCGCTGCTTCATGAGGTCGTCGCTTGCGGCCACCAGTGCGTGAAGCGTGCCGGATTGAAACCGGACGCGCTCGACGGTCTGTACCTGACCGGCGGCTCTTCGGCACTGCGCCCTTTCCAGCAGCTGCTGCGCCAGGAGTTCCCGCAGTCGGAGGTCATCGTCGGCGACCTGTTCGGCGGGGTTGCCTCCGGCCTGGCCTACGCGGGGTCGTTGCGTTAGGGCAGCAGGTCCAGGGCGTGCATGTACTGCGCGTCGCCCATGAGTTCGTCCCAGGTCAGGCCGCCGCCGCGCGGCAGCAATGCAAGGCGGCGTTGCTCGCTCACCTCGTGGGGCCGCCAGCGTCCTTCGTCCAGTGCGCGCGACATGCCATCCAGCCACTCATCGAGCGCCCTGCCGCCTTCGCTCTGCACGGACTGGTTGCACAGCGGCACGAGGTCGCAGCCCGCGTCCAGTGCGGCCACGGCCGCCTCGGTGAACGAAACCGTGCGCCCGCCGATCTTGCGTGCGCCTTCCATCGTGAGGTCATCGCTGATCACCGCGCCCTGGAAGCCCAGCTCGCCACGCAGGATGTCGTTGATCCAGCGGCTGGAAAAACCCGCGGGGCGCTCATCGACCTTCGTGTAGACAACGTGCGCGGGCATCACGCTGGCCAGCACGGTGGACAGCCATTTGTACGGCGCGGCGTCGTCGGCGAGGATCGCCGTGAGGCTTCGCGTGTCCACGGGAATGTCGTGGTGTGAATCGGCCTTGACGAAGCCGTGGCCAGGGAAGTGCTTCCCGCAATTTGCAAGGCCGGCATTCAGCAGGCCGTGCATGACACTCTTTGCGAGCAATCCGACGACGCGCGGATCGCGATGGAACGCACGGTCACCGATCACTGAGCTGCCGCCCCAGTCGAGGTCGAGCACGGGTGCGAAAGTGAAATCCACGCCGCACGCACGCAATTCGCTGCCCAGGACGAAGCCCGCGGCGCTCGCCGCGTTCGTCGCGGCCATCGCATCCGTCATCCACAACTGGCCGAATGCGCGCATCGGTGCCACGTGCGTGAAGCCGTCGGTGCGGAAGCGCTGCACGCGCCCGCCCTCATGGTCGACGCAGACGATCACGTCCTCGCGCACTTGCTTGATATCGGTGCACAGGTGTGTAAGCTGCTCGCGGTCCTTCCAGTTGCGCGCGAAGAGGATGACGCCGCCGGTCAGCGGGTTGGCGATGCGCTGGCGATCGACCTTGGTGAGTTCGGTGCCGGCGATGTCCAGGATCAAGGGGGCGTGTTCAACCATTGCTTTTCTCGACGACGACAAAGCTCGCCGCGTAATCGGATTCGTCGGTGACGGTCACGTGGGCACTGAGACCCTGCGACTCGAACCACTCTTTCAGGCCCCCGTGCAGGACGATGTACGGCTTGCCGCTGCGCTCGTTCGCGATCTCGCAAAGGCGCCAGGTCATCGGCATGCGCATTCCCAGCCCCACCGCCTTGCTGAACGCTTCCTTCGCCGAAAAGCGCGTCGCCATGTAGCGCACGCCCCGCTCGGGCCAGCGGCTGCTGCGGAATTTCCAGGCCTTGATTTCACCGTCGGACAGCACCTTGCGCGCGAAGCGATCGCCGTGTTTTTCGAGCGAGGCCCGGATGCGGCGCACGTCGCAGATGTCGGTGCCGATGCCGAAGATCATGACCCCAGGGCTGCGAGGTACTGCCGGACCGTTTCGGCGTAGCCCAGTTCGAGCGCATCGGAAACCAGCGCGTGCCCGATCGAAACCTCCATCACCCCGGGCACTTCGCGAACGAAGTGCGGCAGGTTTTCGCGATTCAGGTCGTGGCCCGCGTTCACGCCGAGCCCCGCTGCCTGCGCTGCGCGGGCTGCGGCGGCGAACCGCGCCAGCACTTCCGCTTGCCCGGATGTGCCCCATGCAGCGGCATAGGGTTCCGTGTACAGCTCGACCCGGTCCGCACCCACCGCTTTCGCCAGCGCCATGGACTCGGGAATTGCGTCCATGAACAGGCTGACGCGAACACCGAGCGACTTCGCCTCGGCGATCAGGGGCCTGACTCGCTCGCCGTCCTTCGCCAGGTCGAAGCCGTGATCGCTGGTGAACTGGCCTTCGCTGTCCGGAACGAAGGTGCATTGCTGCGGCCTCACTTCCCGCACGAAGTCCATCAGGTTGTGGAACGGGTTGCCCTCGATGTTGTATTCGGCTCGCGGCCACTGCTTGAGCAGTTTCGCCAGCGCATGCACATCGTCGCTGCGTATGTGGCGTGCGTCCGGCCGCGGATGCACGGTGATCCCGTGCGCACCCGCCTGCAGGCACAGTTGCGCGGCGCGCTCGACGCTCGGGATGCCGAGGTGGCGCGTGTTGCGCACCAGCGCCACCTTGTTGATGTTCACGGACAGGAATGTCATAGCGATTGCAGGTCGATCAGCATCTGCCGCGTGCGCAGCGTGCCGACCCCGCAATGGTAGTGCAGCAGTGCACGCAGCTGCGGCTTCAGCTGAGCCATGTCCGCAGCAGCCGCACGAAGCGTGGCCGTGAAAGGCGCGGGGTCGTCGAGCGCGCGTTGCAGCGCCGTCCAGCGTGCGCCGGGCAGCGCCGGACGCTCGTCGTCTTCGTCCACCGAAACGAGGCCTGCTTCCGCGCTCAAGGTGTAAGGCGCATCGGCTTCGACCGGTGCGAGCGTGAGGGTCTGGGTCTCCAGCGTGGGCAGCAGCCCGATCTCGCGCAGCAGGATCAACTCGAACGCGCGCAGCGCCGGCTCCAGCGCTTCGCCGTGTTCCGACGCGAGCACGGCCACCGCTTGTGCGTACGCGTCGAACAACTGCGGATGCGGGTCGTCGCGCGCGAGCAGGCGCAACAGCAATTCGTTGAGGTAGTAGCCCGACAGCAGCGCGTCACCGGTGGGCATCACCTGCCCGCCGATCCACTCCGCACTTTTCAGCGTCCGGATCTCCGCTTCACCGCCGAAAGCGACGTGAAGAGGCTGCAACGGCAACAGCACGGGACGGAAGTTGGAGCTGGGCCGTTTCGCACCCTTGGCCACAAGGGCCACACGTCCGTGATGACGCGTGAATACTTCGAGGATCAGGCTCGATTCGCTCCAGTCGTAGCGGTGCACCACGAACGCGGGCTCGTCCGAGATGCGCTTGCCGGTTGCCATCCCGTCCGCTACTCGTAGCCGAAGCTGCGCACGCGCGCTTCGTCGTCGGCCCAGCCGGATCGCACCTTCACCCATAGCTCGAGGAACACCTTGCAGTCCATCAGCTTCTCGAGTTCCTGGCGCGTCTCCATGCCGATGCGCTTGAGCCGCTCGCCCTTCTCGCCGATCACCATGGCCTTGTGGCCATCCCGCTCGACGACGATCGTCGCGGCGATCCGGACCATGCGCTTGTGCTTCGGGCTGGGTTCTTCGTCGAATTTGTCGACGACCACCGTGGACGTGTACGGCAGTTCGTCCCCCGTCAGGCGGAAAAGCTTCTCGCGCACCGTTTCGCCCGCGAGGAACCGTTCGCTGCGGTCCGTGAGCTCGTCTTCCCCATAGAACCAGGGCTGCTCCGGCAGGTATTTCTCGCAAATGGGAAACAGGCGGTCGATGTCCTTGCGGTTTTTCGCCGACATCGGGACGATTTCGGAAAATTCGTACTTGGCCGCGGTCGCCCTCAGCCACGGCGCAAGCTCGACGCGGTGCTTCACCGTATCGAGCTTGTTCGCGAGCAGCACCACGGGGACGCGGCGATCGAGCAGGCCCAGCACCTTCTCGTCGGCCTGAGTGAAGCGCCCCGATTCGACGACGAACAGCACGAGGTCGACGTCCGCCACTGCGCCGGTGACCGTCTTGTTCAATGCGCGGTTGAGCGCTGTGCCGTGCCGCGTCTGGAACCCCGGCGTGTCCACGAACACGAACTGCGTCTTGCCTAGCGTGCGGATGCCGGTGATGCGATGGCGCGTGGTCTGCGCCTTGCGCGACGTGATGCTGATCTTCTGGCCGACGAGCGCGTTGAGCAGCGTCGACTTGCCGACATTGGGCGTGCCGACGATCGCGATCAGGCCGCAGCGTTTCAGCGCTTCACCGGTCATTTGTTCTTCGATCTCAGTGCCAGCAGCGCCGCGGCGGCGGCGGCCTGCTCGCCTGCGCGGCGAGACGCGCCGATGCCGCGCTCGACCACGCCCAGCTCCACGATCTCGCATTCGACGTCGAAGGTCTGCTTGTGCGCTGCGCCAAGCGTGGCCGCCACGCGATACAGCGGCAGTTTCAGCTTGCGGCCCTGCAGCCATTCCTGCAGTTCCGTCTTCGGGTCCTTGGCCGCCTGGGCCATGCCGGGGGTCACCTCGACGTTCTGGTACAGGCGATGCACAAGCTTTTCGGCGGCTTCGTAGCCGGCGTCGAGGTGCACGGCGCCGATCACCGCTTCGAGCGTGTCCGCAAGGATCGAGGGACGCTTCTGGCCGCCCGATTTCATCTCGCCTTCGCCGAGACGGATCACGTCGGAGAGCTTCAGTTCGACGGCGAGGCGGTGCAAGGTGTCCTGCTTGACGAGGTTCGCCCGCACGCGCGAGAGGTCACCCTCCGGCATAGAACCGAGGCGCTCGTACAGGAGGCTTGCGACAGCGAGGTTCAGGACCGAGTCGCCCAGGAATTCGAGGCGTTCGTTGTGCCCGGAGGAAAAACTGCGATGCGTCAGCGCGCGCTCGAGCAGCTGCCCGTCGCTAAAGCGGTGGTGCAAGCGCTCCTGCAGTGCGGCGAGTCCATCCACGCAAGCGCCGTCTTACTTCGATTGGCCGGCGTACTTGATCAGCAGGAACGCCGGCCCGAACAGGTGGATCTGCTTGTCGTACGCAAACTTGACGAGGACCTTGTCGCCGTCCTTGGAGACTTCGATGTCCTTGGGGCCGACCGACTTGATGTCGTCGACGTCCGCCGCTTTCTCGTAGATCTGGCGCACTTCGGCAACCGTGTTGCCGGCGGCCGCCTTCTGCACCGCCTTCAGGATCGCCTGGTATTCGACGACCGTGGGGAACACCTGCGCGCCGATCACGCCTGCGCACGCGAGCACGCCGACGACGAAGATCAGCCCGATGAACGAGATGCCTTGTTGCCTGGCCCTGGAATGCGGATTCATCAAGTACTCCTCCAGCCCTTTGTTCCCGTCGCTATTCGAACGACCCGATGCGCCTGAAGCTGCCGAAATTCATCCAGATGAAAAAGGCCTTGCCGACGATGTTCTTGTCCGGCACGAAGCCCCAGTAACGCGAGTCGAGCGAATTATCCCGGTTGTCGCCCATCATGAAATAGTGTCCCGCGGGGACCTTGCAGACGACGCCCTCGACACTGTAACGGCAATTGTCGCGGTTCGGAAAGTTCTCGGCACCCGGGATGAACGCGGGCCGGTTCTCGTCGTTCAGGATGCGATGGCGTTTGCCCCCGAGAACTTCTTCGTACTGCTTGAAGTACTGCATCGAGTCTTCGTCGAAGAAATCCGACACCGGCTCCTTGCCCACGGGCTGGCCGTTGATGGTCAGGCGCTTGTTCAAGTACGCGACCTCGTCGCCGGGCACTCCCACCACGCGCTTGATGTAGTCGAGGCTCGGCTTGGGCGGGTAGCGGAACACCATGACGTCGCCGCGCTGGGGCGGCGTGCCGTCGGTGATCTTCGTGTTGACGACCGGCAGGCGCACGCCATAAGTGAACTTGTTGACGAGGATCAGGTCGCCCACCAGCAGGGTCGGGATCATCGAGCCGGACGGGATCTTGAACGGCTCGAACAGGAACGAGCGCAGCACGAAGACGGCGAGGATCACCGGGAACAGGCCGGCCGTCCAATCGAGCCACCACGGCTGCATCAGGATGCGCTGGCGCGCCTGCGACACGTCGCCGTCGACCTGCGTGATTCCCTTGCTCGCGAGTTCGTTTCGGCGCGAAGCGGACTGGGCCTCCAGGGTCGCGGCCGCGTCACGCCGCCGGGGCAGGAACCACACGCGTTCCGCAACCCAGTACAGGCCGGTCACGAGCGTGGCGACGAACAGCAGCAGCGCAAAGTTGCCCTCGAGCGCGTTGAAGTACCACGCGCCCGCGTATGCGACGAAGCCCGCGAGGATCGCGGCGGTGACGAAAGGCATCATGCCTGCCGCCGAGCCGCCTCAAGGCGGGCAAGCACCCCCTCGGGGGGCAGCGACGACACGAAGTGCGTTGCGTGGGGGTCCAATTTCATTCCTCGACCTGGAGGATGGCGAGGAAGGCTTCCTGCGGGACTTCGACGGAGCCGATCTGCTTCATGCGTTTCTTGCCAGCCTTTTGTTTTTCCAGAAGCTTGCGCTTGCGGGTGATGTCGCCGCCGTAGCATTTTGCCAGCACGTTCTTGCGCAGCGCCTTGACGGTTTCGCGCGCGATGATATTCGCCCCGACGGCGGCCTGGATGGCCACGTCGAACATCTGGCGGGAAATGATCTCGCGCATCTTGGCCACGACCGCCCGCGAGCGGTACTGCGACTGGCTCCGGTGGACGATGATCGACAAGGCATCGACCTTGTCGCCGTTGAGCAGGATGTCGACCTTGACCACGTCCGCGGCGCGGTACTCCTTGAAGTGGTAGTCCATCGACGCGTAGCCGCGGCTCACGGATTTCAGCTTGTCGAAGAAGTCCAGCACGATCTCGGCCAGGGGCAGCTCATAGGTCAGCATCACCTGCTTGCCGTGGTAGGCCATGTTGATCTGCACGCCGCGCTTCTGGTTGGCCAGCGTCATCACCGGGCCCACGTACTCCTGCGGCATGTAGAGGTGAACCGAAACGATCGGCTCGCGGATTTCCTGGATCTTGCCCTGGTCGGGCATCTTCGACGGGTTCTCGATCTGGATCACCTCGCCGTCGCCCTTGACCACTTCGTAGACGACCGACGGCGCCGTCGTGACCAGGTCCTGGTCGAATTCGCGCTCGAGGCGCTCCTGCACGATCTCCATGTGCAGCAGGCCGAGGAAGCCGCAGCGAAAGCCGAACCCCAGCGCCTGGCTCACCTCCGGCTCGTAGTGCAGCGACGAGTCGTTGAGCTTGAGTTTTTCGAGTGCGTCGCGCAGGGCGTCGTACTCGCTCGATTCGCTCGGGTACAAGCCGGCGAACACCTGCGGCTGGATCTGCTTGAATCCCGGCAGCGCCCCGGTTGCGGTGCCGGCGTTGTTCGGCAGCTTCTTTTCCAGAGTGACGGTGTCGCCGACCTTCGCGGCCTGCAACTCCTTGATGCCCGCGATGATGTAGCCGACCTCGCCCGCCTCGAGCGCCTCGCGCGGCTGGTTCGAGGGCGTGAACACGCCGAGCTGGTTTGCTTCGTATGCGGCGTCGGTGGCCATCAGCTTGATGCGATCGCCCTTGGTCACGCGCCCGTCGACCACTCGCACCAGCATCACCACGCCGACGTAGCTGTCGAACCAGCTGTCGATGATCATGGCCCGCAGTGGCGCGTCGGGAACGCCGCGCGGCGCCGGGATCTTCGCGACGATCGCCTCGAGGATTTCGTCGATGCCCATGCCCGTCTTCGCCGAACACGGGATCGCCCCGGACGCATCGATGCCGATGACATCCTCGACTTCGCGCTTGGCGTTTTCGGGATCCGCCTGCGGCAGATCCATCTTGTTCAGGACCGGCAGCACGTCGACGCCGAGATCGAGCGCGGTGTAGCAGTTCGCGACCGTTTGCGCTTCGACGCCCTGGCTCGCATCGACGACGAGCAGCGCGCCTTCGCATGCGGACAGCGAGCGCGAGACTTCGTACGAGAAGTCGACGTGGCCCGGCGTGTCGATCAGATTGAGGTTGTAGATGCGTCCGTCGCGCGCTTCATAACGCAGCGCGGCGGTCTGCGCCTTGATGGTTATCCCACGCTCTCTTTCAAGCTCCATCGAGTCGAGAACTTGCTCTTCCATCTCGCGATCCGAGAGTCCGCCGCATCGCTGGATCAAACGATCCGCGAGCGTCGACTTGCCGTGGTCGATGTGCGCGATGATCGAAAAGTTTCTGATGTGGTTCATCAACGGGAACGCTTAAGTGATTGAATTCAAACGGCAAGGCACAAGAAAAAAGGGCGCGTCGAGTGGCGACGCGCCCTGAACCAACAATCTATGGCAACTGCGATAGTTGGAGCTTCATTGTAGGCAAAAAGCCCCGGGCGTACACCGGCAGGGAAGCTCTCAAGGGCCCGTTGCAGGCCAGCAACATCGAATTTGCTCACAGGTTATCAACAATTTCTGGGGACACCCTTTGGGACAACTTGTGGGCGATATGTGGATCGGCCGTGGAAGCTGCAATTGGCTTCCGCATGGTGGTTCCGAAGGGGTCCGATATGCGCCGAATCGTGGCTCGGACGGGTCGATTCTATCGAAAAAGGCAGGTAAGCCCCCGACAAGTTAGCGCGCGCCAACGTCAGGCAGCCTCACAACCGTGCGAAAAAAAATTTTCGGCTCGTGTCATTTCAGCGAAACCGGATGAACAAAGGGCCCCAAACCCGAGCGCGGGTTGGGGCTTTCACTGGATGGTTGTGCAGGTCAGCGAGCCGGGCGGATCACCAGGATCGCGGCCAGCTCACCGCGACGCACATACACCGGCACCGACTTCGAGCGATCGAGTTTGGATACGGCCGCATCGAATTCACGTACCGAGCTGATTTCGACATTGCCGATCTGCGTGATCACGTCGCCTTCGCGAATGCCCGCGCGCGCGGCAGCGTCCGTTGCGTTGTCGACCTTCACGCCACCTTTGACGCGCATCTCTTTCTTCTGGTCGGCCGTGACTTCGCTCACCTGCAGGCCGATCGACTGGGCCGCCGGCGAACCCTTGGGCTTTTCTTCCTTCGGCGACGACGCAGTGCGCGCCGGCTTGTCGGCCTCGAACTCGGCGACGGTGACGCTGAGCTCCCGCGCCGTGCCCTTGCGGAACACCGTCAGCGTTGCCTTCGTGCCGGGCTTCGTGTTGCCCACCATGCGCGGCAGGTCTGTCGAGCGTTCGATCGTCGTGCCGTTGAATTTCGTGATGATGTCGCCCGCCTCGACGCCGGCCTTGTCGGCAGGAGAGGCGCCTTCGACGCTGCGCACCAACGCACCGGTCGGGCGACCGAGGCCGATGGATTCGGCGACTTCGCGCGAAACCTGGTCGATCGACACGCCGATGCGGCCCCGCGTGACTCGACCTGTCGTGCGCAGCTGCTCGCTCACGCGGATGGCTTCATCGATCGGGATCGCGAACGAGATGCCCATGTAGCCCCCCGAGCGCGAATAGATCTGGCTGTTGATGCCGACGACTTCGCCGCGCATGTTGATCAGCGGCCCGCCCGAATTGCCGGGGTTGATCGCGACGTCGGTCTGGATCAGCGGCAGGTAGTCGCCTGTGTCGCGCTGCTTCGCGCTCACGATGCCCGCGGTGACGCTGCTTTCGAGCCCGAAAGGCGAGCCGATCGCAAGCACCCATTCGCCCACGCGCAGCTTGCCCACGTCCCCGATCTTCACGAATGGAAGCCCCGTGGCCTCGATCTTCACCACCGCGACATCGGTGCGCTTGTCCAGGCCGATCGTCTTCGCCTTGAACTCCCGCTTGTCGGTGAGCGTCACGATGACTTCGTCGGCGCTCTCGACCACGTGCGCGTTGGTCAACACATAGCCATCGGCGGAGACGATGAAGCCGGAGCCGAGGCCGCGCGGCTGCTCGCGCTCTTCGTCGGGCTGCTGCGGCTGGTTGCGGCGGCGCGGCTGGTTCGGCGGGTTCGGCGCGCCGGGCATCGGCTGGCCGAAGAACCGGCGGAAGAACTCCTGCATTTCCTCGTCCATGTTTCCGGGCAGGCCCGTCGGCCGCGAGCGCTCGAGCGTGCGGATGCCGACGACTGCCGGGCCGACCTGCTCGGCGAGGTCCGCAAAGTCGGGAAGGTTGCGGCCGGCTTGCGCGAATGCGGGCTGCACCGGCGCCAGCGCGAACGCGCCGGCGAATGCCAGCGCGAGCGCCATGCTCCATGCGCGCAGCAAGGGGAGTCGGGTCATGTCGGCCTTTCGGGATGTGTCCAAGGGGAATTGTGGGCTTATTTGCGCCGCTCAAGGGCCTGGGCGAACGTGCGCAGCGTCGTCGGCGGCACTTCGCCCACCGCGGTGAGCCACCAGTCCTGGATGCGTCGCGTGACGGTCTGCGTGGCACCGCTCGCGAACAACCCTTCCTGCGCATGGCGCCGCGCGTCGTACGGTTCGACGAAGAGCGAAACGGCCGCGAGCCCATCGGAGAACACCCACTGCATCGTGCCTTCGGGCAAGGGCTGCGCGCCGGCTGGGCGCTTGTAGCAACTGATGGGCTTGAAGCCGGCCGGGGGTGCAGCCAGCTGCCAGCCCTCTTTCTCGGCCGTTGTCTTGATCACATCGGCGTTTTCGACGCGCCAGCCGCTGGTCGCGCCCATCATCTGCGTGAGCTTGTCGGCCCGCACAGATGAATCCAGCGCAAGCTCGGAGAAAGCGGATTGCTCGAGCACATTGCCATCGGCGTCCACCGTCTGCAGCTTCACGACAAGGCCGGACTTCTTCTCGCTCCAGATGCGGTAGCCGAAACGCAGGTTGTCGCGCGGCGCGAGCTGGATGACATCGGCTTCGAAACCGGCGACGCGATCGTTGCCGACGCGGCGCGCCGTGTAGAACTCGGGAATGGAACTGTCGCTGGACTTGAGCAGGTTGGTGAAGATGCCCAGCGATTCGCGGCGCTCCGTGCGAACGACATGCGCCTCGGGATAGAACGTCACCACCTGTTCATTGCGGCGGTAGACCGAGCGCGGCGCGCCGGACAGCGATTCGACCCGCTCGACCTGCACGTCGCCTTCGCACGCATGCCAGATGCGCGCACTGGACATGCCGCCGCCGATCGAGGACACGACGAAGGTGCCGACATAGCTGCGAAGCTTGGATGCTTCATGCATACGCACCAGCCACTCGTTCACGGTGCGATCGCGCAGGGGCACCGACGCAGCCGGCGCGGGCTGCGCGTGCACGATCGCGAAGCCGAGGCCCAGGCCGACGGCGACGACGCTGCGTGCGAACGAACGTTTGCTGGCGAGTGCGGCGGGCATGACGCGGCGGATCAGCGGCCCGGGCCGTCGAACGTCGCGTTGCGCAGGTAGCCCGCAGGAGCGACGAGCGCCGCGCCGCCGAGCTGGCGATGCGCTGCCAGCAGCTCATCGAGCCGCGGGTCGCGGATCATCACGCCCTGCTTCGTGCTGGTCAGCACGGTGCCCGCCGGTACGGTGCCGCTCGCGAGCTGCGCGCCTTCCGGCCTCGAGGGCGACGCGACCAGCGACCACGCGATCGCCGAAACCGCCGCAACCGATGCGACCCCGGCCACGATCTTCCAGCGGAAGTCGTTCGCAGCCTCGCGCGCCATCGGCGCCGCAACCGCGATGGCCGGGCGCATGGCAACCTGCTCTTCGCGCAGGCGCGCCTGCAGGCGTGCAACGAAGCGATCGGACGGTGCGCCCGATGCGAGATCGCTCGAGCGCAGCACGTCGCCGATCAGGTGATACGAATGCCACGCATCCCGCGCGGCGGCATCCGTTGCCGCGACCTCGACACCTTGCGCGAAGGCATCGCCGGCGAGTTGTCCGTCGGCCAGCGCCGATACCAGTTCCCGCTTGTCCATGTTCTCCATCTCCATCCGCCTTTTTACCGCCCAAATCCTTTGCAACTACCAGCGCTTGCCCGACTGGTTTTCCAGCAGGGGCTTGACCTTCGCCGAGATCGCCTCGCGCGCCCGGAAAATCCGGGACCGCACTGTGCCGATCGGGCAATTCATCACTTCCGCGATCTCCTCGTAGCTGAGGCCCTCGATCTCGCGCAACGTGACAGCCTGCCGCAGTTCCTCGGGCAGCGCCTCCATGGCCGAGTTCACCGTGGCGGCGATTTCCTTCGCGGCCAGCACCGTCTCCGGCGTCTCCGCGCTGGTTAGTTCGTTCTCCACGCCGGAAGTTTCATCGTCGTCGTCGCCGCCGCCCCGCAGGGCGGATTCCGACACGGTCGGGTCGCGCTTGAGGTCGACCAGCGCCTTCTTCGCAGTGTTGACGGCGATCCGGTACAGCCAGGTGTAGAACTGGGATTCCCCCCGGAACTGCGCCAGCGCCCGGTAGGCGCGAATGAAGGTTTCCTGCGCGATGTCCTCCACGAGGTCCTGGTCGCGAACCATGCGCCCGATCAGGCGCTGGATGCGGCGCTGGTACTTCACGACGAGCAGCTCGAAGGCGCGCTGGTCGCCCGCAACCGTGCGCTCCACCAGCATCTGGTCCGTCGGTGCGGGGGCGGGCGTCGCTGCGGGCGGCGGTCTCGTCATGGTTTCGGAGCGCGCGAATATACCGCACGGCGCAAGTCGTCCCACCGCGATGGCTGCGTGCCGCGTTCCAGCCACAGCCAGCGTGTCATCTTCCCGGAACTCCATCGCACCAGCATCACGCGCTGCGCGTCGAGCACCGCGCCGGGCGAGCCCGATTCGGTCGCGCCCGCGGAAAACGTCCAGTCATCGCCGGTCCACGAAAGCATCCCCCGGGGAGACCGGAGCCAGCTCCGAAGCGCGAATGCTCCCGGGACAAGCACGGCCGCGACAGCCACGAGCACCTGCAGCGGCGTGGCCGGCACCTGCACCCGCCACGCGATGAGGCCTGCAACGCCCGCGAGCCACGCACTGGCCAGCACGCCCAGCGCAAAACGAGAACGCCCCACCGGGTAACTCACCGATGGGGCGCCGTGCATGGAGGGTCGGTGGGCAGCGTTACTGGAAGCGCTTGAACACCAGCGTGCCGTTGGTGCCGCCAAAGCCGAAGTTGTTCTTGACGGCGTATTCGATCTTCATGTCGCGCGCGGTGTTCGCGCAGTAGTCCAGGTCGCACTCGGGGTCCTGGTTGAAGATGTTGATCGTCGGCGGGCTCTTCTGGTTGTGCACGGCCAGCACCGTGAACACCGATTCGATCCCGCCGGCACCTCCGAGGAGGTGGCCGGTCATGGACTTCGTGGAATTCACCACGAGCTTCCTTGCCGCATCGGCGCCGAAGCCGGCCTTGATCGCATTGGTCTCGTTGATGTCGCCCAGCGGCGTCGACGTGCCGTGCGCGTTGAGGTACTGCACCTGGTCGGGGGTGACCCCGGCGTTGCGAAGCGCATTGACCATCGAGCGGCGCGGGCCGTCGATGTCCGGCGCGGTCATGTGGAAGGCGTCACCGCTCATGCCGAAGCCGACGAGCTCCGCATAGATCTTCGCGCCGCGGGCTTTCGCGTGTTCGAGCTCCTCGAGGACCATCACGCCGCCGCCCTCGCCCAGCACGAAGCCGTCGCGGTCCCTGTCCCACGGGCGCGATGCCGTCTTCGGATCGTCGTTGCGCGTGGACAGCGCACGGGCCGAAGCAAACCCGCCGATGCCCAGCGGCGACACCGAAGACTCCGCCCCACCCGCGACCATCACGTCGGCATCGCCCGATTCGATCAGGCGCGCCGACAGGCCGATCGCGTGCAGGCCGGTCGTGCAAGCCGTGACCACCGCGATGTTCGGGCCCTTGAAACCGTACTTGATCGACACGTGACCGGAGATCATGTTGATGATCGAGGCCGGCACGAAGAACGGGGAGATGCGCCTCGGGCCGCGGTTCACCAGCTCGGCGTGCGTCTCTTCGATCATCGGCAGCCCGCCGATGCCCGCGCCGATATTGCATCCGATGCGCTCGGCCAGTTCGCCCTTGAGCGCGTCGCCTGTCGGCAAGCCGCTGTCCGCTATCGCCTGGCACGCTGCCGCCAACCCGAGGTGGATGAAGCGGTCCATGTGGCGCGCTTCCTTCTCGGGGATGTAGTCGGCGATGTTGAAGCCCTTGACCTCGCCCGCGAAGCGGCACGCGAAGTTGGCCGCATCGAACTGCGTGATGGTGTCGATCCCGGATTTTCCGGCCAGCAGGTTGGCCCAGCTCTCGGCAACCGTGTTGCCCACCGGGCTCACGCAGCCCAGCCCCGTGACGACGATACGGCGGCGAAGCATGTGCGCGGTCAGGCCTTCTGGTGCGCGTTGGCGTAGTCGATGGCGTTCTGCACCGTGGTGATCTTCTCGGCGTCCTCGTCCGGGATCTCGATGCCGAACTCGTCTTCGAGCGCCATCACCAGTTCCACTGTGTCGAGGGAGTCAGCGCCCAGGTCGGCGACGAACGACTTCTCGTTGGTCACCTGGGACTCCTCCACGCCGAGCTGCTCGGCGATGATTTTCTTGACACGTGCTTCGATATCGCTCATTGGGTTCCCTCAGACGGGTTGTGTATGAAACGTCAATTCTAGCTTTTGGCGGCTTCCCGCCCGGGTAGGCGGGCGACGCCCCGCTCAGGCCATGAACATGCCGCCGTTGACGTGGATTTCCTGGCCGGTGATGTAGCCGGCCTCGGGGGACGCGATGAAGAGCACCGCGCTGGCGATGTCTCCGGGCTTGCCCAGGTGACCCAGGGGAATCTGGCCCAGCAATGCCTTCTGCTGCTCTTCCGGAAGGCTGGCGGTCATGTCGGTTTCGATGAAGCCGGGCGCCACGCAATTCACCGTGATGCCGCGGCTGCCCAGTTCTCGCGCGAGGGCGCGCGTCATGCCCGCGACGCCGGCCTTCGCGGCGGCGTAGTTGGCCTGGCCGGGATTGCCCGACGCGCCCACCACCGACGTGATGTTGACGATGCGGCCATAGCGCTGCTTCATCATCGTGCGCATCACGGCGCGGCTCATGCGGAACACGGCCTTGAGATTCGTATCGAGCACCGCGTCCCAGTCCTCGTCCTTCAGGCGCATCGCGAGCATGTCGCGCGTGATGCCTGCGTTGTTTACGAGGACCTGCAGCCCGCCATGCTCCTTCACGATGGCGTCGACCAGCGCTTCGGCGGCCTGCGCATCGTTCACATCGAGCTTCGCGCCCTTGCAGCCCGCATGGGCCGACATGGCCTGTGTGACTTTTGCAGCACCCTCGTCGGTCGTCGCGGTCCCGATCACCTTCACGCCGCGCTTCGCCAGTTCCAAAGCAATCGCTGCGCCAATACCGCGCGACGCGCCGGTGACGAGCGCCACTTGCCCTTCGAGTTTCGTCGTCATGCCAGCTGCCCCTTTACTTCCGCGAGTGTCGTGGAATCGTAAAGGGGCAATCCCGTGAGCTCGCCATCGATGCGCTTGGCCAAGCCGGCAAGCACCTTTCCGGGGCCGCATTCGACGATGGTGGACACGCCGCGGGCCTTGATTGCCTGGACGCACTCGACCCATCGCACGGGACCGAAGGCCTGCTCGTACAAGGCGGCGCGGATGCGATCCGGTTCGGTCTCGGCTTTCACTTCGATGTTGTTGATGACGGGGATGCGCGGCGAAACGAATTTCGTTTCGGCCAGCTTCGCCTTGAGCTTGTCGGCCGCGGGCTTCATCAGGCTCGAATGGAACGGTGCCGACACGGCCAGGGGCAACGCCCGCTTCGCCCCCATCGCCTTCAGCACTTCGCATGCCTTGTCGACCCCGGCCTTGCTTCCGGCGATCACGGTTTGCGCGGGATCATTGAAGTTCACGGCCTCGACGACTTCCGACGCGACGTCGCCGCGCAGTTGCCGCTGCGCTTCGGCGCAGCCTTCGATCACCTTCTGCGCGTCCAGCCCGAGGATCGCGGCCATCGCACCCGTGCCGACCGGCACTGCTTCCTGCATCGCACGCGCGCGAAAGCGCACCAGCGGTGCGGCGTCGGCAAGCGCAAGCGCGCCCGCGCAGACCAGCGCCGAATATTCACCGAGCGAATGGCCCGCCATCACGGCCGGATCGGCACCACCTTCCGCCTTCCAAGCGCGATAGGCAGCGACGCCCGCGACGAGCATCACCGGCTGCGTGTTGGTCGTGAGGGCCAACGATTCCTTCGGGCCTTCCTTGATCAGCTTGCCGATGTCCTCCCCGAGCGAGTCGGAGGCGTCGCGCAGCGTTGCCGCAACTTCGGGATGGTCCCCCCACGCGTCGAGCATGCCGACCGATTGCGATCCCTGCCCGGGAAAGACGAAAGCGAACGGTTTCATGGATTTCTAGAAGTCGAGGAGGACCGCGCCCCAGGTGAAGCCCCCGCCCACACCTTCGAGCATGAGCGTGTCACCGGGTTTGACCTTGCCGCCGCGCACCGCGGCATCGAGAGCCAGAGGGATCGATGCGGCCGACGTATTGCCATGCTGGTCCACCGTGACGATGAGCTTGTCCAGCGGCATCTTCAGCTTCTTCGCCGTGCTCTGCATGATCCGGATGTTGGCCTGGTGCGGGATCAGCCAGTCGATGTCGGTGTCCTTGCGATCGGCCTTGGCCAGCGCGGCGCGCGCCGCCTCTTCGAGCACACCCACGGCGAGCTTGAAAACGGCCTGGCCGTCCATCTTTAGCAGCGGGTCGCCGAGAATCTGCCCGCCCGAGACCGTGCCCGGCACGCAGAGGATGCCAACGTGCTTGCCATCCGCATGCAAGTCACTCGCGAGGATGCCGGGCTTGTCGGATCCTTCCACCACCACCGCACCGGCGCCATCGCCGAAGAGCACGCACGTGGTGCGGTCGTTGAAATCGAGGATGCGCGAGAACACTTCGGCGCCGACGACGAGCGCCCGGTTCGCCGCACCGGTGCGGATCATCGAGTCCGCAATCGTCAAGGCGTAGACGAAACCGCTGCACACGGCCTGGACGTCGAACGCCGCACAGCCCGCCATGCCCAGCTTGTTCTGCATGATGCACGCCGCCGACGGGAACACCATGTCGGGCGTGGACGTGGCGACGATGATGAGGTCGATGTCCTGCGGTTTGACTCCCGCCGATTCCATCGCGTGGCGCGCGGCGTGCGCGCCGAGGTCGCTCGTGTTCACGCCGGCGTCGACGAAATGTCGCGCGCGGATCCCGGTGCGCTCGACGATCCATTCGTCGGAGGTCTCGACCCCCTTCGCCGCGAGCTGCGCGGCAAGGTCGTCGTTGGTCACGCGGCGCGGCGGAAGGTAGCTGCCGGTGCCGGCGATGCGGGAATATCGGTTCATGGGACTGCGACTGCGTCGGGTTGGGCGTCGGGCTCGCCCGCTGCGAGCAAGGGCCGCGCATGGGCGATGCGCGCCTGGACGCGATCGAGCAAGTTGTTTCGGGCGGAATCATACGCGCGCAGCAGCGCTTGCTCGAAGGCGAAGGCGTCGGCGGAGCCGTGGCTCTTGAACACCAGCCCGCGCAGGCCGAGCAGCGCGGCGCCGTTATAGCGGCGGTAGTCGACGCGATTCTTGAACGCGGAAAGCACGGGCAGCGCGATCAGGGCGGCGAGCTTCGTGAAGATGCTGCGCGAGAACTCCTCCTTGAGGAACCCGCCGATCATCTGCGCCAGGCCTTCGCTGGTCTTGAGGGCCACGTTGCCCACGAAGCCATCGCACACGACGATGTCCGTGGTGCCCTTGAAGATGTCGTTGCCTTCGACGTTGCCGTGGAAATTGAGGTCGCCGTTCGATGCTGCGGACCGCAGCAGTTCGCCGGCGCGCTTGATCACCTCGCTGCCCTTGATCACTTCCTCGCCGATGTTGAGCAGCCCCACCGACGGCGCGTCGACATGGTTCAGCGCGGAAACGAGTGCCGACCCCATCACGGCGAACTGCAACAGGTGCTGCTCGGTGCAGTCGACGTTTGCGCCGAGGTCCAGCACGGTGGTCGCGCCCCCCTTCGCGTTCGGCATCGGATAGGCAATCGCGGGGCGGTCGATTCCTTCGACGGTCTTGAGCAGGTACCGCGCGAGCGCCATCAGCGCGCCGGTGTTGCCAGCGGACACGGCCGCCTGCGCGTTGCCGTCCTTGACCTGCTGGATCGCCACGCGCATCGACGAATCCTTTTTCCGGCGCAGCGCGACCTCGACGGGGTCGTCCATCGCGACGATCTCCGTCGCAGCGACCACGCGGGCCCGCGGATGCTTCCAGGAAGCGAGCGCCTCGGGCTGGCCGACGAGGATCAACTGCGCCTCGGGTTCGCGGTCGAGAAAGCTTCGGCATGCCGCGAGCGTCACCCGCGGGCCATGGTCGCCTCCCATGCAATCGACCGACAGTGTCGTCGTGCTCATGGAACCGGAATGTAGCGCGTCACCAAAACGAAGGCCCGCGCTTGGCGGGCCTGCAGTTCGAGCGAATGGGATTTACGCTTCGTTCTTGGTCTTCAGGACCTTGCGGCCCCGGTAGTAGCCGGTAGGGCTGATGTGGTGGCGCAGGTGCGTCTCGCCCGTGGTGGGCTCGATGGCGATGCCGGGCGTGGCCACGGCGTTGTGCGAACGGTGCATGCCGCGCTTGGAAGGCGACTTCTTGTTTTGCTGGACGGCCATTTGGGGCTCCGGGCGATAGGGGGGTGGCTGGACTGCGCGGGGGCCGGGGCCACTCCGTGCGAAGCCTGCAATTATAGCGGATTCACTCGCCCTGCTTCGGGGCCTTCAGCTGGCCCAGCACGGCGAACGGGTTCTCGTGCCGCGCGGACGAGCCTTCGAAGCCTTCGTCCTCGACCACCACGTGCACCGGCGGACAGGTCTCATGGCGCGGAGCCAGGGGCATTTCCATCAGCAATTCGTCCTCGACCAGCGCCAGCACATCGAAGCTGCGGCTGAGCGCCAGCACGTCTTCTTCGGACTCGTCGTCTTCGGCCGCCGCCGTTTCTTCATCGGCCACAAAACGGAACAAGCGGTCCACCGAGACCGGGACGTCGACAGGGCCGAGGCAGCGCTGGCAAGTCAGCGACAACGTGGTGCCCGCCTTCAATTTCAGCCACACCTGCGGCGTGTGATGCAGCGGGTTGCGGATCTCGGCCGCGGCAGACCACGCCACGGGCGTTTCCGCCCCCCGGCCCTGCGTTTCCGCGAGCAGCCGCGGGTGCTCGCCCACCGGCTCCTGGCCCGTGAGCGCGCCCGCCTCTTCCGCAAAGGATTTCACGTCGAGCCGGCGCGCGCTGGACTGCTTGGGCATGGATTCGAGTGTAAGAGAATCGGGCCATGCGGATCGTCCTCGCATCGAGCTCTCCCTACCGCCGCGAGTTGCTGTCGCGCTTGCGTGTGCCCTTTGACGTGGAGCTGCCCGACGTCGACGAAACACCCCGGCGCGGCGAAACACCGCGAGATATTGCATTGCGCCTCGCCGTGGAGAAGGCGCGGGCCGTCGCACATAAGCATCCCAACGCCGCTGTGATCGGCTCCGACCAGGTCGCCGATCTCGACGGTGAGCCGCTCGGCAAGCCCGGCACGCACGAAAGAGCCGTTGAGCAGCTGATGCGAATGAGCGGCAAGGTGGTCATCTTCCAGACGGCCGTCGCGGTCGTGTGCGAAGCCGGCGGGTTCGAGCAAATCGATGTCGCTCCGGTGCGCGTGACCTTCCGCACGCTGTCCGGCACCGAGATCGAGAACTACTTGCAGGCCGAGAAGCCTTACGACTGCGCGGGCAGTGCGCGCAGCGAGGGCCTGGGCATCGCGATCCTCGACTCCATCGAAAGCGACGATCCGAGCGCCCTTGTCGGCCTGCCCTTGATCCGCACATGTCGCATGCTGCGCGCCGCCGGGGTGGGGCTGCTGTGAGCGAGCCGCGCGGAACATTGATACTCGTTCCCACGCCGCTCGACTTCGGTTGCGCGGCCCAGGCGCCGATCGGCGAAGTGCTGCCTGCGGCGACGATCGCGCGCGCAGCGTCGATCACCCACTGGATCTGCGAGAACGCAAAGACCGCGCGCGCCTTCCTCAAGCGGGTGGGCGAAGTGCAGCCCCTTGCCACGCCGCTGCAGCAACAGCAGATTGCCGAGTTGCCGCACGAAGTCCACAAGAAGGGCGATCACCTGGGCGGGTTCGATGCCAAGCCCTTGCTTGCGGCCGCGCTGCAAGGGCACGACGTCGGGCTTCTGAGCGAGGCAGGAATGCCGGCAATCGCCGACCCGGGATCGTCAGTCGTCCGTGCTGCTCATGACCTCGGGCTGAACGTCCTTCCGCTTGTCGGGCCGGGCTCGGTCTTTCTTGCCTTGGCCGCAAGCGGATTGAATGGACAGAACTTCGCGTTCGTCGGTTACCTGCCCCAGGATGCAGCCGCGCGTGCGCAGCGCTTGCGCGAGCTCGAGTCGCTCGCGGTGAAGTCCGGCCAGACCCAGCTTTTCATCGAGACGCCTTACCGCAACGCGGCGATCTGGAAAGCGCTGTGCGAAACGCTGCAAGCGAACACCAGAGTCGCCATTGCAAGCGGCCTGACATTGCCCGATGCGCGGATCGCTTGTGCTTCGGTGGCGCAATGGCGCAAGCGCGACGCGCCCGTTGCCAACGACACTCCTGCGGTATTCGCGCTCGGGCGTTAATGCACGGCAGGCGCGGCGCGCATCGCGTGGACCGCGCCTTCACCCATCGCCGCGCCGAATTTCTTCGCCAGCCGCTCGGCCACGTTGTCGCGGCGCGTGTAGTCCACCAGGTCTTCGGCCTTGATCACTTCCCGCGCGACGAAGTCGACATTGCCCAGCTGGTCGGCCAGTCCGAGGTCGATCGCCTGCTGGCCCGTCCAGAACAAGCCACTGAACAGTTCGGGCGAGTCCTTCAGGCGCTTGCCGCGGCCGGCCTTTACCGCATCGATGAACTGCTTGTGGATCTGGTCGAGCATCTGCTGCGCATAGGCGCGTTGCTTGTCCGTCTGCGGGCTGAACGGGTCGAGGAAGCCCTTGTTCTCCCCTGCAGTCAGCAGGCGGCGCTCGACGCCGAGTTTTTCCATCAGGCCCGTGAAGCCGAAGCCATCCATCAGCACTCCGATGCTGCCGACGATGCTTGCCTTGTCCACGAAGATGCGGTCGGTCGCCGCTGCGATGTAGTACGCCGCCGAGGCGCACGACTCTTCGACCACCGCGTAGATCGGCTTCTTGTACTTGGCTTTCAGGCGGCGGATCTCATCGTTGATGATCCCCGCCTGCACCGGGCTGCCGCCGGGCGAATTGATCAGCAGCACGATGCCTTGCGCGCCGCTGTCTTCCATCGCACTGCGCATCGCGGCAACGACGGATTCCGCGCTCGCGTCGCCGCCCGATGCGATCTCGCCCTTGATCTCGACGACCGCGGTGTGCGCGGCTGACTTGTCGGCGCTGGGCGAGCTGCGATGCGTGAGGCCCCAGATGACGAAGACGAAGAACGCGAGCCATGCGAGGCTGCGGATCGTCTTCCAGCGGCGGGCAGCGCGCTGCTCCGCAAGCGTCGCGAACATCAGGCGTTCGAATGTGGCGCGTTCCCAGGAGGGCGTCGCGGGAGGGGGCGGCACACCGGGAGTTTCGGGCGGGAAGTCATTCATTGCTTCTAGAACACCACGGGTTGGAGGTTGTAGTCAGTATGCCAGTGCACCACGCCGTCGCGTTCGCTGAGGCTGATCTTCACGAGCCCGCGGTTGCAGGGGCCCCCCGCGCAGGCACCGGAGTCGGGCTCGTACACCGCACCGTGAGTGCCGCACAGCAGCCACCGCCCCGAGTCGTCGAAGAAGCGGTTCGGCTGCCAATCCAGTTCCATCGCAACATGCGAACAGCGATTGAGGTACGCGTGCACCTGGCCTTCGTATCGGATCGCGAAGGCACGGCAGGTCTGGCCGCCGTACACCACGTCGAAAGGCACGGCGACCCCGCCGTCCTGCAGCTCACCGGAGTTGCACAGCGCAATCTCGCGGGCATCCGCCGTCATGCGTTCTCCATGAGCCATCGGTGCAAATCACCGACCGAGCCGGCAACGAACAAGGGCGAGAGCGATTGGAATTCGCCGGGTTCGTGCGCCCCGTAGCTCACGCCGACCGACGCACAACCGGCGTTCACGGCCATCTGCAAGTCGTGCGTGGTGTCGCCGATCATCAGCGTGTGTTCCGGATGGGTGCCGAACTCGCGCATCAGCTCCTCGAGCATGCGCGGATGTGGCTTGCCCGCGGTTTCGTCCGCGGTGCGCGAGCCGTCGAATACACCGTGAAGTTGCGACGACTTCAAGGCATCGTCGAGGCCGCGACGGGATTTTCCAGTGGCCACCGCGAGCCGGTGATGCCGTGCCTTCAAGTCGTCCAGCATGGGCATCACACCGTCGAACAGCACCAGGTCGTCCTGGTGCGCCGTGTAGTGATGGCGGTAGCGCGCACCGAGCTCCGGGTATTTGTCCTGCGGCACGTCGGGGGCGGCGTGCGCCAGCGCCTGCATGAGGCCCATGCCGATCACGTACGCGGCTTCGCGATCTCCGGGCACGGTGCCGCCGACATCCGCGACAGCGCGCTGGATGCAGCGGACGATGATCCGGGTGGAATCGAACAGCGTGCCGTCCCAGTCGAAAGCGATCAGGTCGAAGCGTCGCGGGCGCATTGAAGACATGCCGGATTATCCCCGTCGTGCGTGCTTATACTGGCCGCGAAGGACAGCAGGATGGCGACTGCAAAGAAGCCCACCGCGGATGCACTCAGCCGCAACAGCGCGCTTGCGTGGCAGGCGGGTGAAGCGGCGACCGCTGAAGCATTCGCGCGAGAGGCGCTGAGGCTCGACCCTGGGCACGCGGGTGCCCATACGAACCTCGGTGCGATCCTGCGCGGCACTGGCCGGGGGCAGGAGGCGGAAGCGGAATTCCGCGCCGCCCTCGCCGCCGATCCTTTCCTTGCAACCGCAATAAGCAACCTTGGTGCGATGCTCGCGGCGCAAGGTCGCGGACCCGAAGCCGAATCGCTTTATCGCCGCGCGATCGCACTCGAGCCGAAACATCCTTCCGCCCATAACAACCTCGGCCTGTTCTTGCTGGATTCAGGGCGCTTCGACGAGGCGATCGAAGTGCTCCGGGTCGCAGCGAAGCTGGATGCGAAAAATGGCGACGTGCTGAACAACCTGGGCGCCGCCTTGCAGGCCCGGGGGCATTTCGCAGAGGCCATCAAGACCTGCACGAAGGCGATGGAGCTCGCGCCGACTCTCGACATTGCCAAGCTCAACGTCGCGAGCATGTTGCTTGCGCAAGGCGATTTCGCGCGCGGCTGGCCGTTGTACGAAGCGCGCCTGTCGCCGCGCATCGAGACGAACCGGCAGGACATCCCCGAGCTGCCCTTCCCGCGGTGGCAGGGCGAGCCGCTCCAGGGCAAGACTTTCCTGATCTGGCCCGAGCAAGGCTTCGGCGACGAGATCCAGTTCGTGCGCTACGCGACGCTGCTCAAGCAACGCGGGGCAAAGCGGGTCGCAGTGCGCTGCAAACCCGCACTCGCCGACCTGATGCGCGAGGCGAAGGACGTCGATCGCGTGGTCACGTCGCGGACGCAGATCCCGTCGTGCGACTACTGGAGCCCTGCACTCAGCCTGGCAACCCGCTTCGCGACAACGCTCGGCACCATTCCCGGCGCGATCCCCTACATCCGCCCTGACCCGCAACGCGTCTCGCGGTGGCGCGGAAAGCTGCCCTCGGGGTTCAAGGTGGGGCTCGTGTGGAAGGGATCGAAGCAACATGGCAACGATGCGCAGCGCTCGCTGGGCTCGCTGCAGGATCTCGCGCCACTGTGGGATATCGCGGGTGTTGGTTTCGCCAGCCTCCAAAAGGGGGAAGGCGAAGATGAGGCGAAGCACGCGTCGCCGGCCCAGCCGCTCATTGCGCTCGGCCACGAGATGGCCGATTTCGCCGATGCGGCCGCGATCGTGTCGCAGCTCGATCTCGTGATCTGCGTGGACACCGCGATCGCGCATCTGGCGGGTGCGCTGGGGAAACAGGTCTGGGTGCTGTTGCCCGCGATCGCGACCGATTGGCGCTGGCTGCGGGATCGAGACGATTCGCCGTGGTACCCGGGTGTGATGCGCCTGTTCCGCCAGGGCGAGGACGCGAAGTGGAACCCCGTGATCGCAAAGGTTGCACGTGCCTTGCACAAGGAAGTCGACGGCAACACGAATGTCCAATCGCTGCTCGAATGGTCGGTCGCCGCGCACCAGGCCAAGCGCGCGCACGATGCGCTGCGAGGCTACGAAGCCGTGCTGGCAAAGGACAAGGACAATGCGGACGCGTGGCACCTCAAGGGCCTGATCCAGCACGAGATGGGGCAGTCGGCCGAAGCGGAAAAATCGATCCGCCGCGCCATAGCGCTGAAGGATTCGCCCTTGTTCCTCAAGAACCTCGCCGTGTTGCTGAAGGCGCTGGGGCGCAGCGACGAAGCGCAGGGTTACAAGGCCCGCGCGTCGGCGAAGGCCTGAAGCTCCGCCGGCAGCGGGCTTTCCAGCGCCATCTCTTCGCCGCTCGAGGGATGCGTGAAGCGCAAGCGCCATGCGTGCAGGAACATTCGCTTCAAGCCCTCCTTCGCCACGCGCTTGTTCAAGTCGAAGTCGCCGTACTTGTCGTCGCCCACGATCGGCAAGCCCGACGCCGCGAGATGCACGCGGATCTGGTGGGTGCGGCCGGTCTTGATCGTCACTTCGAGCAGGATGAAGTCGCGCAGCTTGCTGGCGACCTTGACGAGCGTGATCGCGCGCATGCCGTCCGGATCGTCCTTCGCGACAACTTTCACGCGCCGCTCGCCGTCGGCCTGCAAATATTTGTGCAGCGGCAGGTCGATCACCTTCTTGCTTGCCGCCCACGCGCCGGTGACCAGCGCGAGATAGGTCTTGCCGGTTTCGCGATCGCGGAACTGGTCCTGGAGCTTCGTCAGTGCCGAGCGCTTCTTCGCGACGAGCAGGATTCCCGACGTCTCCCGATCGAGGCGATGCACGAGCTCGAGCATCTTCGCCGTCGGCCGCGCCTGCCTCAGCTGTTCGATCACGCCGAAGTTCACGCCGCTGCCGCCGTGCACCGCCACGCCCGCGGGCTTGTCGATCGCAATCAGGTGCTCGTCCTCGAAAAGCACCGGGAAGTCGCGCGCCGGCGCCGGCCGCGGGTCGGCCTTCTCCGCCACGCGCACGGGGGGGACGCGGATGACGTCACCGCTTTCGACGCGCGTCTCGGCCGAAGCGCGGCCCTTGTTCACGCGCACTTCGCCGCTGCGGATGATCCGGTAGACGTGCGTCTTGGGCACGCCCTTGAGCTTGCGCATCAGGAAGTTGTCGAGGCGCTGGCCGGCGGATTCCTCGCCCACTACCAGCCTTTTCGCTTGCGCGATTGCGGCGACCGATTCGTCACCTATAATCCGTTTCACTAGCGTTTGGCCGTAAGTGGTTGATTTGGCTTGGAGTTTAGTCCACGCAATCGTCCATGCCGCGCTGGCAGGCCGCGAGGCCGACACCCGAAACACCGATACGGAATCCCCAGCCTGCAGGCGCACAAGCTTGCAGGCGGATCAAAGCGAGAACAAAGTGCTGCTGGCGTTCATCATGGCGTGCTGGAGATGGCTCATGAGCCCGTCGCCAATCCGCGCCATGTCGCCCGGCTTCTCCCTGACGCGCCCCGCGATCGCCGCATTGCCGGCAACGCGCGCGCGTTTCGTCGCTCTCGCCCCCATCCACGTGCCCTGGCAGCTTCGCTCGAGCCCCCCGCTCGCGTAAGCCAAGCTCCGGCACGCTTTCCGCTCGTTTCAAGGCGTCTTCTCGCGGCATCGTTGCTCCGTCACGGAGCTGTTGATGTTTTGACAAAAGAAGAAGGTGACGCATGAAACGCATGCTCATTAACGCCACGCAGGCCGAAGAGCGCCGGCTGGCCATTGTCGACGGGCAGAAGCTCCTCGACTACGAAATCGAGATCGAAGGGCGCGAACAGCGCAAGGGCAATATCTACAAGGCGGTCGTCACCCGTGTCGAGCCTTCGCTGGAAGCCTGCTTCGTCGACTACGGCGAAGACCGCCACGGCTTCCTGCCGTTCAAGGAAATTTCACGGACGTACTTCCAGGGCAACGCCTCGCCGTCGCAGGCGCGCATCAATGACGTGATCCGGGAAGGCCAGGAACTCCTGGTCCAGGTCGAGAAGGAAGAGCGCGGCAACAAGGGCGCGGCACTCACCACGTTCGTCTCCCTCGCGGGCCGTTACGTCGTGCTGATGCCGAACAACCCGCGCGGCGGCGGTGTCTCGCGCCGCATCGAGGGCGACGACCGCGCCGAGCTCAAGGGGGCGATGGACCAGCTGGAGTATCCCAACGGCATGTCCATCATCGCGCGCACGGCCGGCATCGGCCGCGCCGCCGCCGAACTGCAGTGGGACCTGAATTACCTGCTCAAGCTGTGGACCGCCATCGACGGCGCCGCGAAGGCCGGCAAGGGCGCGTTCCTGATCTACCAGGAGTCGTCGCTCGTCATTCGCTGCATCCGCGACTACTTCAACAGCGATGTCGGCGACATCCTGATCGACACCGACGACATCTTCGACCAGGCGCACCAGTTCATGTCGCACGTCATGCCCGAGCATGCGGCGAAGGTGAAGCGCTATCGCGACGACGCGCCGCTGTTCTCGCGCTTCCAGATCGAGCACCAGATCGAATCGGCGTATGCGCGTGAAGTGAAGCTGCCTTCCGGCGGTGTCGTGGTCATCGACCACACCGAAGCCCTCGTGTCCATCGACGTCAAGTCGGCGCGCGCCATCAAGGGCGGCGACATCGAAGAGACCGCCACACGCACGAACCTCGAAGCGGCCGACGAAGTCGCGCGCCAGATGCGCCTGCGCGACCTGGGCGGCCTGATCGTCATCGACTTCATCGACATGGAAGAGTCGAAGAACCGCCGCGAAGTCGAGAACCGCTTGCGCGACGCGCTGCGGCAGGATCGTGCGCGCGTGCAGTTCGGCACGATCAGCAAGTTCGGGTTGATGGAGATGAGCCGCCAGCGCCTGCGCCCGGCCTTGTCCGAAGGCGCGTCCATCCCCTGCCCGCGTTGCGGCGGCCACGGCCACATCCGCGACACGGAAAGCTCAGCGCTGCAGATCCTGCGCGTGATCCAGGAAGAGTCGATGAAGGACGGAACGGCTGCCGTGCACGTGCAGGTGCCCGTCGAAGTCGCGTCGTTCCTGTTGAACGAAAAGCGCAACGAAATCGCCAAGATCGAATTGAAGCAGCGCATTGCGGTGCTCATGGTGCCGAACAAGACGCTCGAGACACCGCACTACAAGCTCGAGCGCCTGAAGCACGACGACGCACGCCTGGACAACCTGCAGGCCAGCTACCACATGGCCGAGGATTTCGAGGACGAGACCACGGTGACCCGCCGGTCGCACGAGCGCACCAACAAGCAGGAGCCGGTCATCAAGGGCGTGCTGCCCGACCTGCCGGCACCGATGCCCGAGGCGAAGCCCGTGCCGCCGGTACAGCCGGCGCAACCGGTGCGCGCACCGCAAGCCGCGAAGGCGCCGGTACCCGTGCCCGCGCGTCCGCCAGTCGTTGCTGCCCCCGCCGCCGCCGAGAGCGGCTTCACCGGATGGCTCAAGCGCATCTTCGGTGCCGCCCCGGCCCCGGCGTCCGTCGCACCCGTGCAGCAGCAAGCGAAGAAGGAAGAACAACCGCGCCGCGACGGCCAGCAGCAACGCGGCGAACACCGCGGAGGCGACCGTCGTGACCGGGATCGCGACCGCAGTCGCGGCGGCCGTGACCGCAATCGCGGCGACCAGCGCCAGCAAGGCGGCGACCCGCAGCGCCGCGAACGCGTGGCCGCCGAAGGCGCGGAGAACCAGCAGCCGCGTCGCGACGATCCGCAGCAACGGCGCGACCGCCCGGAGCAGCGCGAACAACGTGAACCGCGTGAGCAACGAGAGCCGCGCGAGCCCCGTGAGCAACGCGACAGCCGAGAGCCGCGCGAGAGCCGCGAGCGCCACGAGGCGCGCCAGCGCCGCATGGCTGCGGAGAACCAGCCGGGCGACGTGACGACGCCGGTCGATGCCCAACGCGGCGAAGGCCAGCAGCCGCAACCGCGCGGCGAACGTGGCGACGGCCGGCGCGATCGCGATCGCAACCGGGACCGCAGCCGTGGCGACCGCGCGCCGCGCGATCCCCTCGCGCAGGAGCAGTCCACCGGAGAGCAGCAGCCGCTGGACGGCATGGCGGCCGAGGCCCCGCCGCAACAGCAGCACGAAGGCGAACAAGGGGTGCAAGGCGAAGAGCGCCGCGGCGAGCGTCGTTCGCGCGACCGCTACGGCCGTGACCGCCGCGAGCGTGGCCCGCGCGACGAAGGCATGTCCGCGTCGAACGAAGGCGTCGCGCCGGAAGCACCGCGCGACTCCACACCGGTTCGCGAAGCCGTTGCGCCAGTTGTTGCGGCCGCTCCGGCTGCGCCGACACAGACAAAGTCGCGCGGAATGCCGAAGGTTGCGCCCTACAGCCTCCCCGTCGACGCGCTGATGCACGTCGCCGAAGGGTCGGGCCTTCAATGGGTCAATTCGGATGCGGACAAGATCGCTGCCGTGCAGGCCGCGATTGCCGCCGAGCCGAAGCCTGTGCGGGTTCCGCGCGAGCGCCCGCCGCTGGTCGTGATCGACGAAGGCCCCTTGGTGCTGGTGGAAACGAAGCGCGACCTGCGCAACCTGCAACTGCCCTTCGAGCAGCAACAGCCCGTGCAATAAGCGCTACTCCGTAGCGGCTTTTTTCCAGGCGTGCGCGGCGGCCAGCATGTCGCCGCGCTGCTCCGCGAGTTCGGCCACAGCGCGCCACGCATTGCGCTGGAGCGCGCGGTCGTGCAATGCGGGCGCCGCTTGCGACATCAATTGCTGCGCCTTGCCCCACAGCTGGCGCTTCATGCAGGCCATGCCGGCGAGGTATTGCAGGGTGGCATCGCGCGGATTCGCGCGTTGCGCGCTCTCGATGCGCGCGAGCCACGTTCCGTCGATGGAGTCGAGCCCCGTCTCGAGCGCCCGCGCAAGCTTGACCTTGAGCGGCTCATCGAGCTGATGCTGCTGGTCCCACACGGGCAGCAACCAGTCGCGGCCGGTCTGCGGGTCGCCCCCCAATGCGATGAAGCGTTGCGCAGCGTGGATCGCAAGCTCGGGCATCGCGCGTTCGCCTTCCTCCAGCGACAACCAGGTGCGCTGAAGCTGCTGTGCGTCGTGCACGCCATTGAGCATGTCGGTCGCCAGCCCGCGCACGATGCTCTCCGCCGCCACGCTGGAAAAGGCGCGATGCTTCGACAGCAGCCGCGCGGTTTCGAGCGCCTCGGCGGTGCGGCGCGCGAGCCGGGCGGCCTTGAGCTTCGTGCGCAGTGCAAGCGTGCGCCGGGCGGCGCCTTGCGGCAACTCGCGCAGCCAGACGATGGCGGCTTCCGGGTCACGGTCATCGAGCGACCACCGCGCGGCACGCATCAACGCGCCCTCGCGCGTCTCCTGCGCGTCGCGCGCCGAGCCTTCCTCCAGCGCGAGCTTCAGGTGTTCTTCGCGGGCGCCCTTGTCCTGCAGCGACTGCGCGCTCTCCGCAGCCAGCAGGTGCGCGAGCGTGCGAACCTGCGCGCCGTTCGCAGGTGCATGTCCGCCGCCCGCCAGCGACTTCTCCTGCGCGATGGCCGATTCGGCTGCCTTGCGTGCGCGGATGAAGCGTCCGGACAGCAAGTGCGACACCGCATCGAGCATCGCGGCATGCATTGCGCGCTCCTTCTGCTGTGTACGCCATCGCAACGCTTGCCGCGGGATATCGAACAGCGCGGCCAGGGCGCGCAGCACGAAATGCAGCAGCACGAAAGCGCCGACGAGCACGAGCAGCACGAGATTGAGCCGCAGGTCCATTCGCCACGGCGGCCAGAACAACGTGACGGTGCCCTGGTTGTTACCGGCGAACAGCGCGACTGCCACCGCGATGCCGAACAGGGCCAGCAACCACAACGCAGCGCGCATGCCTGCTTACTTTCCGGCGGCGGCCGTGGCGAGCACCGCAAGTGTTTCGTCGATGCGCGGCAACTCCGTCACGCGAAGCTGCGACTGGATCTGCTGCAACTGCTGCACGGCCGCCTGGGTCCGGCGCGAATTCATGTCGAAATACTTGCGCAGCGCCGCCGCGGCGGAGCCGATGTCGCCGCGCGCGGAATCGTTCTGCCGCGACAGCACTTCGAGGCGCGCATTGAGCAGCTTGAGCTTGAGGTTCTCGCGCACGAAGAAGCCCTGCTCGGGAGCGACGAGCGCCGCCTCGGGTTCGTCGATGCGGCTGACGCGCACCAGGCCGCGCGCCTCTTCGCGAATGTCGGCAAGCGCCTGTTCCCACCACGATGGCCTGGGCGCTGCGTCCTTCTTGCGCGCGGACGCCGGCGCTGTCGATGCCACCGCATTGGCCAGCGGCAACTCGTCGACCTGGCGCGCGATATCGTCGATGCGCGAAAGCAAGCCCGGGATATCGGTGGCCGGCGCGCCCTTGATGCGGTCGATGTCGCGCAGCAGCGCGGCGCGAACGCGCGCCAGGCGCGGGCCCCCTCGCTCGACGCGCTGGTCGGCGCTGCGAAGCGCGGCAAGCAAGGGCTCGACACTGCCGGTCACCTGCGCCTGCTGCTGCGCCAGGCGCAGGGCGGATTCGATGTCGACCAGTGTGTTTTCGTCGCGCGATCGCGAAAGGCTCTGGATCAGCTCTTCGACCTGCGTGCGTTGCAGCGCCACTTCGGCAAGGCGGGTGTCCAGCACGGCTTGACGCGCCGCGGTTTCGCGCGCGAGTTCCTGCGCCTGCCTGGCGAGCGTGCGCGCTTCGACCGCGTTGTTGCCGGCTTCCTGGCTTTGCCGCGCGAGCTGTTCCTGGATGTTGGAGAGCTTTTGCCACAAGAAGCCGCTCGAGATGAGTGCCAGTGACGCGATCACGATCAACGCATACATCAGCCCGCGCGCAACGACGACCGCACCCGGCGCGCTCACCTCCGGAACGGGGTCGACTGCAACGGGCTCGGAACTCATCCGAGCGATTCTAGGGCGGCGATGACTTCGGGCATGGACGGTCGTGACTCGCAAACAACGCCGAAGCCCGCGTCTCGCGCCGCCTGCGCGATGCGCGGATGCGTCGCGACAGCGCTTGCACCGTCCCAGCGCTGCCCGGGGAGCAGCGCCTGCAAGTTCGCGATCGCCTCGGAGCTGCTGAGGATCCACGCGCTATCGGCGGCGGATGCGGCGACCGCGCGCTCGTGGTGCGTCCAGTGCGGCCGCTGCCGCGAGTACGCCGCCACCGCTTCCACCGCGACACCTTTCTCGGCGAGCCGCTGCTCGAGCCAGTCGCGGCCTTCCCCGCCGCGCACGATGAGCACGCGGCCGCCTTGATGGCATTGCGCCTGGATGCTTTCCCAAAGCGACTCCGAATCGAATCGCAGCGCCTCTTCGGCCGGGCAATCGATCTGCGAAGCCGCCACGCCTGCCGCAAGCAGGGCGTTGTGTGTTCCCGGCCCCGTCGCCCACGCGCGCGGCGTGAACGACGCGCGGCCGAGCTTGGCAGCGAAAAATCCGCGGACGGCATTCGCGCTCACGAACATCGCGGCGCGATACGAATCGATTCGGGCCCAGCACTGTTGCAGGGCAGACGCATCCGCGATGGGCTGGATATCGATCAACGGGAGCGCGATGGCATCGAAGCCGCGTGCGTGCAGCTCGTGCTGCCACTGTGCCGCTTCGGCCGCGGGTCGGGTGACGACGACGCGCATGGCGGCGCTAGCGGGCGCCGCCCGCCTGCAATTTGGCTGCGACTTCCGCGCCGAGCTGCTGCGCCTGGGCGATGCCGGCAGCGGCGATGGCGGATTGCGCGCGCACGAGCTCGCCCGGCCTGGCCTCGTTGCCCCACACGGCACGCAGTTGAAGGTACTCGCCCGAGAACGTTGCAAAGGCGGCCAACGGCATCGAGCAGCTTCCGCCCATCGCTCGGCTGACTTCTCGCTCCGCCGCCACCGCGAGCCATGTGGTCTGATGCGCCAAGGGTTCGAGCATCTCCAGAAGATCGCGCCGCGACGTTCGCGCTTCGATTCCCAGGGCGCCCTGGCCCGCAGCGGGCAGCATCTGCTCGGGCTCGAAGACCCGCTTGATTCTTTGCGAGAGCCCCAAGCGCTTGAGCCCCGCCGCCGCGAGCACGATAGCGTCGTACTGGCCTTCGTCGAGCTTGCGAAGGCGTGTGTCGAGATTGCCGCGCAGCGGTTCGATCTGGAGGTCGGGACGCATGGCGCGCAGCAGCACGACGCGCCGCAAGCTGGAAGTGCCGATGACGGCCCCTTGCGGCAACTGCTCCAGAGTTTCGTATTTGTTGGAGACGAAAGCGTCGCGCGGGTCTTCGCGTTCCAGCACGCATGCCAGGGCAAAGCCGTCGGGCAATTCCATCGGCACGTCCTTGAGCGAATGCACAGCGAGGTCGGCGCGGCCTTCATCGAGCGCGACCTCGAGTTCCTTCACGAAGAGTCCCTTGCCGCCGACCTTGCTCAGGCTGCGATCCAGGATCTGGTCGCCGCGCGTGGTCATGCCCAGGAGCGACACGGAGTGGCCGCGCGACTCGAGCAATGCCTTCACGTGTTCCGCCTGCCACAGGGCCAGACGGCTTTCGCGCGTGGCGATCACCAGCTTGCTCATCGTCATCCGCTTGCAATGCTTTGGAAGGCGTCGATGCTAGCATTCCCTCGTGCCAGCCGACACACAACCGCTCCCGCCTTCGCGCCGTGCGCGCGAGAACGAAAAACCCCTCGTCGAGGACATCCGCCTGCTCGGCCGCATCCTTGGCGATGTGATTCGCGAGCAGGAGGGCGTCGAGGCATTCGACCAGGTCGAGAAGATTCGCAAACTGTCGGTGGCATTCCGGCGCGACGCCGACCATGATGCCGATCGCTCGCTCAAGAGTTTGCTGAAGTCGCTGACGGGCGAGCAGACCGTGCGCGTGATTCGCGCGTTCACGTACTTCTCGCACCTGGCCAATCTCGCGGAGGATCGGCACCACATTCGCCGCCGCACCGTCCACGAACGCGCCGGCGACCAGCAGGAAGGCAGCATCGAAGTGGCGCTGGCGCGCTTGCGCTGGGCCGGGGTCAATTCGAGGGCCGTCTCGCAACTGCTTGCGCACAGCTACCTCTCGCCAGTGCTCACGGCGCATCCGACCGAAGTGCAGCGCAAGAGCATCCTCGATGCCGAGCGCATGATCGCCAACCTGCTCACGCAGCGCGACGAGATCAAGGCGCGCGCGCTGCCGAAGGACGCATTGGCGCCGCGCGAGCTCGCTGCGAATGAAGCGCAGATGCGCGCGCGCGTGCTGCAGCTGTGG
>DATLBJ010000026.1:0-8808 GCA_035526975.1 Ramlibacter sp.
TTCCGCACCGGCGACCTCGGCCGAGTCGACGAGGACGGCTACTTCTTCCTCACCGACCGCTTGAAGCGGATGATCAATGCGTCCGGCTTCAAGGTCTGGCCCGCCGAAGTCGAGGCACTGATGTTCCGCCATCCCGCGATCGCCGAAGCCTGCGTGATCTCCGCGAAAGACGAGTACCGCGGCGAAACAGTGAAGGCCGTGGTCGTGCTGCGCCCCGCGTTCAAGGGGCAGGTGAGCGAAGGGGAAATCATCGCGTGGTGCCGCGAGAACATGGCCGTGTACAAGGCGCCGAAGATCGTGCAGTTCATGGATGGGCTGCCAAAGAGCGGCAGCGGCAAGGTCATGTGGCGCACGCTGCAGGAATCCGAGGCTTCCGGCCGCGCCTAGCTCAACTGTCAGCGTGCTCCTACAGGGCACCCGGGCCGTTCACGAATACGATTGGCTGAACATTCGAGTTCCACGCCAATGAGAATTCCATCGATGCGCCTGGTCCCCGCAGCGAAATCCATCCCCGAACAGCAACGCGCCCCAACGGGGATCGCGGGGCTTGACGACGTCCTGGGCGGGGGACTGCCCTCGGGCCATCTTTACCTCGTCGAGGGCACGCCGGGGTCCGGCAAGACGACGCTCGGTCTGCAATTCCTGCTCAAGGGAAGCGAGCTCGGCGAAGCGGGGCTGTACATCACGCTGTCGGAGACGAAGAGCGAGCTTCTCACCGTCGCGGCGTCTCACGGCTGGTCGCTCGACGGCATCGACATCTTCGAATTGATGACCGAGGACGGGTTGAGTCCCGACGCCGAACAGTCGGTGTTGCATCCCTCCGAAGTCGAGCTCGGAGAAACGACGCGCGAGATCATGGCCATCACCGACCGAGTCAAGCCGCGCCGCATCGTCTTCGACAGCCTGTCCGAAATGCGCCTGCTTGCGCAGCACCCGCTGCGCTACCGGCGCCAGGTCCTCGCGCTCAAATCGTTTTTCGCGGCCCGCGATTGCACCGTGCTCCTGCTCGATGACCGCAGCGCGCAGCACGAGGAACTCCAGCTTCACTCGATCGCGCACGGCGTGATCAGTTTCGAGCAGTACACCAACGCATACGGCCCCGAGCGCCGCCGCCTGCGCATCGTCAAGATGCGCGGTATCCCCATCCGCGGCGGCGAACACGATTGCTCGCTGGAAACCGGCGGGCTCGAAGTCTTTCCGCGGCTCGTGGCTTCCGAGCACAAGTCGACGCACAAGCCGGAGCTCGTGAGCACCGGTTCGCCCGCACTCGACGAGCTCCTCGGCGGGGGCCTCTCGCGAGCCAGCAATACCTTGTTCACGGGCCCGTCCGGTGTCGGCAAGACGACCACCGCGATCTCGTGCGTGCGCGATGCGCTGCTTCGCGGCGAGAAGGCGACGTATTTCCTCTTCGACGAGGGGCTGAACACCTTGCTCACGCGTGCGCGGGCGGTGGGGCTCGACGTCGAGCCCTTCCTGCACGACGGGCAGCTCGCGATCCACACGCTGGACCCCGCGGAAGTCGCTCCCGGCGCGTTCGCGAACTTCGTGCGTGCTTGCGTCGAAGCCGGTTCACGCACCGTGGTCATCGACAGCCTCAATGCCTACCTGCAGGCGATGCCCGGCGACAAGCACCTGCTGCTCCAGATGCACGAGGTGCTGAGCTACCTGAACCAGCAAGGCGTCGTGACGGTGCTGATCCTGTCGCAGCACGGCGTGGTCGGCCAGATGCGAAGCGACATCGACCTCTCGTACCTTTCCGACGGCATCCTGATGTTCCGCTTCTTCGAAGGCCGGGGAAGCCTGCTGAAGGCCGTGTCCGTGGTCAAGAGCCGAACCAGTGCGCACGAACTCACGGTCCGCGAGTTCCGCGTGACGAGCGAAGGAATCCAGGTCGGCGACGCCTTGACCGATTTCGAAGGTGTGATGAGCGGCGTCGCGAAGTACCGGGGCAAGGTCCCGCTCCTTTCCGACGCCGACGGAAAGCGCGCCTGATGGAACTGCGCGTCCTGGTCCACGCCCCACGGGGGCGCGATGCCGCGGTGATCAAGGGCGTGATCCAGCCGCACCACCGCGGTCTCGTGTGCAATACGCCCGCGCAGCTTGTCGCGGCCATCAAGGAAGGCGCTGCCGCGACAGTGATCACGGAAGAGGCCGTCGCGGACGACAGCCTGATGAGCCTGCTGAACGGCTGGCTCGACACGCAGCCGCCGTGGTCCGATTTCCCGTTCATCGTGCTTGCGTCGCGGCAAGTTGCTCCCCGCGCGCCCGTCGCGGTCCAGAAGCTGCGGGCACTCGGCAACGTCATCCTGCTGGAGCGCCCGCTCAACGCGCAGACCCTGCTGTCGGCCGCGGACGCAGCTGTGCGCGCACGCCGGCGCCAGTACGTCACGCGGCAGCATCTCGACGAGATCGGCCGCGCGCAGGCCGAAGTGCAAAAACTCAATAGCGACCTCGAGCGCCGCATCGAAGACCGCACGATCGAGCTCGCGACGGCGAACAACCGCCTGATGAAGGAGATCGCGGAACGCGAGCGCGCGCAGGCCCAGCTCACGCAAAGCCAGAAGATGGAAGCGCTCGGGCGCCTGACCGGCGGCATCGCGCACGACTTCAACAACCTCCTGCACGTGGTCAACATGAACCTCGAGCTGATTTCGCTCTATGCGAATGAGGAAAAGGTCAGGCCCGTCGTCGAACGTGCAAAATCCGCCGCCCGGCGCGGCTCGAAACTCACAGGCCAGCTGCTCTCGTTCGCGCGTACGCAGTCGCTGCATTCGCGGCTCACGCACGTGAACAAGGTGCTGCACGGCATGCGCGACCTGATCGAGATCTCCGCAGGTTCGGCGGTGCACGTGGAATTCGAGTTGTGCGATCCCGATTGCCCGATCATGGTGGACGCCAGCCAGTTCGAAATGGCCGTGCTCAATCTCGCCGTCAATTCGCGCGATGCAATGCCCGACGGCGGCACGCTGACGATCTCGACCTGCAAGAAGGCGAGCGTCGACGCCGAGGGCCAGCTCGAACCCGGCGACTACGCCGTGCTGTCGGTCAGCGACACGGGGCCCGGGATCCCGACCCAGCTGCTCACCAAGGTCTTCGATCCGTTCTTCACCACGAAGCCTGTCGGCAGCGGCACCGGACTGGGCCTGTCGCAGGTGTACGGCTTCGCCCGGCAGTCCGGCGGCGTCGCGTTCATCCGCAGCGAAATCGGCAAGGGCACCACGGTGGAGATGTATTTCCCGTGCGCGCGTGAGCACACCGAGGACGACCTTGCGGAACCGAGCGCGGCCGAGTCCCTGCCACAAGCGGAGAAGTCCCGGCACATCCTCGTGGTCGAAGACGACGCGGACGTGCGCCGTGTGATCGTCGAATGCCTGGGCGTGATCGGCTACGCCGTGAGCGAAGCGGCGAACGGCACCGATGGCCTCGAGGCGATCCGGCGCGCGAAGCCCGACCTGCTCGTCGTCGACTACGCGATGCCCGACATGACGGGCGCGGAAGTGATTTCCAAGGCGCGCGAGCTCGTGGGCGAGCTGCCCGCAATCCTGGCGACGGGGTATGCCGACATGGTGGCGGTCGAGCGTCTTGCGGGCAAGCCCCTGGTGCTGCGCAAACCCTTCGACATCAAGTCGCTCGGCTCCGCGGTGGCCGCCGCGCTGCAAGCGGAGCACGCCGCTGCCTGATCCCTCACGCATCGTGACCGAGCTGGACTGCCTCGTCATCGGCGGCGGGCCCGCCGGGCTGATGGCCGCGGTCTACCTCGGGCGCTTCAAGCGGCGTTGTGTCGTCATCGATGAAGGCAAGAGCCGCCTGGCAGTGATCCCGAAAACGCGCAACGTGCTGGGCTTTCCCGATGGAATCGCCGGCGAGGACCTGCTGGTGCGCATGCGCGAGCACGCGGCCAGGTTCGGCGCGAAGCTCGAAATCGGTCGCGTCGAGCGATTGGCAAGAACCGGCGAGGGCTTCGAGGCGCACGCCGGCTCCGCGCAATTCCGCGCGCCGTTCGTGATTCTCGCGACCGGTGCCCACGACGTCGAACCGGAAGTGACGGGCCTGGCCGAGTCGCTGAAGTCGGGTCACGTGCGCTACTGCCCGGTGTGCGATGGCTTCGAGACGCAAGGCAAGAAGGTCGCGGTGCTCGGGCGCGAAGTGCACGGGCTGCGCGAATCCAATTTCGTCGCGGGCTTCGACAACGAGGTGACGTGGTTGTCGCTCGGCACCCAAAGCAAGTGCGAAGAAGCGCAACTGCAGCAGTTGCGCGATGCGGGCGTGAACGTCGTCGAACACCAGCCGCGGCACATCCACTGCGACCCGCAAACCGGGGTCGAGGTGGAATTCACGGACGGCCGGCGCATGTTTTTCGACGTGCTCTATCCGGCGCTCGGCTTGCGGCATGCATCCGAACTGGCGACTGCGCTGGGCGCCAAGGCCAACGACATCGGCCAGCTCGAGGTTTCGTCGCACTTCGAGTCGACGGTGCCGGGCCTGTACGCGGTCGGCGACGTTGCATCGGGGCTGAACCAGATCAACGTCGCGGCGGGCGAAGCGGCCGTCGCGGCGACCGCCATCCACAACCGGTTGCTATGACGTGACCTTAGAGCGAACATTTCGCTGAGCTACAAATCACGCTTTTCGGCTCTGCGAGGGGCTCCTCCGCGGTTTGCACATCCGTGCGACCGCCCGGAGCGCAGAATTTGTCGGTCATCTCCTACTTCGATGTACTCCAATTCCCGCAACCCCGCACCCGCCACGCTCGAGGAAGAGCGTGCGCAGTTCGAGGCGCTCGCGGACAACATCTCTCAGCTGGCGTGGATGACGGATCCGCAGGGATGGATCTACTGGTACAACCGCCGTTGGTACGAATTCACGGGGACCTCTCTGCAGCAGATGGAGGGGTGGGGCTGGAAGGCCGTGCACCATCCGGACCACGTGAGCCGCGTCGAGGAAAAGTTTCGCGCGCACATCGCATCGGGCGAACCGTGGGAAGACACGTTCCCGCTGCGCGCCGCCGACGGCAGCTACCGGTGGTTCCTGTCCCGTGCGTTCCCGCTGCGCGGCCAGAACGGCAAGATCGTGCGCTGGTTCGGCACCAACACGGATGTGACCGAGCAGTTGGCTGCGCAGGATGCGCTGCGGGACGCCGACCGCCGGAAGGACGAATTCATCGCGACACTTGCGCACGAGCTGCGCAACCCGCTGGCGCCGGTGCGCAACGCGGCCGAAATCCTGGCGCGGCTGCCGGGCCAGGCGCCGGCGGCGCAGCGCATGAGCGGGGTGATCGGACGCCAGATCGCCCACATGGCGCGGCTGCTCGATGACCTCATGGACGTGGCTCGCATTGCGCGCGGCAAGCTCGAACTGCAGCAGGAAGACTGCGACCTCGGGGAGATCGCGCTCGGCATCGTGGAAGACTATCGCGAGAGCCTCACGAGCGCGAACATCGAACTCGTCACGGAGTGCCCCGCGGAGCCCTTGCCAGTGAAGGGCGACCCCGTGCGCCTTGCGCAGGCGATCGGCAACTACTTGCAGAACGCCGCCCGCTTCGCGCAAGGCGCACGTGTGACGGTGCGCGCCTTCGCGGACCATGCGAGCAACGAGGCAGTCATCGCGGTGAGCGACGCGGGCGCGGGGATCAGCGCCGAATTGCTGCCTCGGCTGTTCGACTCCTTCGCGCAGGCCGACCAGGGCCTTGCACGCGCGAAGGGCGGGTTGGGCCTCGGGTTGGCGTTGACGCGCGGGCTGGCGGAATTGCACGGGGGGCGCGTGGCGGCGCACAGCGCGGGCGAAGGGCAAGGCGCGACTTTCGAGTTGCGAATCCCGCTGGACAGTGAACATGAAAAACGCGAGCCGCAACAGGCGCGTGGCGCGCCGGCGATGCGCATCCTCCTCATCGAGGACAACCGGGATTCGGCCGAAACACTGGCGATGATCCTGCAGACGCACGGCCACGATGTGCGTGTAGCTTTCGACGGTACGAGCGGCATTGCGCAAGCGCAGAAATGGCGGCCGGACGTGGTGATTTCCGATCTGGGATTGCCGGGCGCCGTCGATGGTTACTCGGTCGCGCGTGCGCTTCGCGCCGACGAACGCACGGCCGACATCCGGCTGCTCGCACTGTCCGGCTATGCGGATTCGCAAGCCGTGCGCCGCTCGGGCGCCGCGGGCTTCGATGCGCATCTCGCGAAACCTGTGGACTTCGACATGCTCATCGACTGCCTCGCGGGCGATTGCGCCGCGGCGCTCGCCTAGGCCGTGACCTTCGCCCCGCGCTGCACCAGCAATTCGCGCAGCACCGAGCGGTGGCAATGGTTCTCGTCCTCGCAGTAGCAGCCGATCGCCAGCGGTGTGTCGTGCGACAGCGCGGCCAGCAGGTCGAGCAAGTGGCTCGCCTCGGGTTGCTTCATCTCCGCGGTGAACTTGCGCTTGAAGGCAGACCACTGCTTGTCGGTCGTGGCCGCCTGCGCTTCATGCATCAATGGCACCGAAGGCGACAGGTTCGGCAGCCACGTGTCGTAGAAATCGCGCTTGGCGAATTCGGATTTCGGAACGCCGCGCGGCGGGCGCCGCACCGTGCCCAGCCGCAATCCTTCGCCGGTTGCGCGCGGTGTGCCGAGGCGGACGATGCGGATGGCCATGCCATCCGCTTTTTAGCACGTTCCCTTGTTCCAGTAATTCGGCGTCCACTCCGGCGGGCTGTTGACGTTCCACGCGCTCGCCGATGCTTGCGATGCCGTGTAGGGCACGCCCAGGCGCATGACGCGGTCACCCGGCATGTAGCGCGTGCTGCTGTTCCAGTCGGGCGCGCTGCATGCCGGCGCAGGTGCGGGCGCCGGGCTCGGTGAGGGCGCGGGAGCGGGCGCCGGCGCAGGTGCGGGCGTCGGGGCCGGCGCGGGCGCGGGGGCGGGTGCGGGCGCAGGCGCGGGACCACTGCACGTGGCCGTGAGGCCCCACAGGTTGGGCGTCCATTCCGGCGCGCTGTTCTCGTTCCACGTGGTCGCCGATTGCTGCGTGGCCGTGTACGCCTTGCCGAGGCGCGTGACAGCGTTGCCCGGCATGTAGTGGATGGAGCCGCTCCACGCGGGTGCGGCGCAGGCAGGTGCCGGTGCGGGACTGGGAGACGGCGAAGGCGAAGGCGCAGGCGCGGGAGCCGGGGTCGGCGCCGGAGCGGGTGCGGGTGTCGGTGCGGGGGCCGGCGGCGGCGCGCTCGACGATGAGCGCGCGGTGTACAGCAGCCCCGTCGATTGCGTGTTGAAGCCGCCCGTTGCGGCCGCGAGGCGGTCCCCGGCCGACGACATCACTACGGCTCGCCAGTTCGTGTCGCTGCCGGGCGTCGACATCTTCGCGAAGGTGGCGCCCCCGTCGGACGAGAGGAGTACGCGGCCCGGCGTCGATCCGGTATTCGAAATCGACGCGGCGATCAATTGGCCGTTCGACGACATCGCGAGGAACGTGTAGTCCGCGACCAGGCTGAAGCCCTTCACCCACGTCGCGCCGCCATCGTGCGACACGTAGATGCCGGTCCCCGACGCGCCGCCGAAGGCGTTGGCGACGACGGCGATGGTCTGCCCATCCGACGAAACCTTCACGCGGTACCAGCTCTCGGCCACGCTCGCGCCGCCGGCCATGACGTTCAACGGCACCCAGGTCACGCCGTAGTTGGTGGAGCGGAAGATCTCGCCGTTGTGCGACACGGCGACGATCGCATGGCCGTCGGCGGACGAGTCCACCCATCGCCACCAGTGATTCGGCTGGCCATCGGGCATCGCGGGCGTGTGCCAGGTCGATCCCCCGTCGCTGCTCGTGAGGATCGGGCCGTTCTGCACGACCACGACGACGCGCATTCCGTCCTGCGACGTGGCCACCGCTTCGTACGCCAGCGACGTGTTCGCGATCGCGTTCCATGTGTTGCCGTAGTCGCGGGTCAGGTAAAGCCCGCCGCCGTATTGCACCGCGTAGATGCGGTCGCCGGAAGCGGTGCTGGCGCTGGAGATCCACGTCGCATTGGGGCTGTTGCCCGCGGTCCAAGTGGACCCGCCGTCGCGCGAAACGCGAATCGGCCCGCCGGCTTCGCCGGCCACGATCACCGTGCCATCCGCGTTCGCCGACATCGAGTGCCAGATACGCGGCGTGGAGAACGACAGCGTCCAGCTGTAAGCCGGCGCGGCCGTCGTCGCCGACGCGAGTTGGGGCTGCAAGGCCGCGGCCATGGGCGCGGCCGGCATCGCGGCCGACGGCATCGTGGGGTCGCCGCCCCCGCCGCAGGCGCTCAACCAGAGCGCGGCCAGGGTGGCGGTGAGACGAAAGGGGGGAAGGGAGGAGGGGTACTGCATAGGCCCGCTGATGTTGGCTGCGCCGTGGCGAACTCGGCGTCAGTGCATGCCGCGAACCGATGCGGGCTACGGGCGGACGGGCATGTGCACGCGCAACGCACGCGGGCGGATACGGTATTCGAGCGGCGTGCGCATCAAGACGACTTCGCCGTCGGTGGCGACGTGAAGGAAGCGCTTGGACGTCTCGACCGTCACGCGCGCCGCAAGGACGCTGTCGAAATCGCGCGCCTGCTCGAGGCGGTGGAAGAGCGCGCGCAGCGCCAGCCGCAACAAGCCGAAACGCCCGGTGCGTTGCGTGACATACAGGCTGAGCACACCGGAATCGAGCCGCTCCCGCTCCCCGATCTCGAAGCCGGTCATCTTGTACTCGTTGTTGCCGATGAAGACGAAGGAACTGCGGCGGCGCAGCGGTTGCCCATCCACATCCATCGCCAGCGTCAACACGGGATAGCGGCGCGCTGCGTGCAACGATGCGGCGGCC
>DATLBJ010000027.1:0-7970 GCA_035526975.1 Ramlibacter sp.
CCGGTCAGCGTCATGAGCTGGTTGCCTTGCTCGGTGTCGAGAAAGTCGGAGACGCGGCTGCCGAGTTCGGTGAACAGGAACAGGCAGAGCACGGACAGGCCCGCGACGATGACGCCCAGGCACATCAATATGCCGAATGCACCTTCGCGCGGGTCGCCGACGCGCCGCCACGCGTTGGCCCCATGGCGCACGATCAGCATCGTCAGCGAGCACAGGATGAAGGCGAGCCACGCCGTCTTCGATTGGGCGAAAAACAGAACGCCCAGGCCAACGGCCCACGCCATGACGTTGATCCAGCGATTGCGATAGGGGCGGGCCCACAGCAGCAGCAGGGCGAGCTGCGCGAACATCCCCAAAGCAACGGGGTGCGGCGCCAGGCCCCCGAGGCGCGGCACGCCCGGCAGGAAACCTTGCGTGTACGACTCGTCGAGCACGAGGCTGGGCCAGAATGGCACGAGGATCACGCTGGCGAGCATCACCAGGAACAATGTGTCGCGCGTGGTATCGACGATCTTTCCGATCTCCTGCGTCGTCACCAGCAACGCCGCGAACCCGATGACCAGCGGATATGCGTATTCGTGGGACACCTGGCGGTGGCCGCCGAGCAGCGAAGGCGAAGCGACCGAGAACAGCCAGTAGACGACGAAGGTCCATGCCAGCGCCTGCGACGGCACGGGCCGCTGCTGCGCGAAGTGGTTCGAGATGCGCTCGATGGAAACCACCAGCAGCACCACGGACACGGCGCGCTGCAGCCACGGCATCAGCCAGTGGCGCCCGGAGTCCGTAAGGCCCGCAAGCTCGGAGTACACCATCGAAAGGTCGCGGCCCGAGAGCAGCACGTCGACGGCGGCAAAGAGCACCATCAAGGGCAGCACCCAGTTCATGTAGCCGTGGTCGCGAAAAATCTTCATAGGGCGGTCCCGGGACGAGGCGCGAGGTGCGGGCCGAAGACCGGCACCACGCGCGAAAGGGCCGTCTGCGCTTCGGGGCCGAGCGCATCCGGTTTGAAGATGACGATGGCGAGCATGGCCAGGCTCGCCGCGATGCCGCCCGCCACGAGCGCGATGAGCGGAGATGCGAGTGACGCGGACGCATGCTGGCCGGCCAGCACGGCGACCGCGCAGACGGCCGACAGCGCCACGCCGCGCCCGATGTACGGCAGCAGGACGCGCCAGCGCAGTTGCAGCGCACGCAGCGATGCGGCGAGGATCAGGAGGGCGCGCGCGACGATCACGCAGCTCGACACGATCGCCACGCCCCGCACGCCGGCCGGTGCGAAGAACCACCACGCAGGCACGGCGACGAGGAGCAAAGGCATCTGCAGGCGCCACTCGTATTCCTTGCGATCGGTGTTCCACAACACCGGCGTCGACAGGCCCCAGCACGCCCACGCCGGCAGGCACAGGAACATCACGGCCAGCACCCACGCGGTTTCCATCCAGGCCGAGCCGTACACCAGCTGAACGAGGTCCGAAGACAACATGGCCATCACGACCGCCACCGGCGTGGCCAGCACGAGCACGCACGCAATTGCGAGCAGCCAGCCTTGCGCCAGCCGGTCGCGGCTGTCCTGCAGCTTCGCGCCGGTCGCGACGAACGCGGGCTGCAACGCGCCGACGAGCAGCACGTTGGGGATCGAGGCGAGGTTGTACGCGACGGTATAGATCCCCACCGCGTGCGCATTGAGGACCCGGCCGATCACGACGCGATCGAGATTGCCGAGCAGCCAGTTCACGACGTTGGTCATGAACACGGCGCGGCCGGTGGCGAGCGTTTCGGTGCCGTCGGAGTGGCGCAGCAGCGGCTTGACGGGATGCGGCTTCGCGCGATAGGTGAGCACCAGCGCGATGGCAGCCTGCACGACGCACGCCGTGCCAAGCGCCCAGGCGCCGAACCCACTGAGCGCCATCGGCACGCCGACCGCAAGATAGCCGGCCGCATAGCTGGCCAATTGCACGAGACCGAGCCTGCGAAAATCAAGGTCGCGTTGGAGCAGGTAAGTCGCCGGCCCCGCGGCGGCGATGAGCAGGCTTGCGAGCGACAGCAGCTGCACCATGCCTTCTACGCGGGAATCGCCGAAGAAATGCGCGAGCAGCGGCGCGGCGGCGTACATCGCGATTGCACTGCCGAGGCCCGCGATCATCTGCCACGTAAAGGAGAAGCGGATGTCCTCGTCCGTCACGGTCCGCTGGAGCATGAGGCCGTAGCTGAAGCTCGCGCCCGAGAGGAAGCCGACGAAAGTCAGCACCGTCATGCCGATGCCGTACACGCCGAAGTTGTCCGGGCCGAGCAGGCGCGCGAGCGCCACCTGCGACACGAACTGCAATCCGAAGCGCGCAGCGGTGGTGAACGCGCTCCACTTGAGCGCGCGTTCCGCGAGCGCCGAAATGGCGCCCGGTGTCATGCCCGCGGTGCGCCGTACCGACGAAGGGCGATCCCCGACATCAGAGCCAGCGCGGCCAGGAGCATCGCGGTGCCGCCGCGACGCGGATGGTCCTGCTGGCCGTTCACCCGTTGCCTGGCCGTCATCACCGGCGGCGCGTCATCGCGCGTGCCGGCGGCGGCGGACTTGATCAGCTCTGCGCGCACGTGCGCGGGCTGGGCAGGGGGGGCGGTAGTGCCGGCAGCATGGACCGTTTCGGTGATCGGCAAGCCTTGCGCATTCGCCTGGCTGGCCGAAGGCGCGAGGCATTGGGCAGTGGCGGCTTGCGCAAGGATGCTGAGAACGATGGCGGCGAACTCACGTTTCATCATTTCTCTCCTCGCAAGGGTTGCGAACGATTCTGCGTCACGTGCTACCTGTCTTGCGTTCGTTTGGCCCAATGGAGCTATGCACTACTGAACGGTCTGGCGCTGGGTCTGCTGCGGTGCATGGATCGTAGGAAGCGCCGTGGTTGCGACCTGTAGGACGCCCGCGTCTTTTCGCCGCCTAGAGTGACGACAACCGGGCGTGGCAAGTGACCGCGCGCACAAGTAGGCCGGCAAATGCAAAGATCAGGGCTTCACAGCTTGCGCATTCGGTGCGCGCTGCGGCCGGGCAAGCCACTTGCGCGTCCAGTCACGGCCGGGCACTTCGATCCAGCGATAAGTGAGCGCGCTTGCTGCGAGCGTGACGCCGACCATGAGGACATACAGGGCAGTGCCCTCGACGTCGTTGCGGCCGAAAGCCATCACCCACTGCCCGTCCGGAAGCCGCATTGCTGTCCAGAGGTCGTCGTGCAGCAGCCGGTTGATGATCGAGGGAAGGATGAGCACGAAGAAAAAGTGCGTGAGATAGATCGAGTACGACACCATGCCCAGCCACTTGAGGGGACGCGAGTGGAAGACGCGGCTCACGAGCCCGCCTTCCGCGGCAAAGATGAGCACGGCCGCTGCGAACACGAACGGGGCCATGAACGACATCGGCGACGTGCCCGCGGCCGAAACGAACGCGACCACGGAAACGACGATCGCGCACTCGACGAACGTCATCATGCCCTTGCCGGGCGATCGCGCGAACGGCGCGACCAACGCGTAGATGCGGTAGCAGGCGACGCCGAGGGCGAAACCGAAGACGCAGCGGATGTAGCCCCAGTCGTAGGTCGTATCCATGCCCGACTTCGACAGGTGCAGGAGCAACAGCGGTGCGGCGATGGCCGTGGCCAACAGTAATCCATTGCGCATGCCCAACCAGGCGCACACCAGCGCGAAGAGCACATACGACCACCACTCCGTACTGATCGACCAGCTCGGGCCGTTCCACGTGAGCCCGTCGTGAACGCCCATGCTTTGCACGAGCAGCAGGTTCGTGATCACGCCGGGGGCCGCGAACGGGCCCGTGAACGTGCCCTCGGCGTGCATCGCCAGGCGCAATGTTTCCCAGGCCACGAAACAGAGCAGCATGAAGACATGCAGCGGGTACACACGCCCCAGGCGCAGGATCAGGAAGCGCCGCACGCCCGGCCAGCTATCGAGCTTGTTCGCATAGTTCCAGGCGATCACGAAACCCGAAAGCACGAAAAAGAAATCGACGAAGAGATAGCTGTTGCGCACCAGGCCGCTGGAATACACGGGGCTGTGGCCATGAAAGTGGAACAGCACGACGAGGCACGCGCAGACGCCGCGCCATCCATCGAGTGCCTCGAAGCGAATGCCGTTTTTCACGGAGTCGATTCTTCCACCATCGATCGCAACGCGGCGTGGCTCCTTCGAGGGGTGCCGCTGTTGTCCTACACCAACGCAACGACGCGCTTCGGTAGCATGGTTTGCAATGGAGAAGACCATGCGCTACAGCCGCAGTGAACATGCGCGCGTCCAGGCGCTGCAGCAGGAAGTGCAGCGTGCGGAGGCCGATTACCAGCGCCTGCGCGCGGCCTACCTCGAGATTGCACGCAACGAGCCCGGGCACGAAGTCGCGCTGGCGATGATCGGCGCCGACATGGACCGCGCGCACGCCCACCTGCAGGCACTGATCGGCTTGCCCCGCCTGCCGTTCACGCACGAGCCGAGCACCGTGGTGCGGCGCGAAGCGGAGCGCCTGGCGCAGGAAAAGGAAACGCACGGCGACCGCTGAAGTACCCGGTCATGACCATTCCCTACGAAGTCGACCCGAGCCTGCACACCGAACCGCACGAGGCTACCCTCGAAGACGGCTTCTCGCATCCGGAGATCGATCGGGATCACGCTGAAGTGCCTGCCAAGCCCGCGCAAGAGCCTGTGCTTTCGGACAAGAGCGCGTTCTAGTGCCCACGCATCCCGTCGAACCCGAGCCGTCGCAGTCGCAGCCCGACCCCGGCGTCCCGAATCCTTCGCACCTCCCGGTGGAACCGGAGTTCGCGCCGGCGCTCCCGCCGTCGGACGCCGAAAATCCTCATCCCCAGCCAGCACCGACGTGAAGGACACCCCATGAGCATTCCGACGCAACGCGGCATCACGCCGCCCGTTCCCGGGCAGGACAAGGAAGAGCCGGATCTCTGGCAGGAAGACGACATCCCCGTCGACAACAACGACCGCGCCTCGGCATCCGACGAGGTCAACCAGGATGAGCCGAAGCGAGAGCGCCGCGACGAGTGACAATGCGCGGATGACCCACGCGCCGGCTCCCGCAGCGCCCACCCAGGCGCCCAAGCCGCAAGATCCTGAACCGCTGCAAGTGCCGGTCGACCCCGAGAAGCGCGGCACGCCGCACCCGCCGCCGGCGGACCACGAACACCCGAAAGAGATGTCACCCCCGACTTGATCCGGGGTCGTCGGCGCGTGCCCTCACAACATCGATTGCGGGTTGTCTTCGTTCACCGGCAAAGGCGTTGCCTTCGCCAGCGACATCCACACTCCGAACGGCAAGCCGGTGCGCTGCTTGCGCTGTGCGGCCCGCACGACCGTGAGGCGCGCGCCTTCCACGACCATCACCCCGCACTCGCCCGGGATCTCATCGGGCTCGCCGATGCACTTGCCGCGCGCATCGCAGCCGAGCACGTACCAGCACTCGCCGAGATCGAGATAAGCGGCGCGCTTGGCTTCGTTGCGAAGGTCGGAGAGCAGATCGGAGCGGCGCACCTTCACTTCATGCACGATCGGATCCACATACGTCGCCACGGATGTGTTGCGGATCGAAAACACGTCCGGCATCGCAACGCACCAGCGCAGCGGCTTGCCTTGTTCTCCGCCGCCGGCGACTTGCGCGCGCAGCGACAGGCCACGCCAAGCGATGCGGCCTGCGTGGCTCATCTCGCGCGCCACGCGTTCGACCAGCGCTTCATGCGCCGAGAAAGCCTTGCGATTGGATGCAAGCGCCGTTGCCAGCAATTGCACCCCGGCGTCGGTGACGCGCAACGATTCGTGGCCGGAGGGCGCGTGAACCCGGTCGAGCAAGCCGGCAGCGAGCAGCTCGATCTCGAGCGGATCCTGGCACGGCCAGCCGGCGGAACGGTAGATTTCGCGCAGGCGGCGCGCATGCGCCTTGCCGATGGAGGGCAGCGTGTTGATCGGCTGGAGGGCGTCCACGAACAAAGTTTAGCGTTTCGTAGGCATGCTCCGACGAGCGTTGTGGCTGCTGGCTTATCGAACGGCTCAACTGCGCCGCCACAATGCGCACATGGTTGAGAACGCCACCTTTTACGGGATCACGGCTGTGCGCTTTGCCGGCGCGCAAGTCGTGGAGGCAATGATGGGGCTGATCGACCCTTCGCATTCCAAGTGGGACCTGCGGCCCTCGCCCACGCGCGTGACTGAAGTGGTCGACCGCCTGGTCGAAGGCGACACGGTGATCAGCATGTTCGCCGATGACGAAGGCAAGCTGCAGCCCGGCCCGGAGGTCAAGGTCGACGTGCTGCCCGAGGGCACCGAAACGCTCGCGCTGGCCGAAGAACAGCCGGGCCGCAGCCTGAAGGACCTGCCGCGTTTCTGATCGCGCGAGCTATTTGCGCCCGCCGAACTTGAGCAGGCCCGTGGACAGCGCTGTGCCGCAGACGATCACGCCGCCGCAGAACAGCATCCATGCCGTGACGTGTTCCCCCAGGAAGACCGCACCATAGATCACTGCAAAGACGGGCACGACGAAAGTCACCGCGAGTGCGCGTGCCGGCCCGGCCTCCTCGATCAGCCGGAAGTACAGGATGTACGCGACACCGGTGCACAGCACACCCACTGCGACCAGCGCGAGCCACGCGCGCAGGCTCGGCATCTGCGCGGGCCAGGTGAGAAGCGCAGGCACGATGAGCGCAAGCGTCGCGCCGACCTGGCTGCCCGTCGATGTGGCCAGCGCCGGTAATCCGCCGAGATATACCTTCGCCGCATTGCCCGCGATGCCATAGCAGATCGTCGCCACGAGACAGGCGATGATCGCCCACGCCGGTGCGATGCCGGACGCATCGGGTTTGAAGCTGGCTTTGTCCCAGGCGAGCAATGCGACACCCGCAAAGCCGATCGCAAGGCCGACTACGCGCGATGCCGTGGGCCTGTCGCGCAACCACCACCACGCCACGAGCGCGCCGAACAGCGGCACGGTCGCATTCAGGATCGCCGACAGGCCGCTCGTGATCGCGAGCAGCGCGAACGAAAAGCACAGGAATGGGATTCCCGAGTTGAGGATGCCGATCGCGAAGATCTTCTTCCAATGCTCGCGCAGCACGGGCACCTGCCTGCGCCACACAAGCAGCGGCAGGAGGAAGAGCGACGCGATCACGACGCGCATGAACGCGGCCGGCAATGCGCCGAACTCCACCGTGCCCAATCGCATGAAGAGGAAAGACGAGCCCCAGATCGCGCCGAGCAGCGCGAAGTCGGTGACCCAACTCCTCAAAGCGCGCCCTCGAGCTTGAGCAGCGCACTCTTGCGATCCAGCCCTCCCGCATAGCCGGTCAACGAGCCGCCCGTGCCAAGCACGCGATGGCAAGGCACGACGATGCACACGGGATTGCGCCCCACGGCCGCACCCACTGCGCGCGCCGCGGCCGGAACGCCGATCAGGCGGCTCAATGTGCCGTAGTTCGTGGTGGCGCCATGCGGGATCGCGAGCAACGCGCGCCACACCGATTGCTGGAACGGCGTGCCGGCTTCCAGGTCGAGCGGCAAGTCGAACGATGCGCGCTTGCCGCCGAAGTAATCGGTCAGTTGCGCCGTTGCCTGCCGCAGCAGGGGATGCGCTTCGTCGATGCGCCAACCGGTGTGCACGGGCATGTGCTTCTGTCCTTCGAACCAGATCCCCGCGATGCCGCGGTCCGTCGCGGCGACGATCATTGCGCCGAGCGGGCCTTGCCAATGAATCTTGGAAATGGAAGTGGCGTACTTCATGGCTGGGTTCCTTTGTCTTTGCGGTTCATGGAGTGCCAGGCGCGGATCACAGCATAGCTGCGCCACGGTTTCCATGATTGCGATGCGGATTGCGCAGCGTGGGCCGGATTGCGTTCGCCGCGCACGCCGAGCGCGCTTTGCAACGCGACGTCGCCGGCCGGAAAGGCGTCGGGCCAGCGCAGCGCGCGCATCGCGATGTA
>DATLBJ010000028.1:0-18742 GCA_035526975.1 Ramlibacter sp.
CATCATCGACGACGGGCCGGTGTCGGCCTTCTTGCGCACCACGGTGAGGTGGCGCAGCACGGCGTCGTTGAAGCGGAAGGCATGTTCCAGTTCGTTCATCACGTCCTGGCCCGCTTCGATGTTCAGGCACAGGTAGTGCGCCTTCGCGAGCTTGTTGATCTGGTAGGCCAGCTGGCGGCGGCCCCAGTCTTCGACACGATTCACCTTGCCGCCGCCGGCGGTGATCATGCCCTTGTAGCGTTCCAGCATGGCCGGAACCTGTTCGCTCTGGTCCGGGTGGATCAGGAGAACGATCTCGTAATGACGCATGAATGCTCCTTGTGGATGAAGCTGCCCCCGGCGTCTAGAACGGGGTGCAGCAAGGGTAAGCCCACGATTATAGCCCGCGGGCTCGAAAGCCGCCCGAAGGAAGGTTCAGTGGTCGTTCAGGGCGATGTCCAGCGGCTTGAACTTCTCGGGGCCGACGGCCTCGCGGATCTTCGGCGCCAGCGCCAGGAGTTCCTCGAAGCTCGTGGCGGCCTCGACCGCCAGGTTGAGGCGGAAACCGAAGAGGCCCAGCTTCGATGTCAAGGCCGTCGCTATCGGGTAGGCCTCTGCATAGCGCTCCTGCGGCGTGCGGTGCTTGTGGTGTTCGGCGGCCTGGGCGTGCGCCTTTTCGGCGGCTTCATGGGCCGCGTCCTGCGCGGCGCCCTCTTCCGTCGTGGCGTCCTCGACGAGGCCCAGCTCGAAGAGCTTGTCGACGTCGTCCTTCGTCACGCCGACGGGAAGGGTGGCCTTCATCACCTGGTCGAGCGGGCGCTTGCCGTCAAACAGGATGAACGCAGCGCGCTGGCGCGGCGTGAGCGCCACGGACCGGTCCTTCATTACGCGGTGTCCCAACTCTGTCTTGACGATGAGCATGGTCTCTCCAACGCTTCGTGGGAACTGTAGCCCAACTCCGGGGCACGCAGTGCATTTCCGTGGTGCACGTGTTACATGCGCGCAAATGAAAAAGGGCCCGCTTGCGCGGGCCCCGGTGCGAAAGATCAGGACGGAGCCGGATCTCAGTCGTGCGCGTAGATGTCGACGTCCTTGGTCTCGCGGATGAACAGCATGCCGATGACGAAGGTGAAGGCAGCGACGATCACGGGGTACCACAGGCCGTAGTAGATGTCGCCCGTGGCCGCCACCATCGCGAACGCCGTGGTCGGCAGGAGGCCGCCGAACCAGCCGTTGCCGATGTGATACGGCAGGCTCATCGACGTGTAGCGGATGCGGGTGGGGAACAGCTCGACCAGCATGGCTGCGATCGGGCCATAGACCATCGTCACCAGGATCACGAGGAACGTGAGCAGGACCAGGACCATGCCCTTGTTCATCGCATCCTTGTTCGCCGGCTGCGTGAGGCCGGCGGCCTTGGCCGTGTCGCCCACCTGCTTCTTGAACTCGCCGATGGCCTTGCCGGTTTCGGCGTTGAACCCGTGCCCTTCGGCATTGAGCGCGCCTTGCGGGGCGGTCATCGTCTTGTCGCCCATCGTCACCGTCGCCGGGGCCCCGGGGGCGCCGGCCTTGTTCTCGTACGGGATGTAGGCCACGGTCAGCGCGCGCTTGGCAATGTCGCATGACGACAGGAAGTCGATCTCGCGCGCGATCGGGCTGCCCTGGAACGAGCATGTCGACGGATCGGCGGTCACAACGACCTTGGTCTTGGCTTGCGCGGCAACGAGGCCCGGGTTCGCGTACTCCAGGATCAACGGGAAGACCTTGAAGTATGTGAGCGCGGCGATCAGGCAGCCCGCCATGATGATCGGCTTGCGGCCGATCTTGTCGGACAGCGTGCCGAAGACGATGAAGAACGGCGTGCCGATCAGCAGCGAAGCCGCGATGAGCAGGTTCGCGGTCGTCACGTCCACCTTCGCGATCGTCGTCATGAAGAACAGCGCATAGAACTGGCCCGAGTACCACACCACTGCCTGGCCGGCCGTAAGACCGAGCAGCGCCAGGATGACGATCTTCAGGTTGCGCCACTGGCCGAACGATTCCGCGAGCGGGGCCTTCGACGTGCGGCCTTCGGCCTTCATCTTCTGGAATGCCGGCGACTCGTTCAGCGACAGGCGGATCCAGACGGAGACCGCCAGCAGGATGATCGAGACCAGGAACGGGATGCGCCAGCCCCAGTCACCGAAGTCCTTCGTGCCCATGCTCTCGCGCACGCCGAGGATGACCAGCAGCGACAGGAACAGGCCGAGCGTGGCCGTGGTCTGGATCCACGACGTATACGCGCCGCGCTTGCCCTGCGGAGCGTGCTCCGCGACATAGGTTGCCGCGCCACCGTACTCGCCGCCGAGCGCGAGGCCCTGCAGCAGGCGCAACGCGATCAGGATCACCGGCGCGGCCACCCCGATGGCCTTGTAGCCCGGGAGCAGGCCGACAACGAAGGTCGACGCGCCCATGATCATGATCGTGATCAGGAACGTGTACTTGCGGCCGATCATGTCGCCGAGGCGGCCGAAGACGATGGCACCGAACGGCCGGACGAGGAAGCCCGCGGCGAATGCAAGCAGCGCGAAGATGTACGCCGACGTGGGATCGAGGCCCGAGAAGAACTGCGCGCCGATGATGGCGGCGAGCGAACCGTACAGGTAGAAGTCGTACCACTCGAACACCGTGCCCAGCGAGGAAGCGAAGATGACCTTCCTCTCCTCCCGGGTCATCGGCACGGGTCCCGACTGCGCCCGCGTCGCGGTTGTCGAAGCTGTCGCCATGAAGTCTCCTTCGTGTTGAGGTGGGCGCAGTGTTGAGTCGGCTTCTGACAACAAACTGACTCACGCCAGGGCAGCAACATGTATCGCGGCGAGCAAGGGGAAACCCTGACCGGAACTTGCGCGGGACTTACATGGGGCGTTGCCTGGCGGCACCCGGCGCAACCGCGATCGAGCGCGTAAGCATGCTTACAAGGACGACCACGGCGACGCCGACGGGGACGCCGAAGACGCCCGCGGAAATGGGCTGGATGCCGAACCACAGGTCCTGCCCGGAGGGCAGGCCGAAAAACGCGCGCAGCGGCGCCGCGTTGACCGCCATGTACCAGAGGGTCACCGAAAGGCCGGCCAGCATGCCGGCCACCGCCCCGCGCCGGTTCGCGCGTTTCCAGAAGATGCCAAGCACCATCGCCGGCACGAAGGCCGACGCGGCGAGCGAAAACGATGCGGACACCAGCGGCAGGATCTCGGCCGGCTTGAGCGAAGCGAAGAAAGCCGCGATGAGCGCCACGGCCATCAGCGCGAACTTCGACAGGATCACGCGCTGTTCCGGAGTGACGTGCGGATTGACCTCGTGCGAGTGGATGTCGTGCACCATCGCATTGCTGATCGTCAGGAGCAGCCCGTCGGCAGTGGAGAGCGCGGCTGCGAGCCCACCGGCCGCGACCAGCCCCGAGACGACGTATGGCAGGCCGCCGAGCTCGGGCGTCACCAGCATGATGATGTCGGCGCCCATGCGGATTTCGCTCCATTGCAGGATGCGGTCGCCGTTCACGTCCGCAATCGAAAGCAGCGATGGGTCGACTTTGGCCCATTGGGCGATCCAGGGCGCCAGCGAATCGAAGCTGCTGCCCACGAGGTTGTTCATCACCTCGAATTTCACGAGCACCGCGAGCGCGGGCGCGCTCAGGTACACCAGCGCGATGAAGAAGAGCGACCACGCGACGGACGAGCGCGCATCGGCCACCGTGGGTGTCGTGTAGTAGCGCGTGAGCAAGTGCGGCAAGCCCGCGGTCCCCACCATCAGGCAGAACATCAGCGCGAGGAAGTTGCGCCGCGAAACGTCGAAGGCTTCGCGCTGGTCCGGCGTGCCCTCGGGATCGCCCGCGAACGGCAGGCTGTGGCGCGGGAAGCCCCCAAGCGGCTTGGCCCGCTCGATGCTCTCCTGCATCAGCTTCATCCATCGCTCGCGCGCGGTCGTCGGGTCCTTGGGCAGCGCTGCGAAGTCGCGATTGGCCTGCACGATGACAGCGGAGTCCGCGCCCTGCGCCTTCAGCTGCCGCACGCGCTCGCGCGCGGCGGTACGGTCCCGTTCGAGGGCGCCTTCGATGTCGGAGAGCTTCGCCTCGTACTCCTTCGCACGTTTTGCGAAGATCGCCTGCACTTCGCGCTCCTTGGGATCGTTCGCCAGGTGCTCTTCCAGCTCGGCGATCTTCTGCAACTGCCTGCCATACACGAGCGGCGCGGCCGGATTGCCCAGCTGCTTGTACGCCAGCCATGACACGGGGATCAGGAACGCAAGCAGCAGGATCAGGTACTGCGCCACTTGCGTCCAGGTGATCGCGCGCATGCCGCCGAGGAACGAGCAAAGCAGCACGCCCCCCAGCCCGAGCAGGATGCCGATCTCGAACTGCACGCCCGTCAGCCGAGACGCGATCAAGCCGATGCCGTAGATCTGGGCGATGACGTACGTGAACGAGCACAGCATCGCAGCGAGCGCGGCGATGATTCGCGGCCAGCGCCCGCCATAGCGCATGCCGAAGTAGTCGGGCACGGTGTAGAGGTCGAGGCGGCGCAAGTGGGGCGCGACGAGCAAGGCGACGAGGCAGAAGCCGCCCGTCCACCCCAGCACGTATGCGAGCCCGCCGGGCTGCGCTTCGGTGCCGGCGAATCCCTGCAGGTACAGGCCGCCCGCCATGCTGATGAACGATGCGGCGCTCATCCAGTCCGCCGCGGCGGCCATGCCGTTGTACATCGGCGGAATGCGTCGTCCCGCGACGTAATATTCCTCCGGGTCCGCGGTACGGCGCGAAATGCCGATCGCCGCGTACATCATCACCGACGCGAACATGAACGTCGGCCCGATCCAGAAGCGCGAGAGCCCCCGCGCCTCGAGCCAGGCCATCAAGCCGAGGAAAGCGAGGATCGCGACGACGTAGATGCCGAAGGTGCGATGCAGCTGCCGCTCGTAAGCGGCCCGGTCGTCACCGTCAGGCATCGGTGCGCTCCGCCGGCTGCGGCGCGCTGTCGTCCGGGGCGAGGCGGCGCATCAGCGTTGCGTAGAGCACCACGATCGCGATGAAGACAAGCACGCAGCCCTGCGCCGCCATCCAGAACGAAAAGGGCCACGCGCCGACGAGGAAATCGAGTTCGCGTGCGAAGTAGCAAACGCCGAAGCTCACCGACGCCCATACGGTGATCAGCGCCGCCTTGAGCGCAAGCACGCGCGGGTCGTGCTGTTCCTGTGCTTCGGGATCGCCCATCCGCGCATGATCGCACCGCCCCGACGCGGCGCGCCATGCGTATTTCCTAGTAGGCGGCCAGGCGCTGCCAGGTCTCGATCACGCTGTCGGGATTCAGCGAGATCGAGCCGATGCCTTCGTCGACCAGCCACTTGGCGAAGTCGGGATGGTCGCTGGGCCCCTGCCCGCAGATGCCCACGTACTTGCCGTGCTTGAGGCACGCTTGAATCGCACGCGAAAGCATTGCCTTGACCGCGGGATCGCGCTCGTCGAAATCCGCCGCGAGCAGTTCGAGGCCCGAATCGCGATCGAGCCCCAGCGTGAGCTGCGTGAGGTCGTTCGAGCCGATCGAGAAGCCGTCGAAGTATTCGAGGAATTCCTCGGCGAGGATCGCATTGCTCGGCACCTCGCACATCATGATCACCTTGAGGTCGTCCACTCCGCGCTTGAGGCCCTGCTCCGCCAGCAGCTTCGTCACGCGGTCCGCCTGGCCCAGCGTGCGAACGAACGGCACCATGACCTGCACGTTGGTCAGGCCCATTTCCGTGCGCACCCGGCGCAGCGCTTCGCATTCCATCGCGAAGGCTTCCTTGAACTCGCCGCTGATGTAGCGCGCCGCGCCGCGGAAGCCGAGCATCGGGTTTTCTTCTTCCGGCTCGTAGCGCGAGCCGCCGATCAGTTTGCGGTACTCGTTGGACTTGAAATCCGACAGGCGCACGATCACCGGCTTGGGCCAGAAGGCGGCGGCAATCGTGGCGACGCCTTCCGCGACCTTGTCGACGTAGAACGCGCGCGGCGATGCATGCCCGCGCGCGACCGACTCCACGGCCTTCTTCAGGTCCGCATCGACATTCGGGTACTCGAGGATCGCCTTCGGGTGCACGCCGATGTTGTTGTTGATGATGAACTCGAGCCGCGCCAGCCCCACGCCCTCATTCGGCAGCTGGGCGAAATCGAACGCGAGCTGCGGGTTGCCGACGTTCATCACCAGCTTGGTCTTGATCGGCGGCATCGTGCCGCGCGTGACTTCGCTGATTTCGGTTTCGAGCAAACCGTCGTAGATGTGGCCGGTATCGCCTTCCGCGCAACTCACGGTCACGAGCGTGCCGTCCTTCAGCTTTTCGGTCGCGTCCCCGCAGCCCACGACGGCGGGAATGCCCAGTTCGCGCGCGATGATCGCCGCGTGGCACGTGCGCCCGCCACGGTTCGTGACGATCGCGCTCGCACGCTTCATCACCGGTTCCCAGTTCGGGTCCGTCATGTCCGTCACGAGCACATCGCCGGCCAGAACCTTGTCCATCTCGCTCACGCTGTGGACGATGCGCACGGGGCCGGTGCCGATCTTCTGGCCGATCGCGCGGCCCTCGGCGAGCACGGGGCCCTTGCCCTTGAGCTTGTAGCGCTTTTCGGACTTGCCGCGCTGCTGGCTCTTCACTGTTTCGGGCCGCGCCTGGAGGATGTAGATCTGCCCGTCCGAGCCGTCCTTGCCCCACTCGATGTCCATCGCGCGGCCGTAGTGCTGCTCGATGACCAGTGCGTAACGCGCGAGCTGTTCCACCTCGGCATCCGTGAGCGAATAGCGGTTGCGTTGTTCCAAAGGGACCTCGGTCGTCTTCACGAGCTTGCCCGCGGCCTTCTTCTCGTCCTCGCCCGCAAACACTATCTGGATCAACTTAGACCCGAGGTTGCGGCGGATCACGGCCTTCTTTCCGGCCTTGAGCATCGGCTTGTGAACGTAGAACTCGTCGGGGTTCACCGCGCCTTGCACCACCGTCTCGCCAAGGCCATAGCTCGAGGTGACGAACACGACTTCCTCGAAGCCGGATTCGGTGTCGATCGTGAACATCACGCCCGCTGCGCCGAGGTCGCTGCGTACCATGCGCTGGATGCCGGCGGACAACGCCACGTCGGAATGCGCAAAGCCCTTGTGAACGCGGTAGCTGATCGCGCGGTCGTTGTAGAGCGATGCGAACACCTCCTTGACCTTGTGCAGGACGGAGTCGATCCCCACGACGTTCAGGAAGGTTTCCTGCTGGCCGGCGAACGACGCATCGGGCAGGTCTTCGGCGGTGGCCGACGAGCGCACAGCGAAGCTGGCCCCGGGCGAGCCCGCGGAGAGTTTTTCGAACTGCGAGCGGATCGCCCGGTCGAGATCGGCCGGGAACGGCTGCTCTTCGATCAACTTGCGGATTTCCGCCCCCGCGGTGGCGAGCGCGCGCACGTCGTCGGTGTTGAGCTGCGCGAGGCGCTGGTTGATTTTCTGCGCAAGGCCGCCGTGCGCCAGGAACTGGCGGAACGCGTGCGCTGTCGTTGCGAACCCGGTGGGCACGCGCACGCCTTGCGGGAGCTGCGAGATCATTTCGCCGAGGCTGGCGTTCTTGCCGCCGACCGCCTCGACGTCGGCCATCCTCAGGTTCTCAAACGGTACGACCAATGCGGTCGCGTCGAAGAGTGCAGACATGGGAAATCTCCGGAAGTTGAAACCGTATCTGCGCCTTGCGGACGCGCGCGCTCATGCAGCTGCTCGAAGCTTTGTGCTTGTTCGAATGGGCTCGGGGCTTGCATGCGCGGGAATGCGATAAATTGCCACCATTGTAGGCGGGCCCCCATGCACATACGCACCGTGTTCTTCATTTCGGACGGCACCGGCATCACGGCGGAAACGTTCGGCAACGCCATCCTTGCGCAGTTCGACGAGTTCAAGCCGCGCCATGTGCGCCTGCCCTTCATCGACACCGTCGACAAGGCCCACCAGGTCGTGCGGCAAGTCAACCATGTGGGCGAAGTCGAAGGCACCAAGCCCGTCGTCTTCACCACGCTCGTCAACAAGGAAATCCTGGCGGTCCTCGAAGACGGTTGCAAGGGCATGCTGCTCGACATGTTCGGCACGTTCGTGCGCCCGCTCGAGGTCGAGCTGGCGCTGAAGTCGAACCACCGCATCGGCCGCTTCTCGGACGTGAGCAAGAGCCAGGCCTATCACGACCGCATCGAAGCCATCAATTTCAGCCTTGCGCACGACGACGGCCAATCGAACACCGATCTCGCGCTGGCCGATGTGATCCTGGTGGGCGTCAGCCGCAGCGGAAAGACGCCGACGTCGCTGTACCTTGCGATGCAGTACGGGTTGAAAGCGGCGAATTACCCGCTCATCCCGGAAGACTTCGACCGGCAGCAGTTGCCCGGCGCGCTGGTGCCCCATCGCAAGAAGATCTTCGGCCTGTCGATCCAGCCGGAACGGCTTTCGGAGATCCGCAACGAGCGGCGGCCGGGCTCGCGCTATGCCGCGCTCGACAACTGCCGGATGGAGGTGTCGGAAGCCGAAGCGATGATGAGGCGCGCAGGCATCCGCTGGCTGAGCACCACGACGAAGTCCATCGAAGAGATCGCCACGACCATCCTTCAGGAGATCCGGCCCGAGCGGCTGGAATACTGACCTCACCGCTGCCTATGACGACGATTGGGCCAATGAATTGGCCCGGCCTCGCCGCGGCCCATACCATAGAGTCTGTCAATCGACAACACAGACTCAACAGAGGAATCCTATGTCACTCATCAACACGCAAGTCCCCGAGTTCACCGCCACGGCGTATCACAACGGAAAGTTCGTGCCCGTCACGCAAGACAGCTTCAAGGGCAAGTGGTCGGTCGTCGTGTTCTACCCGGCCGACTTCACGTTCGTGTGCCCGACGGAACTCGGCGACCTCGCGGACAACTACGATCAGTTCCGCAAGCTCGGTGTGGAGGTGTTTGGCGTTTCGACCGACACGCACTTCACGCACAAGGCATGGCACGACACCTCCGACACGATCGCGAAGGTGCAATACCCGCTGGTCGGCGACCCGAACCACCAGCTCGCCCGGTTCTTCCAGGTGCTGATCTCCGAAGGCGAAGACGCCGGCCTCGCGTTGCGCGGCACGTTCGTCATCGATCCAGAAGGCCGCATCAAGACGATCGAAGTCCACGACAACGGCATCGGGCGCGATGCGACGGAAACGCTGCGCCGCGTGAAGGCCGCGCAATACATCGCCGCGCACCCGGGTGAAGTCTGCCCCGCAAAGTGGAATGAAGGCGCCGAGACGCTTGCGCCGTCCCTCGACCTCGTCGGCAAGATCTGAGGCACGCACGATGCTCGACGCCAACCTGAAGGCGCAGCTCGCCGCCTACCTCCATCGGATCACGCAGCCGCTGGAGCTCGTGGCGTCGCTGGATGACACGCGCGCATCGTTGCAGATGCGCGAACTGCTCGACGACATCGCGAGCACGTCGGCGCTCGTGCATGTCGTGGAGGCGGCCGGCGGGCCGCATCGCGCGCCCTCTTTCTCGGTCAGCCGTCCCGGTGAATCGCCGCGCGTGCGCTTCGCGGGCTTGCCGATGGGCCACGAGTTCACGTCGCTCGTGCTCGCATTGCTGCAGGCCGGCGGTTATCCGCCCAAGGTGGACGAAGCCGTGCTGCAGCAAGTGCGCGAGCTGCAAGGGGACCTCGAATTCGAGATCTACGTTTCGCTCACTTGCCACAACTGTCCGGATGTCGTGCAGGCGCTGAACCTCATGGCCATCCACAACCCGCGGATCAAGGCGACGATGATCGACGGCGCGCTGTTCCAGGAAGAAGTGAAAGAGCGCGAAGTCATGGCGGTGCCGACGGTCTTCCTCAATGGCACGCGCTTCGGCCAGGGCCGGATGACGCTCGAGGAAATCCTCGGGAAGATCGATACGAGCGGGACGAAACGCGAAGCGGAAAAGATTTCCGCGAAGGCCCCGTTCGACATGTTGGTCGTCGGCGGCGGGCCGGCGGGCGCGGCGGCCGCGGTCTACGCGGCGCGCAAGGGCATCCGCACGGGCGTTGCATCGGAACGCTTCGGCGGGCAGGTGCTGGACACACTCGGCATCGAGAACTTCATCTCCGTGAAGGAAACCGAAGGCCCGAAGTTCGCCCTGGCGCTGGAGGAACACGTGCGCCACTACGACGTGGACATCATGAACCTGCAGCGCGCGAAGAAGCTCATGCCCGGCGATGGCGTGCACGAGGTGCTGCTCGAAAGCGGCGCGTCGCTGAAGACGAAGACACTGGTGATCACGACCGGTGCGCGCTGGCGGCAGCTCGGCGTGCCCGGCGAGAACGAGTACCGCAACAAGGGCGTCGCGTACTGCCCGCATTGCGACGGTCCGCTGTTCAAGGGCAAGCGAGTCGCCGTCGTCGGCGGCGGCAACTCCGGAGTCGAAGCGGCGATCGACCTCGCGGGCCTCGCCACCCATGTGACGCTCGTCGAATTCGACACGAAGCTGCGCGCCGACGCGGTGCTTCAGAAGAAGCTGTCGACGCTGCCGAACGTCACGGTGGTGCTCAGCGCACAGACGACACAAGTGACCGGCGACGGCCAGAAAGTCAACGGCCTTGCCTACAAGGATCGCGCGACCGGCGAAGAAACGCGCGTGGAACTGGAAGGCGTCTTCGTGCAGATCGGCCTGGTGCCGAACACCGAGTGGCTGAAAGGCTCGATCGAGCTGTCGCGCCACGGCGAGATCATCGTCGACGCGAAAGGACAGACGTCGGTGCCGGGCGTGTTCGCCGCAGGCGATGCGACGACGGTTCCGTTCAAGCAGATCATCATCGCGGCGGGCGATGGCGCGAAGGCCGCGCTGGGCGCGTTCGATCACCTGATGCGCAGCTGATCCGGCAATCAAAGCCCGATGGCTGCGATCCCGGCGCGCGCGATCTGCGCGTCTTCGCTCGACTTCACTCCGCTGACGCCGACCGCGCCGATGCATTGGCCGTCTTTCATGATGGGCACGCCTCCCTCGAGCATGCCTTGCAGCGGCGCGCTGAGGAATGCGGTGCGGCCGTTGTTGATCGTGTCTTCGTATGTCTTGCTCTCGCGCCGCCCCATGGCCGCCGTGCGGGCCTTTTCGGGCCCGATATGCGCGGACGCAGGGGGCGCTCCGTCCAGCCGCTGCAGCCACAGGAGATGGCCGCCATCGTCGACAATGGCGATGGTCACCGCCCAGCCGTTCTTCAGGGCTTCGCCTTCGGCCGCAGCGGCGATGGCCTTGAGATCGGCCATTTCGAGCAGGGGTTTTGTTTTCATGCGGAAAGCATAGCGCCCCCGACTTGAACCAACCTAGAATGCCCGCATCTAACAGCCCATCAAGGAGATGGACCTCATGAACGAACAGATCGTTGACTACGGCTACGCCGGTTCAGTGGCGCAGGAGCGCAACCGTGTGCTGCGCAACACGTACTGGCTGCTGGCCCTCAGCCTCATCCCCACGGTGCTGGGTGCCTGGGTGGGCGTCGCCACCGGCATCACCACGCAGCTGTCGAACGGGCTGGGCCTGATCGTCTTCCTCGGTGGGGCGTTCGCGTTCATGTTTGCCATCCAGCGCACCAAGGACTCGGCGGCGGGCGTCGGCGTGCTGCTCGGCTTCACGTTCTTCATGGGCCTGATGCTGTCGCGCATGATCGCGGTGATCCTCGGGTTCAAGAACGGCACGTCGCTGATCATGACCGCATTCGGCGGCACGGCTGCGGTGTTCTTCGTGATGGCAACGCTGTCCACGGTCATCAAGCGCGACCTGTCGGGCATGGGCAAGTTCCTGTTCGTGGGCGCGCTCGCGTTGATGTTCGGCAGCATCATCAGCGTGTTCTTCCCGACCACCACCGGCATGCTCGTGATCAGCGTGATGGCGATCGGCATCTTCAGTGCGTACATGCTGTACGACCTGAAGCAGATCATCGACGGCGGCGAGACCAACTACATCACCGCAACGCTCGCGCTGTACCTGGACGTGTTCAACGTGTTCCAGAGCCTGCTGGCGCTGTTGGGAATCTTCGGCGGCGAACGCGACTAACGGTCGAACACCGCGATCGATTCAACGTGCGCGGTGTGCGGGAACATGTTCACCACCCCCGCGTGCGTGCACGTGTAGCCGGCCTGGTGCACCAGTAAGCCGGCATCCCGCGCCAGGGTAGCCGGGTTGCAGCTCACGTAGACGATCCTCGAAGGCGGCTCCCAGCCGCCTTCTTTCATTTCCGGCTGCTGGTGCAGGTCGGCGAGCGCCTTCGCCAACGCAAACGCGCCTTCGCGCGGCGGGTCGACCAGCCACCGCTGCGCCGCGCCGTCGCCCACGAGCTGCTGAGGCGTCATCTCGAACAAGTTGCGCGCGGCGAACTGTGCTCGGCCTCGCGTGGGGTTGCGTTGCGCGTTTTCACGCGCGCGCTGCACCAGCACCTCGCTGCCCTCGATGCCGAGCACCTCGCCGGCCCGGGTCGCGATCGGCAGCGTGAAGTTGCCCAGCCCGCAGAACCAGTCGATGACGCGCTCGCCCGGTTGCACATCGAGCAGGCGCAGCGCGCGAGAGACAAGCACCCGATTGATGTGCGGGTTGACCTGCGTGAAGTCCGTGGGCCGGAACGGCATGTGGATGCCGAACTCGGGCAGGGCATAGGCAAGCTGCGGTCCTGCGTCATCGAGCAGCTTCACGGTATCCGGCCCCTTCGGCTGCAACCACCATTGCACCTGTCCATGCTCGCGCGCGAAAGCGCGGAGCTTCGCGACATCGCCATCGCTGAGGGGTTCGAGATGCCGCAACACGAGCGCAGTCACGTCGTCGCCGCATGCCAGCTCGATCTGCGGCAACGTTTCGATCGCTTCCATGCTGCCGATCACCTCCCGCAGCGGCAGCAGCAGGTCGCTTACGTGCTTGGGCACCACGTGGCATTCGCGCATGTCGGCGACATAGCGGCTCTTGCGCTCATGGAAGCCGACGAGCACCGTTCCCTTCTTGCGCACGTGCCGCACCGAAAATCGCGCGCGCCACCGATACCCCCACGCCGGCCCCTCGATCGGGCGAAGCATGGTCTCGGCCTTGACCTTGCCGAGGTGCCACAGGTTGTCCTCGAGCACGCGCTGCTTGATCGCGACCTGCGCGGCGACATGCAGGTGCTGCATCTTGCAGCCGCCACATGCACCTTCGTGCAGGCCGAAGTGCGGGCAGCGTCCCGTCACGCGCTGGTTCGACTCCCGGTGGATTTCCGTGAGCGTCCCCTGTTCCCAGTTGTTCTTCCTGCGATTGATCTTCGCGGACACCACCTCGAACGGCAGCGCGCCGTCGATGAACACCACCTTGCCGTCCGGCGTCCGCGCGACGCCTTGCGCCTCGATGTCGAGCGCGTCGACGGCGAGCCAGCCGTCCGGCAGCGCCGGCTTTGTCACTTCCTCTGTCATGGGGGAGATTGTCTCAGCGCCAGGCGGCGAGGTATTCCTGCCAATGCGATTCGGCCGGCGTGAGCGCGCCCAGCGTTTCCTTCACGAACCCGATCTCCTGCTCGTACTCGGCTTCGGTCAGGCCGCCGCGCATCTTCTGGAAGCGGCAGTACAGCAGGTAGGTGTTCATCACGTCGGTCTCGCAATACCGGCGGATGTCCTCCAGCTTGCCGTCGTTGAACGCCTCGAACACCTTCGACCCGTCCATGCCCAGCTTGCCCGGGAAGCCGCACAGCTTCGCCATCGCATCGAGCGGCGCGTTGTTCCTGGGCTGGTACATCGCGAGCAGGTCCATCAAGTCCAGGTGGCGGTTGTGGTAACGCCCGATGTAGTTGTTGAACTTGAATTCGCGGTCGTCTTCGCCGAGGTCCCAGTATTTGTTCGCGACCACGCCGTGGCGCAGCGCGCGATAGTGCAATACCGGCAAGTCGAAGCCGCCGCCGTTCCAGCTCACGAGCTGCGGCACGTGCCTTTCAACGGCACCGAAGAACGTCTGGATGACCTTGCCTTCGCTGGCGTTGTCGCGATCGACGAACGAGTGCACCCGCAACCCTTCCGCATTGCGGAAGACGCAGCTGATGACGAGCACGCGCTGCAGGTGCAGCGGCATGAAATCGGTCTTGCCTTCGCTGGTGCGCTCTTCGCACCACGCGTTGTAGATCCACTGGTCGGTCATGCCGTCGGGATCGGACCGCAATGACCTCAGCCCCGCGATGTCGGGGATCGATTCGATGTCGAAAACAAGGACAGGCCACGCCATCGGCCCGACTTTAGCAGGCAGCCCTACAAGAGCGCCTCCTTGGTGATGCCGTTGCGCGTCATGTGGCGGCGCAGTTTCAGCAGCGCCTCGTTCTGGATCTGGCGCACGCGCTCGCGCGTGAGCCCGAGGCGGTCGCTCAGCACCTCCAGCGTTTCCGGCTCGCGGTCGTGCAGGCCGAATCGTCCTTCGAGCACTTCGCGTTCGCGCTGCGACAGCGCGTCGATCCAGCTGTCCAGCAGGCGCTCGACCTCGTGGTTCTGCGTGACGCCGGTCGGGTCCAGCGCCAGTTCGTCCGCCATCGAGTCGGCAAGGGTGTGGTCGTCGCCGTTGCGGTCGGTCGCCGCATCGAGCGAGCGCGGCGTTTCCGCCATTGCGAGCAACTCGGCGACCTCCTGCACTTCCCGCCCCAGCAACGCCGCCACGTCCTCGACACGAACGCCGTCGCCTTCGAACCCCTTGCGCTGCGCGAACGCCGGGTCGTTCTCGAGCGCACGGCGTGCGCGCAGGACTTGCTGCAGTTCGCGCACCACGTGGACCGGCAGGCGGATCACCCGCCCCTGGTTCATCACTGCGCGCTCCACTGCCTGGCGGATCCACCACGTCGCATAGGTCGAGAAGCGGAAGCCGCGTTCGGGCTCGAACTTGTCGATCGCGTGCATCAGGCCCAAGTTGCCCTCTTCGATCAGGTCGGAGAGCGGCACACCGCGGCCGAGATAACCCTTGGCGATGCTGACGACGAGCCGCAGGTTGTGCTCGATCATCGATTGGCGCGCGGCAAAGTCGCCGGCGCGTGCACGCGATGCCGTCTCGAACTCCTGCTGCGCGGTGAACAGTTCCGTGCGGCGCACGTCGCGCAGATACAGGGTGAGCGTGTCGCTCGACTCGCCGCCAACTTCCGCAGGAATCTCGCGAGGATCGGGGTCCTCGTTCGCTTCGTCCGGATTGATCGGCGTGGCTGTCACACCCGCATTCTCCCTCGCGCGCGCAACCGCGTCTGCATCATTTCCGTTGCGCTTTCGCACGCCCTCACCTCATGGGCAGGTACCGCGCGGGGTCGACCGGCTTGCCTTGCCGGCGGATCTCGAAGTGCAGCTTCACCCGGTCGGCGTCGCTGTTGCCCATTTCCGCGATCTTTTGGCCCTTGCGCACGGCCTGGTCCTCTTTCACGAGGAGGGACTGGTTGTGCGCGTAGGCCGAGAGATACGTGTTGTTGTGCTTGAGGATGATGAGGTTGCCGTAGCCTCGCAGGCCCGCGCCGGCGTACACGACGCGGCCATCTGCCGCGGCGAGCACGGGGTCGCCCGCTTTGCCGCCGATGTCCAGCCCCTTGTTTTTCTGCTCGTCGAACCCCGCGAGCACCGAGCCGGCGCTTGCGATCGGCCAGCTCCACGGAAGATCGTCCTCGGCCGGCGGTCCCAGCGGCGCCGTGCTCGCAGGCGGAATGCTGGCAACGCTTGTCGAGGACGAAGCTGCGGCGGACGCCGGCGTTGCGGGTTGCAATGCAGTTCCGCGCGGCGCCGTTGCAGTCGATGTGTTCGCAGTGGCGTTGCGCGCAACTTCCGTCGCGCCCGGCGGCGTCACGCGCAACACCTGGCCCACTTCGATCACGTTCGGGTTGTCGAGGTTGTTCCAGCGTGCGATGTCGCGCCAGTTCTGGCCGGCATCGAGCGCGATGCGGATCAACGTGTCGCCGGAGCGCACGGTGTAGTAGCCCGGCTTGCCCGCGTTGTCCACGGGGCCCTTTGACGGCTCCACTGCAACGGGCGCTGCCTGCGCCGGCGCACGTGCGCCGCTGCTGCGGTCTTCCACCGGCGCCGGAGTGCGCGGGCCCCTCGATCCGCACCCGGCGAGCACACCGGCAGCGACCACGCAAGCCACCACCGAACGCCAGTTGCGCAACTCGAGCATCTTGACCATCTCCGTCTTAAGCGATGCCCGATTTTAGGGGGACGAAGTGAACAGCCTCAAGAACAGTTTGTTGCAGGTCACGCGCGCTTTTCTTCTCGATGACGACGAGCGCCTGGTGGCCCGCGGGTGTGACGATCGGCGCGACGATGCGCCCACCGATTGCGAGCTGCTGTGTCCACGCATCGGGCACCGCTTCTCCTCCCGCGGCAGCGACGATGCCCGCGTACGGTGCGCCTTTCGCGAAGCCGGCCATGCCGTCGCCGAAAAGCAGGTGGATGTTGGGAATGCGGAAGTGACGCAGGTTCTCGCGCGCCTTGTCGTGCAGGCCGCGCAGCCGCTCGATGCTGTACACCTCGGTGGCGATCACGCTGAGGATCGCCGCCTGGTAGCCGCAGCCCGTGCCGATCTCCAGCACGCGGCCCAATCTGCCATTCGCGTCGCGCTTGCCGCCGAGCAGCAGTTGCGTCATGCGTGCGACGACGTTCGGCTTGCTGATCGTCTGGCCCAGGCCGATCGGCAGGCTCGTGTCTTCGTAGGCCTGGTTCACGAGCGCACTGTCGACGAAGCGGTGACGCTCGATCGTGCCCATCGCACCCAGCACGAGCGGATCGTCGATGCCTTGCGCCGCGAGCTTTTCCACCATGCGCGAACGCACGGCTTGCGAATCGAGCCCCACGCCCCCCGGTGCCGGCATCGCCGACCGAGGCGTGGATGATTTCGCTGCCCCAGGCTTGCCCGCGTCGAGCCGCGCAGGAAACCCGGGGCGCCGCGTCATTGCAGCGCCTTCGCCCATGCGGCGAGCGCGTCGTGATCGGTGAGGTCCACCTTCAGCGGCGTGACCGAGATCCGCCCTTGCGAAGTCGCATGAAAATCGGTGCCGTCGCCGCCGTCCTTCGCCGGACCTGCGCCGCCGATCCAGTACAGCGTCTCGCCATGCGGGCTTTGCTGCGCGGACACTTTCTCTGCTGCGTGGCGGCGGCCGAGCCGGCATACGGTGAATGCACCGAGCTCCTCATACGGCAAGTTGGGAATGTTCACGTTGAGCAGCCACGGCTTCGCGCTCGCCGTCTCGCCCGACGCGATGAATCGCTGGACGAGATCACGGGCTTTGCGGGCCGCGTCGTCGACATGCGCCCAGCCCTTTTGCGTTTGCGAGAACGCGATCGCGGGGATCCCGAACAGGTAGCCTTCCATCGCGGCGCCGACGGTGCCCGAATAGATCGTGTCGTCGCCCATGTTCGCGCCGTTGTTGATCCCGCTCACCACGAGGTCGGGCTTGTACCCGAGCAGGCCCGTGAGCGCGACGTGCACGCAATCGGCGGGCGTGCCGTTCACGTAGCGAAAGCCGTTGTTCGCTTCGCGCACCGACAGCGGCGCATACAGCGTGAGCGCGTTCGACTTCGCGCTGTTGTTGTGCTCGGGTGCGACGACCTCGACTTCACCGAGGTCCCTGATGGCTTCGTACAGGGCGACGAGGCCGGGCGCCTGGTAGCCGTCGTCGTTGGAAAGGAGGATTTTCATTTGGGACCGCAGCGCAAATTGTAGGGGGCCGTCGCCGCAGGGACATCGCGGCGTCGCGGGCCCGCCTATGATGCCCGCGAGTTCCATCACACCGGAGACTTTCCCATGCATGCATGGCTGTGCGAGAACCCCACCGGCGTCGACGCGCTGCAGTGGAAGGAGCTGCCCACGCCCGAACCGAAGGCGGGCGAAGTGCTCATCGAAATCAAGGCGGCGAGCCTCAATTTTCCCGACCTGCTGATCGTGCAGAACAAGTACCAGCACAAGCCGCAGGTGCCGTTCGTGCCGGGTTCCGAGTACGCGGGTGTCGTCGTCGCCGTGGGCGAGGGCGTCACGCACGTGAAGCCCGGGCAGGACGTCGCATGCCTATCCGGCACGGGTGGCTTCGGCACGCATACGATCGCGCCCGCCGCACTGTGCATGCCGTTGCCGCCTGGCATGTCGCATGTGGACGCTGCCGCATTCATCATGACGTACGCGACGTCGCATCACGCGCTGCTCGATCGCGGCCAGCTCAAGGCGGGTGAAACGCTGCTGGTGCTCGGCGCTGCGGGAGGCGTCGGAACCGCTGCAATCCAGATCGGCAAGCTGGCCGGCGCCCGCGTGGTCGCTGCGGCTTCGACTGCCGAGAAGTGCGAATTGTGCAAGCGCGAAGGCGCCGACGTGACGATCAACTACAGCGAAGGCAACCTGCGCGACGCGATCAAGGCCGCGACGGATGGTAAGGGCCCCAACGTGATCTACGACCCGGTGGGCGGCGAGTACGCCGAGCCCGCGTTTCGCTCGATCGCGTGGCGCGGACGTTACCTCGTGATCGGATTCGCTGCCGGGCCGATCCCCTCGCTGCCGCTGAACCTCGCGCTGCTGAAGGGAGCGTCCATCGTTGGTGTGTTCTGGGGTGATTTCGCGCGACGCGAGCCGAAGGCGAACCAGGCGATGATGGCCGAACTCGGTCGCTGGTATGTCGAGCGCAAGATCAAGCCGGTGATCGATCGAACGATGCCGATGGCCGAGCTCAAGGCCGCGTACGCGCACATGGGATCGCGCGGCGTGAAGGGCAAGCTCGTGATGACCAACTGAGCACGC
>DATLBJ010000029.1:0-9918 GCA_035526975.1 Ramlibacter sp.
GTGAACATGTGGTGCGCCCACACGATGAACGACAGGATGGCGATCGACGACGTGGCGTACACCATCGACGCGTAGCCGAACAGCTTCTTGCGCGAGAACGCCGGCACCACGTGGCTGATGATGCCGAAGGCCGGCAGGATCATGATGTAGACCTCGGGGTGGCCGAAGAACCAGAAGATGTGCTGGTACATCACCGGGTCACCGCCGCCGGCGGGGTTGAAGAACGTCGTGCCGAAGTGGCGGTCGGTCAGCGTCATCGTGATCGCGCCGGCGAGCACCGGCATCACGGCGATCAGCAGGTAGGCGGTGATCAGCCAGGTCCACGCGAACATCGGCATCTTCATCAGCGTCATGCCGGGTGCGCGCATGTTCAGGATGGTGACGATGATGTTGATCGAACCCATGATCGAGCTCGCGCCGAGGATGTGCAGCGAGAAGATCGCCGCGTCCATCGACGGGCCCATCTGCAGCGTGAGCGGCGCGTAGATCGTCCAGCCCGCGGCGGGCGCGCCGCCGGGCATGAAGAACGACCCCACCAGCATGATGGCGGCGGGAATCACCAGCCAGAAGCTGAAGTTGTTCATGCGCGCGAACGCCATGTCGGGCGCGCCGATCTGCAGCGGCACCATCCAGTTCGCGAAGCCCACGAAGGCCGGCATGATCGCGCCGAACACCATGATCAGCCCGTGCATCGTGGTGAGCTGGTTGAACAGCTCCGGGTTCACGATCTGAAGGCCCGGCTCGAACAGCTCGGCGCGGATCAGCATGGCGAGCAGGCCGCCGACCATCAGCATGGTGAAGGCGAACAGCAGGTACAGCGTGCCGATGTCCTTGTGGTTCGTGGCGAACACCCAGCGGCGCCAGCCGGTCGGGGCATGGTGGTGGTGGTCGTCGTGCGCGTGGTCGCCAGCGTGACCGTGCGGGAGAACTGCACTCATGGTTTACCTCGTTCCTCTTGTTCGATTGCGCGCGATCACTTGCCGCGCTGGGCCACCACGTCCGTCGGCTGCACGAGCTGCCCGGTGTGGTTGGACCAATGATTCTTGGTGAAGCTGACGACGGCGGCGATGTCGGTGTCGGAAAGCTGCTTCCACGAAGGCATCGCATTGCGGCCGTTGAGCACCACCTGCAATTGCTTGGTCTTGTCGGGGTCGTTGACGATCGCCGAGCCGTCCAGCGGAAGGATCGGGCCCGCGCCCTTGCCGTTGGCCTGGTGGCAGGCCGCGCAGTTCGCGTTGTAGACCTTCTCGCCGCGTGCGCTGATGTCCGCCAGCGTCCACACCTTGCTGGGGTCGTCGGCCTTCGCGGCCATCGCCTTTTGCTGCTCACCGACCCACTTCGTGTAGTCGGCGGCGGACAGCACCTTCACGTGGATCGGCATGTACGCGTGTTCCTTGCCGCACAGCTCGTAGCACTGGCCGTAGAAGTCGCCGGTCTTTTCGCTGCGGAACCAGGCGTCGCGCACGAAGCCGGGAATCGCGTCCTGCTTCACGCCGAAGGCCGGGATGCCCCAGGCGTGGATCACATCGTTGGCCGTGGTGATGATGCGCACCTTCTTGTTGACCGGAACGACCAGCGGGTTGTCGACCTTGAGCAGGTAGTTGTCCGGCACGTCGCCATGCGCGCCTTCGTTGGAGATTTCACGGTGCGTGCTGTCGATCGTCGACAGGAAGGACACGCCTTCGCCTTCGCCCTTGAGGTAGTCGTAGCCCCACTTCCACTGGTAGCCCGTGGCCTTGATCGTGACGTCGGCATTGCTCGTGTCCTTCGAGGCGACCAGCACCTTGGTGGCGGGCAGCGCCATGCCGATGACGATCAGGAACGGGATGATCGTCCACACCAGCTCGACGGTCACGGATTCGTGGAAGTTCGCCGGCGCATGGCCGACCGACTTGCGATGCTTCCAGATCGAATAGAACATCACGCCGAACACCACGATGAAGATCACGGTGCACGTGATCAGCATGAACCAGTGCAGCCACGCCTGTTCGACGGCGATGCGCGTTGCCGCCGCGTGCAAGTTGAGCTGGCGCACCGCAGGGCCGCCGGGCAGGTCGTTGACGGCCCAGGCCGCGGGGATGAAGCCCCCGGCCAGCAGCAGCGAGGCCAGCTTGGTGGAAATGCTCTTCATGGTGTTTTCTGAGTTTGCTTTCGGTTTCTTGTCTGTCGTCACTGCGGCCACCCTCACCGGCCGCCGCGGCCCCTAGCGGCGTCAAGCCTCGCGCAAGGCCCTTCGGATCTCCTGCGCCAGCACCGGACGCAGTTCGGGGCGCACGAATCGCCCCACGTTCACGTGCCGCCCCTGGCCCGAAAGCTGGATCAGCGAGCGGTCATCGGCGACCGGTTCCACGCGGACCCAGTCACGATGGAACTCTGCGCGGCGCAACTGCCCGGCGTTTTCCAGTTCCACCACCAGGCGGCCGCCCTTGATCGAGATGCGTTCGCCGTCGCTGGCATGGCGCGCGTACGCGAGGAAGGCGAGACCGACCGCCGCGAGTTCCAGCCACGCGAACGGCAGCACCAGCACCGCGCCCAGCGCCCAGAACACCCCGGCAATGCCCAGCGAGACCACGCAAAGGGATGCATAGAGCCAGCCCAACTGCTGCGGGGTGACCGAACAGTTGCGCTTCAGGAACCAGTAAATCGCCTGGCCCTGCACGGTGGCGAAACGAAAGACCGGTTTCGGCACAGGAATCAAGGAAGTTGGACGGAAATCAACCCCGCATTGTAGCGGCCCCGGCAGGGGCGAAATCGCCGGTTCAGCCGGCTTTCCGCCCCGCGCGGAGCAAGGCCTGCATTTCCCGGACCGACACCGCGCTTTCGTCGGCCACGCGCACGCGCGGCAGCGGCTTGATGGCATGGCCGTAGACGATCTCGAAGGTCAGGGCCAGGCGCCCTTCGGCGTCGCGCAGGGCATCCAGCCGGGTGTCGAGTTCACGGCGCCACCCACGGCCGCGAAGTGCAGGAAAGCGCCCTCGATTCAGGTTCGCGCCGAGTTCGCGCAACTCCGCGAGCATGCGCCCGGCACTCTCCCAGGTGAGCGTGATGCGCTCCATGTCCATCACCGGTTCGGCAAAGCCGGAGTGCACGAGCATGTCGCCCCAGTCGTGCATGTCGGTGAACTCGTGCGCCGGCGGCGCCCAGCCCAGCCGCGCGTACAGGGCACGCAACTCGCGCAAGGTGTCCGGGCCCAAGCAAGAGAACATCAGGAAGCCATCGACAGCCAGTGCGCGCTGCCATTCGCCGATCATTTCCTGCGGATCCGCGGCCATGTGCAACGCCATGTTGGACCACAGCATTTGCACGCCGGACTCGGGCACGGCTTCGAAATGCACCGGCGCCGCACCGAATCGCCACCACGGTTGGGCGAACTCGCGCTGCGCAACCGCAAGCCGCGGCGCGCTTGGCTCGAGCACCCAGCACTGCGCGCGCGGATAGCGCTGCGCGACCCGGCGATGGGCTTCGATGCCGCCGCGAGCGGGCTCCCAATCGGCCCACGCCTGCGGTTCGATGCGGATCCATTGCAGGCGCTCGGCCATGCGCTTGCCGACTTCTTCGTGCAGCCACGGTGAACGCGCGGGCGCGGCGACTCGCCACCGCGCAGCCGCAGCCGGGTCGATCGAAGGGGGACGCGCCATGGCCCGGCGAGTATATTGACCTGCCATGTTCCAGCGCCTGATGCAGGGAGTCGAGCGCGCGCTGCCCGGCCAGTGCGCCGTGTGCCATGCGTGGCCGGCGCGGCCGCTGTGCGAGTCCTGCGTGGCGCGTTTCGCGCAGCCACGGCCGCGCTGCGTGCGGTGCGCGCTGTCGGTGCCGCCCGGCATCACGCAATGCGGACGCTGCCTCGCGAATCCTCCCCCCATCGATGCCTGCCACGCGGCAGTGGCGTACGACTTCCCGTGGTCCGCGCTCATCTCGCAATTCAAGTTCAACGGGCAGGTCGGCTGGGCGCGCGTGTTCGCGACCTTGATGCGCAGCACGCCCTGGGTCGAGCCCGCCCTGGAAGACGCCGACCTCGTGCTGCCGATGCCGCTGGCGCGCGAGCGCCTGGCCGAGCGCGGCTTCAACCAGGCTCTTGAACTTGCGAAGCTGCTGGCCGAGCCCACCGATGCGACGCTGCTGCTTCGCATCCGCCACACGCCCGCGCAATCGGCGCTGGACCGCAAGTCGCGCGCCGCCAATGTGAAAGGCGTGTTCGCGATCGATCCGTTGCGCCCGCACGCCGTGCGCGGCAAGAATGTGGTGCTTGTGGACGACGTGATGACCAGCGGCGCATCGATTCACGCGGCCGCGCAGGTGCTGCGCGAAGCCGGCGCGGCGAAGATCACCGCGATCGTCTTCGCGCGCACCAGCGAGCCCGTGCAAGAGTGATGTTCAACATCGTGCTGGTGCAGCCCGAGATCCCGCCGAACACCGGCAACGTGATCCGCCTTTCGGCCAACACGGGGTGCGCGCTGCACCTGGTCGAGCCGCTCGGCTTCTCGATGGAAGACAAGCTGATGAAACGCGCGGGGCTCGACTACCACGAGTGGGCGGACGTCCAGCGCCACGCGAACTGGCCCGCGTTCCTGGATGCGACCCGGCCCGATCGTGCGCGCATGTTCGCGCTCACCACGCGCGGCACACGCCATGTGCACGACGTGCGGTTCGAACCCGGCGACTGGTTCGTCTTCGGCTCGGAGACCAGCGGACTCGCACCGGACCTGCGCGAATCGTTTGCGCCGGAGCTGCGGTTGAAACTGCCGATGCGCGCGGGCCAGCGCAGCCTGAATCTTTCGAATGCCGTCGCGGTGACCGTATTCGAAGCGTGGCGCCAGAACGGCTTTACGGGTAGCGGCGGGAAATAGATTCCGCGACGCAAGCGGGGCGGTCGCTGCCTTCGCGCTCGATCGTCACGTTCCAGGCGAACTGGTAGCCGTTGTTGTCGATCAAGTCCGCGGCAAGCAGCTTCGCGCGCGCCCTCAAGCGCGTGCCCACCGGCACCGGCGCGGTGAAGCGCACCTTGTTCAGGCCGTAGTTCACGCCCATGCGCGACTCCCGGATCTCGATCGCGCCTTCGAGCAGTTTTGGCAGCAGTGACAGCGTGAGGAAACCATGCGCGATCGGCGCGCCGAAGGGCCCCTTCTTCGCTCGCTCGACATCGACGTGGATCCACTGGTGGTCGCCCGTCGCTTCGGCGAACAGGTTGACCTGCTCCTGCGTGATCGTGACCCAGTCGCTCACCGCGACTTCCTGCCCGGTGAGCTGCGCGAGTTCGGAAAGCGTCTCGAAAGTTCGTTTCATGATTTCCTAGTTGTCCAGCCAGCGGCAAATCCCCTGCCACTGCTCCAGGTCGCGCTCCACGCGGCCGGGCGCCACGTCGAACAGCGTGAGCCCGCGCGCCGCGAGATGGATGTAGTTCTGCGTGCTGCGCAGGTAGCCGATCACGGGCAGCTTCAGGCCCTCGACGAACTCCTGCAGCTTGTCGGCTGCGATGGTTCGCGGGTCCACGCGCATGCCGATGATGCCGACCTGCTTGTGCGACGTCTTCTTCAGCTGCGCCAACTCGTCGAGGAAGTGCCGCGTGGCGTAGATGTCGAAGATGCTCGGCTGCAACGGCACCACCACCTTGTCGGCGATATCGACGACTTGCTTGAGCTCCTTGCCGTGCAGGCCCGCGGGCGTGTCCAGGACCACGTGCGTTGTCCCCTTGGGCGGCTTGGCCAGCTTGTCCTCGCCGATCGCCCACCCCGTGATGCTGCGGGCTGCGGCCGGCCGCAGTCCCAGCCACAATCGCGACGATTGCTGCCGGTCGGCGTCACCGAGCATCACGGTGTTGCCGCCGCTGGCGAAGTAACCGGCGATATTGGTGGCCAGCGTCGATTTGCCGACACCGCCTTTTGGATTCGCAACGACAACCACGGGCATGATGGGCACCCTCCTCTGCGCTATGGTACAGACATGGATGAGCAGGCCAAAATGGATCGCAGGACGACGCTGGTGCTGGCCGCGCACCCGAACTGGCGCGAATCGCGGGTGAACCGGCGGCTGTTCGAAGCCGCGCGCGGCGTCGACAGCGCCGATGTACGCGACCTGTACTCGCTCTACCCCGACTTCGACATCGATGTCGACGCCGAACAGGCCGCGGCGAAGGCGGCCGACCTGATCGTCCTGCTGCACCCGATCCAGTGGTATTCGATGCCGCCGCTGCAAAAACTCTGGTTCGACGAGGTGCTGACCTACGGGTGGGCATATGGCCACGAGGGAACCGCGCTGCAGGGGCGGGACATGTGGCTGGTGGCCTCGACGGGCGGGCCCGAGAGCTCGTACCACCCGCAAAGCTACAACCGCTATTTCTTCGATGCCTTCATGCCGCCGTACGAGCAGACGGCGGCGCTCTGCGGGATGCGGTTCCTGCCGCCGCTCGTGTTGCACGGCGCGCGGCGCTCCAGCGACGAACAGATCGCGCAGCACGCGGCCGTGTTCGCGCAGCGCCTGGCTTCCTATCCCGATTGGCCCGAGCTGGAAGACCTGCCGCAATGCCCGGCGTGCGAAGTGCCGCAGACGGACCGGCCCAACACATGATCGAGCACCTGCCCGCCTGGCTGGCGAACGCCTTCGTGTACCTCGCGGCGGCGGTGTTCGCCGTGCCCCTGGCGCGCGCCCTCGGCCTCGGGTCGATCATCGGCTACCTCGCGGCCGGCATCGCGATCGGTCCGTGGGGATTGCGCATCGTCACCAACGCGCCGGACATCCTGCATTTCGCGGAGTTCGGCGTGGTGTTGATGCTGTTCCTCGTCGGCCTCGAACTCGAACCCAGGCGCCTGTGGAACCTGCGGCGGCCCATCTTCGGCTGGGGCAGCGCGCAAGTGCTCGGATGCGCGGCGCTGATCGGCATCGTCGCCATCGCCGCAGGCGTGCCATGGCGCGTCGCCATCGTCGCCGCGCTCGGCCTTGCGCTGTCATCCACCGCCATCGCATTGCAGGTGATGGGCGAGCGCAACCTGCTGCCCACTTCGAGCGGGCAGGCGGGCTTTTCGATCCTGTTGTTCCAGGACGTCGCGGCGATCCCGATCCTGGCGTTGCTGCCGCTGCTGGGCGGCGCAGTGGACCACGACGCGGCGTCTTCCCCGCGCTGGTTCGAAGCGCTTCGCATCGTCGGTGTGATCGCGCTGATCGTGCTGGGCGGCCGCCTCGCGTTGCGGCCGCTCCTGAGCTGGATCGCGCGCAGCCGCACGCCCGAGATCTTCACGGCCGCGTCGCTGCTGCTGGTGGTGGCCATCGCGGCGCTGTGCCAGATCGCGGGGCTGTCCATGGCGCTGGGCGCGTTCCTCGCCGGTGTGCTGCTGGCCGAAAGCGAGTTCCGCCGCGAGCTCGAGACCGACATCGAACCGTTCAAGGGCCTGTTGCTCGGCCTGTTCTTCATCGCCGTCGGCATGAGCATCGACTTCGGCGTGCTTGCGAAGTCCCCCCTGGCGATGGTGGTCATCGTCGTGGGCTTCATGGCCGCCAAGGCGCTCGTGATCTATCCGCTGGCGCGCTCCATCAAGACGCCGATGTTCGAGCGGCCCGTGCTCACGCTGCTGCTCGCGCAGGGCGGCGAGTTCGCGTTCGTCGTGTTCCAGGCGGCCGCGGGCATCGACGTGATGTCGGGCGAGACGGCGTCGCTGCTGATCGGCGCCGTGGCGGTGTCCATGCTGCTGTCTCCGCTCGTCCTGATCGTGATCGACAAGTGGCTGTTGCCGCGCTGGGCCAACTGCAACACGCCGCAAATGGCCGAGATCAGCGAAATGCAGCACGCGCCCGTGATCATCGCGGGGTTCGGGCGCTACGGACAGATCATCGGCCGCTTGCTCACCGCGCAAGGCATCGCGTCAACCGTGCTCGACCACGATGCGGACATGATCGAAGCAGCTCGCGCATTCGGCTACAAGGTCTTCTATGGCGACGCCACGCGGCTGGACCTGCTGCGCACCGCGGGCGCCGACGCGGCGAAGATCCTGGTGGTCGCGGTGGACGACGTGGACCAGTCGCTCAAGATCGTCGACCTGGCGCACGAGCACTTCCCGCATCTCGAACTCGTGGCCCGCGCCCGGGACGTGCCGCACTGGAACCGGCTGCGCGACCGCGACGTGCTGCGGGTGGAGCGCGAGATGTTCGAGTCGAGCCTGCGCAGCGGCCGCAGCGTGCTGGAGATCCTGGGCTTCGCGCCGGCCGAAGCGCGCCGCCACGCCGTGCGCTTCCGCCGGCACAACCTGCAACTGTTCGAGCAGATGCATCCGCACTACAAGGACCGCGGCAAGCTCATCGCCGTGGTCAAGCAGGGCCGCCAGCAGTTCGAGGAGCAGATGGCCCAGGAGCGCGCCGACCAGGCGCAGCGCCGCCGCGAGCAGGTGCGCGAACCCTTCGATCAATAGGCCGAACGCGCGCTCAGACGCGCTCGAGGATCACGGCGATGCCCTGTCCCACGCCGATGCACATCGTGCACAGCGCGTAGCGGCCGCCGGTACGGTGCAATTGATTGACTGCCGTCGTCGCGAGTCGTGCGCCCGATGCGCCGAGCGGGTGGCCGAGCGCGATCGCACCGCCGTTCGGATTGACGCGCGGATCGTCGTCCTTCAGGCCGAGCAGGCGGAGCACCGCGATGCCTTGCGCCGCGAAGGCTTCATTGAGTTCGATGACGTCGACCTGGTCGATCGCCAGCCCGGTGAGTTCGAGCACTTTCTTCGTGGCGGGTGCGGGACCGATGCCCATCACGCGCGGCGGCACGCCTGCCGTCGCCATCCCCACAATCCGCGCCCGCGGCGTGAGGCCATGGCGCGATGCAGTGCCCTCGTCGGCGAGGAGCAGTGCACAGGCGCCGTCGTTCACGCCACTCGCGTTGCCCGCTGTCACCGTGCCGTCCGGGCGCACGACACCCTTGAGCTTGGCAAGCGCTTCGAGCGACGTCTCGCGCGGATGTTCGTCGCGATCGACCACCACCGCTTCGCCCTTCTTCTGCGCAATCGTCACAGGGGTGATCTCGCCGGCGAAGAAGCCGGCTTTCTGCCCGGCCACGGCTTTCAGCTGCGACGCGAGCGCCATTCGGTCTTGCGCGTCGCGCCCGACCTTGTATTCGGCCGCGACGTTCTCCGCCGTCTCGGGCATCGAGTCGGTGCCGTATTGCTCCTTCATCAGCTTGTTGACGAAGCGCCAGCCGATCGTGGTGTCGTAGACGGTGTTCGTGCGTGCGAATGCGCTCTCGGCCTTCGGCATCACGAAAGGCGCGCGGCTCATGCTCTCCACACCACCCGCGATCACGAGCGTCGCTTCTCCCGCCTTGATTGCACGGGCCGCGGTGCCGATCGCGTCGAGGCCCGATCCGCACAGGCGATTGATCGTTGCGCCGGGCACTTCGACCGGAAGCCCCGCCAGCAGCGACGCCATGTGCGCGACGTTGCGGTTGTCTTCGCCCGCCTGGTTCGCGCAGCCGAAGATCACGTCGGTGACCGCCTGCCAGTCGACCCTGGGATTGCGCTGCATCAGCGCGCGGATCGGGATCGCGCCGAGGTCGTCGGTGCGCACCGATGACAGTGCGCCGCCATAGCGGCCGAAAGGCGTGCGGATCGCATCGCAGACAAAGGCTTGCTTGCTCATGGGGAGGTCCTTGCGTTCGGGGTGGCACATGGCCAACCCGCGAAGTTTAGGACTGCCGTGCGTGCTACGCTTTCCCGCATGTTCAATCCCTCGCAGGACGACGTGCGCCGGTTTTTCTGCGGCGTTGCGGCCAAGGCAAAGTCGGGCGCGCCAATGGATGCGCTGGAGACGCTGGCCGGGCAATGGGTGTCGGAGCATCCGGAGTACGCGGGCGATGTCGGCGATGAAGCCGCGGCGCTCGCGGCGCAATACGACGGCAGCAACGGGCAGTCGAACCCCTTCCTTCACATGTCGATGCACCTG
>DATLBJ010000030.1:0-4435 GCA_035526975.1 Ramlibacter sp.
GGCGTGTCTTCGACGACAAGCACTTGTGTGCTCATACCGGCACTCCCTCATCGGGGGCCAGCGCGCGGTGCACTTCGTCGACCAGGCGCAGCGCGCTGACAGGATTCGACACGAACCCGGCCTGGTTCAACGCACCTTGCATCTCGTCGCGCGAGAAAGGTTTTTGCAGGACCGCGGTGGCGCCGAGCCTGAAGCCTTTGGCCGCGTCGGCCACGATCGAGACGATCACCACCGGCACGTGGTTCACGCCGCTGTCGGCGTGCTTCAGGCGCGTCAGCAGGTCCCATCCATCCATGTCGGGCAGCAACAGGTCGAGGATGATCAATTCCGGCGGGCCATCACTTAGCCACGCAAGCGCCGCTTGGGCAGTCGCCACGCGAGCGCAGCGGAAGCCCTCGGGCTCGAGCTGCAGCCGGATCAACTCCGCGGCATGGTCGTTGTCTTCGACGATCAGCACCACGCTGTGGCTCTGGCCCACCGGCGTGGTCGAAGGCATGTCGCGCTCGCTGATGCTGTCGGGCGCATCTTCGGCCTCGCGCCATGGCAGCCACACGTAGAAGCGCGTTCCTTCCTGCGGCGTGCTCGAAAGTGCGACCGTGCCCCCCGCAAGGCGCGTGAGCTGGTCGATGAGCGCAAGGCCCAGGCCCGTGCCTTCCACTTCCTTGGTCAGCGATGAATCCACCTGCGAGAACATCGTGAAGAGGCGCTCGGCGTCGGCCGGTGCAATGCCGATGCCGTCGTCCTCCACCAAAATCTCGAGGAAGTGCTCGCTGGACACCTGCGGCAGCGGCATGCGCACCTGCGTCGAGCCCGAGCCGCTCCAGCTGCGCACGTCGCTCGCGTCCACGCGGCGCGCCCGAAGCAGCACCCGCCCGCCTTGCATCGAGAACTTCACCGCGTTCGACAGCAGGTTGTAGACGATCTGCTTGGTCTTGCGGGCGTCGAGGAAGAGCGTCTCGCGTTCAATCTGGATGTCGATGTCGAGTTGCACGTTGCGGGCAAGGGCGCGCTCCCGCACGATGGACATGCTTTGCGCGAACAGCGGCACGATTTCCACCGGGTCGAGGTCCAGCGACATCTTGCCCGCCTCGATCTTCGAGAGGTCGAGGATGTCGTTGATCAGGGACAGCAGGTGCTGCCCGCTGGAATGAATGTCGGCCACGTATTCGCGTTGTTCGTTTCGCAGTTCGCCGACCAGGCCGTCTTTCAGCACTTCCGAAAAACCGATGATCGCGTTGAGCGGTGTACGCAACTCGTGTGACATGTTCGCGACAAACTCGGATTTCAGGCGGCTCGCGTCGGCCAGCTCGCCGTTCTTCTCCGCGAGCAGGCGGTTGGTTTCCGCAAGGCGCGCGTACAGGCTGCCGTTTTCAAGCAGCAGCACCGCCAGCACGAAGCCGCTCGCGAGCAGGCCGTAGATGCGCCCGGCGTACCAACCGACATCGAAGCGCGCGCCGTTCAGCACTGCGGCAAGCGCCGTGTCCGCGGCCCACACGCACAGCACCACCATCAGCCACAAGTCCAGCACCGAGTGCGGCTTGCGGCGCCACAACACGACGAGGGCCGCCAGGCCGAACAGCCACGTGATCGCAGCAACTGTCCCTTTGCCCGCCGCATCGGTGTTGCCGGACATCAGCGGCGGGAGAACGCCCAGCACTCCGGCGGCCAGCGTGATCAGCGCGCCCGCGGCCAGCACGCCGAGCACGATGCTCGCGAGGATGCCTGCGCGTGCAGGCCCATGCGCGATGCGATGTTCCTTGGGCTTGGTGCACGCATAGGCAAACACGAAGACAGGAAAGCCGCCGTGCCACAGGAAATAAAGCCACGCCGTAACTTGACCGCCGCTGTGGAACACGCCCCTGGGCTCGATCAGGCCCGGAAAGCTCAAGGCATGCGCCACGGCCATCACCGCGCTGAAGATGTAGCCGGCGGCCAGCAGCAGCATCGCGCGGCTGCGCAGGATGCGGTATTGCCCGAGAAGGAGGACGGCCGTGATCAGGTCGAAAACGACCAGGGCCGATTGGTACACGGGAAGAAAGGCCGGCACCTGCTGAAGCGGCACCTTGGCAAAGGGCGCGGCGCCAATGAAGAACAGGGCGGAGAAGAGCGCAACGAAGGTTGCCGCGCGACGTTGCCGGTCTGCGGGGCGCAGGGTGGACACGAAGGACGCGTCCGGCTGCCTCACGTGAGTGATCTTCGGTTCATCGACACATGGCCGGGAACCGCGGCGCCATGCCGTGGCTTCGACCTCCCAAAAAATTTGCGCTAGTTATTGCGGGTAACTATATATGCGCAAATGTGAAATGGGCGTGGTCGTAGTTCACGGTTTGCGAAGAAACCGCATGCCGTCTCCTCCGACATGCGGTGTACCAAAGGCCTAAGCGCTGCCTCCGAGCACTTCGCCGAACAACACCCACTTCTTGCCATCGAACTTGGATAGCTGCGCCTGGTCGATGGGCGCGTGGTCGGTGGCGGATGTATTCACCGCGATGCCGGGGAGCAGCAGCGGATGCTTCCAGGCCTTGATGCTCTCCGCGGCCTTCTTGATGTTGTCCTTGCTGTAGTTGCCCTTGCAAAGCTTCAGCGTTTCCATCATCAGGTTGGCCGTGATGTAGGCGTAGACGTTGCTCGCATCCAGCACGTTGCCTTCGGTGTAGTGCTTGCCCATGAACGCGCGCCATTCGAGCATGGCCTTGTCGTCCTTCCACACCGGGTCGGATTCGTCCTTGTAGTACTGCACCGTGATGACGTCGACGCTCTTTTCCAGGCCCGCGGGCGTGAGCACCGAGCCGACACTGGCGCCGACGTTGTTCACGATGTGCAGCGGCGGCTTCCAGCCCGAGTCGTACACGCGGCGGATCGCCTGCGCGCTGAACTTCGGCGTGCAGATGTTCACCATGGTGTCCGCGCCCGATGCCTTCAGCGTGAGGATCTGCGAATCCACCGTGGGGTCGGTCACCTCGTACGTGGCCTTCGCGACGATCATCTTGGCCTTGTCGCCCTTGAGCACGTTCTCCAGGCCGGCGAGCACGTCCTTGCCGTAATCGTCGTTCTGGTACAGCACCGCGATCTTCGCGTTGGGCCGGTTCTTCAGGATGTACTTGGCGTAGATCTCGCCCTCGGTCTGGTAGGACAGGTTGAAGCCGAACGTCCACGGGAAGTTCTTGGGGTCGTTCCACTTGGTTGCGCCGGTGGCCACGAACAGGTGCGGCACCTTCTTGGCATTGACGTACTTGTGGATGGCGGTGTTGCTCGGCGTGCCGAGCGTCTGGAACAGGGCGTCGACGTTTTCCTGTTCCACCAGGCGGCGCACCTGTTCCACCGTCTTGGGCGGGCTGTAGCCGTCGTCCAGCGAGATCAGGTTGACCTTGGCGCCGTTGATGCCGCCTTCGTCATTGACCTTCTTGAAGAAGGCCTGGTGCAACTTGCCGATGGTGCCGTATGCGGAGGCCGGGCCGCTGTAGGGCATGGTCTGCCCGAGCTTGATCTCCTTCTTCGCCTGCGCGAAGGCGGTGTTCAGGTACGGCGCGGCGATGGCAGCGGCGCCGATCGCGAGGGTCTTGCGACGGTTCGAAATCATGTTGCTTCCTTTCTTTCCACTGACAAAAAACGCCGGCGAGTCATCGCAACGAGCCCGGCGACACCCGAAGGCATGAGATACATGAACCCGATGAGGAACACGCCGTAGATCGCCCAGGGCGCGGCCTTGGAGATCTGGTCGGCGATGTTCGGCGTGAACTGGATGAACAGCGCGCCATAGAACGCGCCCGAGATCGATGCGAGCCCGCCCACCACGACGCCGATCAAGAGCGTGAGGGACAGGAAGATCGTGAACGAATCGGGCGATGCGAACTGCACCGCGATCGCGGCCAGGGCGCCTGCAACGCCCGTATAAAGCGCCGACACGCCGAACGTCATCGACTTGTACAGCGCGGTGTTGATGCCCATCGCTTGTGCGGCGATGGGATGGTCGCGGATGGCGACGAGCGCGCGGCCCACGCGGCCGCGCAGCAGGTTCCATCCCGCGAAGAACAGCAGCACCACCCAGAACAGCGTGAAGAAGTAAAGCCACTGGTCCTGGTTGAGGCCGGTCCACTCCGGCGCGTCGGGCTTGATGATCACCACGCCCATCGAGCCGCCGGTCCAGTGTTCGAACGCCTTGTGCTTGAGGATCTGCGGCATCGCGGTGCCGAGCGCGAGCGTGGCAACCGCGAGATACAGGCCTTCGAGACGCAACGCCGGCAGGCCGAAGAGAAACCCCGCGACGAGGCACACGATGCCCGCAACGGGGATCGTCGCCCAGTACGGCCAGTTGGCCGAATCCATCAGGATCGCCGCGGTGTAGGCGCCGATTGCGAAGAATGCCCCGTGCCCCAGAGAGATCTGCCCGTTGTAACCGGTGAGGATGTTCAGGCCGATCAGCGCGATTGCATAC
>DATLBJ010000031.1:0-3012 GCA_035526975.1 Ramlibacter sp.
TCACCTTGACCGCTTCGTCCGCCAGCACCGCCAACGTTCTGTCCCTGATCGCCGGCGACATGGGCGGCGTCGACGCAGTCATCGCCGGCCGCCTGGACTCCGCCGTGCCGCTGGTCGGAGAGGTGTGCCGGTACATCATCGGCGCCGGCGGCAAGCGCCTGCGCCCCGCGCTACTCCTGCTCGTATGCGGTGCGCTCGGCTACAAGGGCGAGCAGCGCCACAATCTCGCGGCTGTCGTGGAATTCATCCACACGGCCACCCTGCTGCACGACGACGTCGTGGATGAATCGACCTTGCGCCGCGGGCGTGAGACGGCGAACGAGCGCTTCGGCAACCCGGCGAGCGTGCTGGTCGGCGATTTCCTCTATTCGCGCGCATTCCAGATGATGGTGGGCGCCGGCCAGATGCGGATCATGGAGATCCTCGCCGATGCGACGAACGTGATCGCCGAGGGCGAAGTGCTGCAGCTGATGAACATGCACGACGCGTCGCTCGGCGAAGGCGACTACCTGCGCGTGATCCGTTCGAAGACCGCCAAGCTGTTCGAGGCAAGTGCGCGTCTCGGCGCGGTGCTGGCCGGCGCGGATTCCCGCATCGAGGACGCATGCGCAACTTACGGACAGGCGCTGGGCACCGCGTTCCAGGTGATCGACGACGTGCTCGATTACGACGGCGACGCCGGCGAGATGGGCAAGAACCTCGGTGACGACTTGCGCGAAGGCAAGGCGACACTGCCGCTGATCGCCGCGATGCAGCGCGGAACGCCGGAAGAATCCGCGCTGATCCGGCACGCGATCGAAACGGGTGGGGCCGGTGAGCTCGAGAAGATCGTCGCGATCGTGCGCACGACAGGTGCGCTCGACTTCACGCGGGAGGCTGCGGCGAACGAAGCAGCACGCGCAATCGAAGCAGCCCGCCTGCTGCCGGCCAATTCATACAGCGAGGGGCTGCTACAATTGGCGGCTCAACTGCTTTCACGCCGCGCGTGACTGGGCAGACGGGGTGTAGCTTAGCCTGGTAGAGCGCTACGTTCGGGACGTAGAGGCCGGAGGTTCGAATCCTCTCACCCCGACCAGACCTTCTCTTTTTCCCCGCGTTAACCCTGAAGTTGTTACGTGACTTCGTACCAACTCCGCGGAGGCATTTGCCCTGAGCGGCGTTTACATGGCTGGGGCAATCAGCGATCATCGGCTTCGACCCTGCTGAGCTTTCATCCAGCGGGGCGATGAACCGCACCCGCAAGCAACGCACTGATGGCCGCTGTCGATCCTGTCGTCTCCGATGCGCCTTCGATGGCGCTGCCCGGCCTTGCCCGGGCCCTGATCTCCGCCGGCAAGCTCGGCCAGAAGTCCGCCGAGGACATCTACAAGCGCGCGCAAGGCAACCGCACGAGTTTCATCGCTGAGCTCACCGGTTCTGGCGCCGTGTCGGCTTTCGATCTCGCGCACACGATGTCGGCCGCATTCGGCGCGCCGCTGCTGGACCTGAACGCCGTCGACCCGATCCGCCTGCCGAAGGGCCTGCTGGACGGCAAGCTGTGCCAGACGCTGCGCGTCGTCGTCCTGTCCAAGCGCAACAACCGCCTCATCGTCGCCACGGCCGATCCGTCGGACCAGCAGGCCGCCGAGAAGATCAAGTTCTCCACGCAGATGGGCGTGGACTGGGTCATCTCCGAGTACGACAAGCTCACGAAGATGGTCGAGTCGCAGGCCACCACGGCGACGCAGGAGATGGACTCGATCATCGGCGAGGATTTCGAGTTCGACGAATCGTCGATCGAGGCCGCGACCGAGGACAGCGACGCGGCAACGTCCGAAGTCGATGACGCGCCGGTCGTCAAGTTCCTGCAGAAGATGCTGCTCGACGCGTTCTCCATGCGCGCATCGGACCTGCACTTCGAGCCATACGAGCACACGTACCGCGTGCGCTTCCGCATCGACGGCGAGCTGCGCGAGATCGCCTCGCCACCCGTGGCGATCAAGGAGAAGCTCGCTTCGCGCATCAAGGTGATCTCCAAGATGGACATCTCCGAGAAACGCGTGCCGCAGGACGGCAAGATGAAGCTCAAGGTCGGCGCCGACAAGGTGATCGACTTCCGCGTGAGCACGCTGCCCACGCTGTTCGGCGAGAAGATCGTGATCCGTATCCTCGACCCGAGCAGCGCCAAGCTGGGCATCGAAGCGCTCGGCTACGAGCCCATGGAGAAGGAGCGGCTGCTCGAGGCGATCGGCCGGCCCTACGGCATGATCCTCGTAACGGGCCCCACAGGTTCGGGCAAGACGGTGTCGCTGTACACGTGCCTGAACATCCTGAACAAGCCGGGCGTCAACATCTCGACTGCCGAGGACCCGTCCGAAATCAACTTGCCCGGCGTGAACCAGGTGAACGTGAACGACAAGGCCGGCCTCACCTTCGCGGCCGCGCTCAAGTCGTTCCTGCGCCAGGACCCGGACGTGATCATGGTCGGCGAAATCCGCGACCTCGAGACGGCCGACATCGCCATCAAGGCGGCCCAGACAGGCCACCTTGTCATGTCCACACTGCACACCAACGACGCGCCGACCACGCTCACCCGGATGCGCAACATGGGCATCGCGCCATTCAATATCGCCTCGAGCGTGATCCTGATCACCGCACAGCGGTTGGCGCGGCGCCTGTGCACCAGCTGCAAGGCGCCGGCGGACATCCCCCACGAGACGCTGCTGGACGCGGGCTTCAGGGAAGAAGACGTCGACGGCACCTGGACCACCTATCGCCCGGTCGGCTGCTCGATGTGCAACAACGGCTACAAGGGCCGCGTCGGCATCTACCAGGTGATGCCGGTCAGCGAAGACATGCAACGCATCATCCTGAGTGACGGCAGCGAGATGGACATCGCTTCGCAGGCGCAACGCGACGGCGTGCGCGATCTGCGCCAGTCGGGCCTGCTGAAGGTGCGCGCGGGCGTCACGACGCTCGAGGAAGTGATCTCCGTCACGAACGAATAGGCCACAGGCCCGACCGAACAGCCGA
>DATLBJ010000032.1:0-4670 GCA_035526975.1 Ramlibacter sp.
GCCACCGGGTAGCCCAGCAGCAGGCAGATGACGGTGGACAGCGCGGAGACCTGCGCCGTGAACAGCAGGACGTCGGTGTAGAAGTCGTCCCGGAAGATCTTCGCGTAGTTCTCGAGCGAGAACACGCCCTTCATCAGGGTCGACGGGTCGTACACGTCGACGCTGAAACGCAGCAACAGCAGGAGCGGTCCGACGAGGACCAGCGCCACGAGCAGCAGCGCCGGGACCGCCAGCGCTGCCGCCCGTTTTGTCACACGAACTCCTTGTTCCACCACTCCAGCTGCGCCGCGTCGTTCTTCGACAGCCAGTCGAAGTCCGGCGGGAAGAGCTTCTTGCGCTGCTCCGCCGTGAGCGTGATCTTCTTGCCCACCTCACCCGGCAGCTGCACCTTGTTGTTGGCGGGCGAGTAGTAGTTCGCCTGGCAAAGCTCGGACAGGCCCTTCGGGTCGAGGAGCGCATTGAGGTACGTGTACGCGCCTTCCTTGTTCTGCGCCTTCTTGGGAATGCACGCGCCGAACGTCTGCAGCGCCGCGCCTTCCTTCGGGAACGCCACGTTCACCGGGATGCCGTCGGCCTGGAACTGCAGCGCGCGGGCGCGATAGTTGCACGCGATCCAGATCTCGCCCGCCTTGAAGCCCGCCGCGATCTGCTGGTGCGACTCGTATACCTTGGGCTTGTTGATCTTCTTCAACTCGAGCAGCTTCTTCTTCGCCGCCTCGAAGTCGTGCAGCTTGCCGCTGGCGAGCAGGCTCGCCATCTGGATGTAGTCCTGGTAGTGCTGGTTGGTCACGCCCACGCGGCCGGCGTAAGCCGGGTTCCACAGGTCGGCAAGCGTGGTCGGCGCGGTCTTGATCTGCGTCGGGTTGTAGACGATCTCCCAGGTGCTGTAGAGCCACGGCAGGAAGAACGGCGTGGTGATCTCGCGCACCAGGTCGGAAGCGTTGGGGATCTTCTTGAAGTCGATCGTGTCGACCGCGCCGTTGTTGTTCACGAACACGGCGTCGGAGATCGACAGGTGCGCCACGTCGATGCTGCCGCGCGGCAGGTTCTTCTCCGCCACCAGCTTGGTGCGGCGCTGCGGCGCGGTGTTGAGGTCGCGGACGATCTTCCAGCCCTTCGACTCGAGCAGCGGCGCCTCGATGAACTTCACCGTGCGGTCGTTCCAGTCGCCGCCCCAGTTGGTGACGACGACCTGCTTGTTGCCCTGCGCAAACGCGCGCCCGCCGGCCATGCTCATGGCGGCGAAGGCGGCACCCGCTTCGATAAATTGCCTGCGCTTCATCATCATCCCTCCTGGGAGTAGCGGCTGTTAGTCGATCCTGCCCACGCGTTTAACCACGGGACTTGAACAAGGTAACCGAATCCGAAGCCCGCGGCAGCCGGGATGACGGTTAGGTTAAACAATTCGTCGCGTCCGTACACTTCGGCGTGGGTACGGCTGACTAGCATCGAAAGCATTGCCTTTCCCCCGGATTCCCATGAACAAGATCACCGTGTTCCGCGCCCGCAAAGTCGTGACCATGGACCCGGGAAGACCGACGGCCGAAGCGATCGCGGTGGCCGATGGCCGCATCGTCTCGACCGGCACGCTCGCGTCGATGAAGCCGTGGCTCGAACGCCATCCGCACGTCATCGACGACACGCTGGCCGGCAAGGTGATCCTGCCCGGGCTCATCGATCCACACACCCACTTCAGCATGTCGTCGGGCTTCATGGCGCTGTTGTACCTCGGCCCCATCGAATCCCCGGGCCCGCGCGGCATGAACCCGGCGCTGCATACGCACGAGCAAGTGGTCACGAAGCTGCGCGACGCCCATCGCGCCGAGAAGGATCCGAAGAAGCCGATGATCGCGTGGGGTCTCGATCCCGCGCTCCAGGGAGGCCACCTGCACCGTGACGAGCTGGACCAGATCGCGGGTGAACGGCCGCTGTGGGTCATCTCCTATGCGCCGCACTTCGTCTACGTGAACAGCGCGGCCCTGGCGAAGATCGGCATCGACGCGAAGGCCGAGATCCATGGCATGCAGCGCTACCCGGACGGGCGCCTCTCCGGCGTCTTCGTCGAGATCGAGGCCACGCGCCTGGCGCTCGCAGGCATGCGCACCGAGATCAACCGCGGCGGCGGCGCGGAGGGCATCCGCCGCATGGGCGAGATCGCGAAGAGCGCGGGCATCACGACCACCGCCGAGATGGTGTTCGGCTTCACCGACTTCGAGACCGAGTGGAAGATGCACGACGAAGCGGTGAACGACCCTGCCTTCCCGCTGCGCATGGGCCTCGTGCCATTGGAGAACCCGCTCTACAAGTCGCACGGCGCAAGGGCCGCGCAATTCCTGCTCGACATCCGCGACCGCAACACCGACAAGCTGTTCTTCCACGGCATCAAGTACCTCTCCGACGGCTCGTTCCCGGCGATGTCGCTGCGGCTCAACTTCCCCGGCTATCTCGACGGCGGCAACGGGCTGCGCAACGACGTGCCCTGGGACGAGCTGCACGAGCGCATGCTGCCCTTCTGGAACGCGGGCATCCAGATCCATTGCCATGCGAACGGCGACGAGGCGGTGGACGCGTCGCTCGACGCGCTCGCCCGGCTGCAGGAAATCAAGCCGCGCTTCGATCACCGCTTCACGATCGAGCACTACTGCATCAGCACGCCGGAGCAGGCGCGGCGGTTGAAGGCGCTGGGCGGGTGTGCCAGCGTCAACAACTACTTCGTGCACTACCGCAGCCAGCTGCACAGCAACGAGGGCTTCGGCCCCGACCGCTCCGAAGCGATCGCGCGGCTGGGGTCGCTCGAGCGCGCGGGCGTGCCATTTGCGCTGCATTCGGACTTCTCGCTCGTGGTGGTGCCGCTGCATCCGCTCACCGCGGCGTGGGCCGCCGTCAACCGCGTCGCCAAGGACGGCAAGACGGTGATGGGACCCGGTGAACGCATCGGGGTCGATCGGGCGATGCGCGCGATCACCATCGACGCCGCCTACGTGATCGGCATGGAGCGCCAGGTGGGCAGCCTCGAGCCGGGCAAGCTCGCGGACTTCGCGGTGCTCGAGGAGGATCCGTACGAGGTGCCGCCGATGAAGCTCAAGGACATCCGCGTGTGGGGCACGGTGCTGGGCGGCAAGCTGCAACCCGCATGAGCTCCGAAGCCTGGCTCATGCTGTCCGGCCTCCTGCAGGCGGGGAAGGTCATTCCCGAGGAGCAACGTGCCGCACCCGGCAGCCTGCCGCTCACGGTCATCGGCGGGTTCCTGGGCGCGGGCAAGACCACGCTCGTCAACCGCCTGCTCGCCGAGCCCCACGGCCGGCGCATCGCGGTGCTGGTGAACGACTTCGGCCGCATCAACATCGACGCAGCGCTGATTCGCTCGCGCACCGCCGACACCATCGAGCTCGCGAACGGTTGCGCGTGCTGCAGCGTCGCCGGTGATCTCGCGCGCACCATCGTCGAGCTGGCGCAGCGCGAAGCGCCACCGGAAGCGATCGTCGTCGAGGCGAGCGGTCTCGCGGACCCGCGTGGCATCGTGCAAGTGGCGCTGGCCAACCCCGCGCTGCGTCTCGACGGCATCGTGGCACTGGTCGACGCAGAAACGGTGCTGGCACAGGCCGCCGATCCGTCGTGCGGCCCGATGCTGCGCGGGCAGGTCGAGTGTGCGGACGTCATCGTGCTGAACAAGCGTGACCTGGTGGACGTAGCGTCCGCCACCGCCGCCCGCGGATGGCTCGAAGCACAGGCCCCGGGACGCGCCATCATCGAAGCGCGCCATGGCGAGGTGCCGGTGGACGTGATCCTCGGCATCAAGAGCGCGCGTGGGGTCCCGGCCGAGCCGGTGGCAGCCGATCACGCCGCCGCATTCGAGAGCGTGAGCGTCACGCTGGCCGACCCGCTGGATCGCGTTCGCCTGCGCGAAGTGCTGCGCTCGCTTCCTCCGGGCGTGGTGCGCGTGAAGGGCATCCTCTGCATCGCCGACGATGCAGCGCGGCGCACCGTATACCAACGCGTCGGCGCGCGCTGGAGCTATGTCCCCGAAGGCCCGTGGGAAGACGGGCTGCGCCTTTCGCGCCTCGTGGCCATCGCATTGCGCGGCACCCTCGACGCGGCGTACCTCAAGGGCCGCCTCGAGGCCTGCGTCGCGCCCTGAGCCGGCTCGCGGGTTACCCTTTCATGGACCTTTCACCCCAGGGATCGACATGATGCGTTCAACCTTCGTCCTTCACCGCGCGCTGCTGGTGCTCGGCGTTGCACTCTTCGCATGCTCGGCGTGGGCGCAGCCCGGCAAATATCCGACGAAAACCGTGAAGATCATGGTGGGCTACGGGCCCGGCACGACCTCGGACGTATTCGCGCGGCTGATCGCCAACGCCCTCACGCAGCGCTGGGGACAGGCGGTGATCGTGGAGAACCGTGCCGGAGCATCCGGCGCCATCGGTGCGGACCTGGTGGCGAAGTCCGATCCGGACGGCTACATGCTGATGCTGATCTCCAACGCGTTCACCCTCGGCCCGTTGCTGCAGAAGGCGCTTCCCTACGATCCCTTCACCGATTTCGCGCCGATCACGCAGCTCGCGCAGACGCCGAACATCTTCCTCGCGAGCAAGGAGCTCGGCGTCAGCAACCTGAAGGAGTTCATTGCCTACGGCAAGGCGAACCCGGGCAAGCTGCAGTACTCCTCC
>DATLBJ010000033.1:0-9215 GCA_035526975.1 Ramlibacter sp.
CGTCCCGCGCGACCGCGCGATCGCGCAGCTGCGCATCCCGCCGCATTCGATCGAGGCCGAATCGTCGGTGCTCGGCGGGCTGTTGCTCGACAACGGCGCATGGGACCGCGTGGGCGACCTGCTCACGGATTCCGATTTCTATCGCTACGAGCACCGCCTGATCTACGCAGTGGTCGGCGGCCTCGTGAATGCGACGAAGCCCGCGGACGTCATCACCGTCTACGAGCAGTTGCAGGCGCAAGGCAAGGCGGACGAAGTCGGCGGCCTGGCGTACCTGAACTCGCTCGCGCAATATGTGCCGAGCGCGTCAAACATCCGCCGGTACGCGGAAATCGTGCGCGAGCGCTCGATCCTGCGCAAGCTCGTGGGCGCCAGCGACGAGATCGCGACGCAGGCGTTCAACACGCAAGGCAAGCCGGTCGACAAGATCCTCGACGAGGCCGAGCAGAAGATCTTCCACATCGGCGAGGAAGGCTCGCGGATGAAGCAGGGCTTCCAGTCGATGGACAGCCTCGTCGTGCAGCTCCTCGATCGCGTGCAGGAGATGGCGGACAACCCGAACGACATCACGGGCGTCCCCACCGGGTTCAGCGAACTGGACAAGTACACGTCGGGCCTGCAGCCCGGCGACCTGATCGTCCTGGCGGCTCGCCCGTCGATGGGCAAGACTTCGCTTGCGATCAACATCGCGGAACACGCAGCGCTGCACGAGGGCCTGCCCGTGGCGGTGTTCTCGATGGAAATGGGCGCGGGCCAGCTGGCGATCCGCATCGTGGGCTCGATCGGCCGCATCGACCAGACGCACCTGCGCACCGGGCGCCTCACCGACGAAGAGTGGCCGCGCCTGACCGAGGCGATCGAGAAGCTGCGCACCGTGTCGCTGCACATCGACGAAACCCCCGGCCTCACCACGAGCGAGCTGCGCGCGAACGCGCGGCGCCTCGCGCGCCAGTGCGGCAAGCTCGGCCTGATCGTCGTCGACTACATCCAGCTGATGAGCGTGTCCGCGGGCATGAGCGACGAAAATCGCGCGACGGCCATCGGTGAGATCTCGCGCGGCCTGAAGATGCTCGCCAAGGAATTGCAGTGCCCGGTGATCGCGCTGTCGCAGCTGTCGCGCGGCGTGGAGTCGCGCACCGACAAGCGCCCGATGATGAGCGACCTGCGCGAATCGGGCGCGATCGAACAGGACGCCGACGTGATCATGTTCATCTACCGCGACGACTACTACAACAAGGACTCGAAAGAGCCCGGCGTCTCGGAGATCATCATCAGCAAGCAGCGCAACGGCCCCACGGGCACCGTCAAGCTGATGTTCGTCAAGCCGTTGACGAAGTTCGAGAACCTCGCGCTGCCCGGCGACTACTAGCGCGCGAACTTCCCGGGCTCGAACTCTTCTTCGGCGCCCTGGTGGCGCTTCACTCGCTCGTTCACGCGCTCGCGCAGGCGCAGGCGCGCTGCATCCGACAGCATGCGACCCGCCCAGCGGTACACGTTGAACTCGCGCACGCTGCTGCGCAAGTTGGCCATGCGCTCGCGCTGTTCCGCCGCCGGCATGTCCAGCGCCATGCGGATCGCATCCGCCACTTCCTCCACGTGGTACGGGTTGACGATGAGCGCGTCCTGCATCTCCCGCGCCGCCCCGGCGAAGCGGCTGAGCACGAGCACGCCCCGTTCGTCGTCGCGTGCCGCCACGAACTCCTTGCACACCAGGTTCATCCCGTCGTGCAGGCTCGTGACGAGCAACACGTCGGCGGCGCGGTACAGGCGCACGACCTCGTCATGGTCGTGATGCCATGCGAGCAGCCGCACGACCGCACCGTCCGCGCGCGGGAAGCGGTCGTTGATCCGCGCCGCGGCCTGCTCGATGCGCTCGCGGAACGCGCGGTATTCGTCGAGTGCACCTCGGGTTGGGGCCGCCACCTGGACGAACGTGAAGCGCTCACGGGCCGCCGGGTATTTCTCGAGCAGCCGCTCGACTGCATTGAGCCTTTCCAGGATGCCCTTCGTGTAGTCGAAGCGGTCCACTCCCACGACCAGCTGGTGGCCTTGCGGAATTCCGAGGCGCGCACACAGCTGCGCACGGCACAGCGAAGGGGAAGGCCACGTACGCGCTTCTTCCGGCGTCGGCCATTCGATGGAGATCGGGTAGCTTTGCACGAGGGTCGGCCGGCCCTTGAAGCTCACGGTCGAATGCTCATGCTCGATGCGCGCCTCGAGCGTGCGGTCGACAGTCGAAATGAAGTTCTGGCAGTGGAAGTTCGTGTGGAAACCGAGAATCGTGCTGCCAAGCATGCCCTTGAGCAATTCCTCGCGCCAGGGACAGATCCCGAAGGATTCGGCGTTCGGCCACGGGATGTGCCAGAACATGAGGATGGTCGCGCGCGGCAGCTTCTCGCGCACCATCGCCGGCAGAAGCGCGAAGTGATAGTCCTGCACCAGCACCACGGGGTCCGCGCTGCGCGCTTCGGCCACCACGGCATCGGCGAACATCTGGTTGACTTCGACGTAGTGCTTCCAGTCCGATTCGCGGAACACCGGCCGCACGTGCGCTACGTGGCAAAGCGGCCAGAGCCCTTCGTTCGCGAAGCCGTAGTAGTAGCCCTGTTCCTGTTCGTGCGTGAGCCACACCCGCCGCAGCAGGTAGTCCGAATGACCCGGCGGCAGCGCGACGCGGTCATGCTTGTCCACGGCAAGGCGGTCGGCGCCCCCGCTGCCGTGGGCGATCCACGTGCCTGCGCATGCGCGCATGATCGGCTCGACGGCCGTGACGAGTCCGCTCGCCGGCCTTTGCACCACCAGCTGCCCGTCCTTCCTTTCGTGGATGTAGGGCTCGCGGTTCGACACCACGATCACCTGGTCGCCTCTCAACTGCGTGCGCAGCAGCGACTGCAGGCGCTCCGCATTCCACTCCTGCTCGGGGCCGAGCGACCGGCGGTATTCATCCTGCAGGTCGCGCAGCCGCTGGCGCAATTCGGCGGCAAGGGGTGCGAGCTCCGGCGAAGCAGGCGCGAGCGGGCGTACCAGGCCCTCGCCACGCAGCAGCGCACGCGCCCCCGACACCCAGCCTCGCCAGCTTAGCTGCGCAATGATCACGGTCACGAGCGCGATCACCGCGCCGAGGCCGCCGATCAACGCGATGAGGTATTGCCGCGTGTCCTTGCTGCGCCGCTCGATGAAGCTCATGTCGTGCATCAGCACGAGACTGCCCGCGGTGGCGCCGTCCTCGGTCGCGATCGGATGCATGCTGACGTGCACCGGGCCGCCTTCGATCTTCAGTTCCGGGTCCTTTGCGTGCGCAAGCGCCGCGGCATCCTGGCAACCGAGGTCCTTCGGAAAGAGCTTGGAGCGCGTCATGTCCCCGGCGGGGGAGCACCAGCCGATCGCAACGAGGCGTTCGTCCTGGACCACGCGGTCGAACAGCGCCTGCAACTTGCGCCCGCGCTTTTCCTGCAGCGCTTCCGCGACGGAATCGGACATCGTGTTGGCCACGAGGGCCCCGCGCATGTCAAGGTCGCGCGCGAACCAGCGAAGCGTGAGCTGGTCCATCACCGGCAGGGACACGTAAGCCGTTGCCGCGACGATCAGCGCCAGCGGGACCAGGAAGCGCAGCTGGAGGCGGAAGGTTTTCATGCGGGGCGCCCCAAATACATTGCCCCAAATGTACTGCTAACGCCGGTTCTTCTGCCAGATTGCCGCAATGATGAGTCCGTACGCGATGACCCGCAGCCCGTAGAACGCCGGGTTTCCGTCCGGCAATTGCAGGAACGCCGACGCGCCGCGGCCGATCGCCTCGAGCGCGAACGACAGTGCAAACCAGATGAAGAAGCTGTCGCGCGTCGTGCGCCAGAAGCGCATGAAGAAGAGGGCAACCACGGCGCAAGCCAGCGAGATGGCGCCGGAAAGAAAAGTCGAAAGGGCGCTCATCGATCGTCTCCCCATACGAGGCCGAAGATGAGCAGCAGCAGCGCAATCAGCGTGACAAGCAGGCGGGTCGTGGAAAGATCCATCTCCGGCAAGACCAGCTTGTCGACGACCAGCAGGACATTGCCGACGGTCAAGCCCGCGAAGCACAGCGCGCTCCAGAACAGCAGCGCGGCACCGTTCGCGCGCCACGCGCGCCACAGCAGCGCGAAGCACGTGAGCGCCGTGGCGGCGCAGAGCAGATAGGTGATTGCTCCCAACATCACTCCTCCTTGCGCAAGCGGAACGCATCCGCAAATTGCAGCGCCCGGCGTTCCTGGCGCGTATGGATCAATTCCGTCACCGCGACAAGTTCTCCCGCGTACAGGCGTGCCAGCTGGTCCACCAGCGATCGCAGGCCTTCGGGCGGTGACCAATGCGCGAAACCGGTCTCGGTGCGCACGAAGCCCGCCTGCGCGAGCTGCCCCAGCAGCTCATCCGCTTTCTGCTGGGAAATGTACAGCCGCCGTGCAACATGCACGCTGTCCCATGCGGTCGCTTCCTCGCCGCGCAGCAGCAGCATGGCCTCCAGGTACGGGACCGAGGGCACGCTGGTGAGGATGAAACGGCGGACGTCGTCGGGAATGGGTTCGCGCATCGCGAAGCGGGCACCCGCGGGCACCCGGAACATTTGCGGCAATATATCCGATCCCGCCGCCGCGCTACTGTCCGATCGGCTCCTTCGCCGCGCGCTTGTCAGGGTGGAGCAGGGTGATCAGGCCCTCGAGGTCTTCGTCCAGGCGCACGAGCGTGTCGTGGTCGAGCTTCGCAAGTGCCGCGGGCAGCAGCCCCGTGGACGGCGCCGGCGCCTTCTTCAGGATGGCCGCGCCGCGCGGGGTGACACGCAACTTCAGCGCCCGACGGTCCGCCTGCGCGCGGTCCGCCACCATCATGCCGCCTTCGATCAAGGGCTTGATCAGGTTGCTGGCCGTGGACTGGTGGATGTCCATCAAGCGGGCAAGGTCGTTGACGCCGATGCCGGGCTGGTCGCGCACGACGGACATCGCCCACACCTGTGCGCCGGCGACGCCGGTCTTCTTTTCGACTTCGCGGAAGTGCCCCTTGACCGTGTTGAACACGAGGCGCAGTTTGCGCAGCACGAACATCGCCGAATCGGCTTTCGTGCGCGCGCGCTTGCGCGGGCGGGCAGGGGCGGTACGGGCTGGGCTCGGCATTGGGTGAATCGTACCCCGGGGGCGCGTGCCGGCCAAAAAAAACGCGCCCTTGCGGGCGCGGCAGGTTGGTCCTGATGAAGAAATCATGCGCCGTCCGGTTCCCCACCGCACGGTCCCCTCAATGTATTGCCCCAAATATTTTTGGGCCATGGGGGAAACCCCCGTTCAGCGCTCGTTGACGCCCCGGCGCGTCATCATGTCCTGGCTCATGGACTGCAGGCGCGGATCGTCCATCGCCTCGCTGGCCCGCGGAAAGGCGATGTCTTCCTCCGCCTTCAAGTGTTCGGCATAGAGGGCGGTGAATGCATCGAGTACGCCGTCGTCGGCTTCGTTGAATTGCGAACGAGGTCCGCTTTCGATCTCCTCGAGCAACGACCGCGCCGCCGTCCAGCGGGCGTCCATCTCCTGGTGGTCTTGCTGCAGGCGGGCCACGAGGCGCACGAGGCCTTCTTCCTGGATACCAATGAGCATCGGGAAGACATGCAGTTCCTCGTCGCGATGATGTTGCGGCGCTGCCCGGTCGAAGTAGCGCATCACGTCGCGCGCCGCCTGCCGCACTTGCTCGTCGACGCCCGATGCACGGATGTTCAGGCGAATCTTCTCGAGCAGGGCCAGCATGCGCCCCATCCGCTCATGGCAGGCGTGCAGCATCCCGAACGGCTCCTCGAAGCCGGGACTCAAGGAACCCGGTGGGGCGATGCCAACGACGCGCGTCATCCAGAACCTTTCTTCAGCAAGGCGGATGTTAGCGCCGCGACCCCCGGGCGACTACGGCCCGACACGCTTGGACCGTGAAATCCGCCGCGTTTCTCAGCCGCAAGAGCCCATGTGCCCGCAGTTCGAGCACCAGTCGCAGCCGTCCTTGCGGATCATCGCGTGCGCACCGCACTCGGGGCACTTGCGCCCGGCGATCAGCTGCGGCGCCGTCGCACCGGTGGCGTGGGGCGTCTCGAGTTGCGAGACCGGCTCGCCCTTGCGCCGCGCAATGATGTTCTGCACGGCATACGCGATCGCGGCGACTTCCGAGTCGTGCCACATGGGTACCTGCGTGCCGTCGGCCCTGGAGTACGTTCCGAGGCGCACCGGTCCACGGTCCCACGCGACCTTGCGCATGTCGACCAGTGCGCGTTCGAGGAAGCCGCCCCGTGCGGCGAGCGACAACATGCGCATGCTCGACGTGATCCACTGCTGCGACTCGCCGCTCTGGCCCACCGGCATGAAGAACTCGATCGCGCGCTCGCGCCCGTCGGGCAGGGGCAGGAACGACACCACGAGGTAAAGGTTCTTGCGCCCGTCCTGCGTCCAGTACTCGAGTTTCTCGACGACCGACGGAAGCGTGCCTTGCGGCCGCTTCTCGATCACCGAGCGCATCGCATCGACGCCCGCCGCGCGCGCGCCTTGCGCACCTTCCGGTTCGCTCGCACCGGCGGCAGGCGCTTCGAGCACGGCTCCCAGAATGTCGTTGGGGCGATACGTGGCCAGGCCCTTCAGCTGCGCATGCCACGCCTGCATGTACAGGTGCTTGAAGTCCTCGTAGGGATAGCCGGCCGGCACGTTCACCGTCTTGGAGATGGACGTGTCGACGAAAGGCTGCACCGCTTCCATCATCGCGAGGTGGTCCGCGGCGCGCATCTGCAGCGCCGAGACGAACGACGGCGGCAGCTGCGAAGTGTCACCGCCGAGCGAGCGGTACATGCGCCATGCATGATCCTCCACGTCGTATTCGGTCTTGCTGCCGTCGCCCTCACGCTTCCTGCGGCGATAGGTCCACGAAAACGCAGGCTCGATCCCGTTCGACGCGTTGTCCGCGAAGGCGAGGCTCACGGTCCCGGTCGGCGCGATCGACAGCAGGTGGCTGTTGCGGATGCCGGATTGCCGGATGGATTGCTTGAGCGGCTCGTCGAGGCGGCTGGCGAACGTGCCGGCTTCGAGGTAGCCGTTCGCATCGAACACAGGGAAGGGGCCTTTCTCCCTCGCGAGCTCGACGGATGCGCCGTAAGCCGTATCGCGCATGCACCGTGCGATCCGCGACGCCATCTCGCGGCCTTCCGGCGCGTCATACCGCAACCCGAGCATGACGAGCGTGTCACCCAAGCCCGTGAAGCCGACCCCGATGCGGCGCTTGGCCATCGCCTCGGCGCGTTGCTGTTCGAGCGGCCAGTGCGTGAGCTCGAGCACGTTGTCGAGCGCGCGAACCTGCGTCGCCACCGATTGCGCGAAGCGTTCGAAGTCGAACGCAGGCGCGCCGCCGAAACCAAACGGATGGCGCACGAACGACGTCAGGATGATCGGGCCGAGATTGCAGCAGCCGTAGGCGGGCAGGGGCTGCTCGCCGCACGGGTTCGTCGCGGTGATGCGCTCCGCATACCGCAAGTTGTTGTCGCGGTTGATCGTGTCGGTGAACAGCACGCCGGGCTCGGCAAAGTCGTAGGCCGACTTCATGATCGTGTCCCACAGCGCCTGCGCACGGAGCGTGCGATAGACCCAGATGCCATCCGGTCCGAGGTGCGCGCCTTGTGCGATGAGCGTGGTTCCCGGTTTGGCGCGATGGACCAAGGACCAGTCGCCGCCGGATTGCACTGTCCGCATGAATTCATCGGTCACGGCTACGGAGACGTTGAAGTTGTTCCAGCGCCCGGGCTTGCGTTTGGCCGTGATGAACTCGAGCACGTCGGGATGGTCGATGCGCAGCACGCCCATCTGCGCGCCGCGGCGCGCGCCCGCGCTCTCGACCGTTGCACAGGAATGGTCGAACACGTCGATGTAGCTGCATGGACCGGACGCGAGAGAGTGCGTGGCCTTCACCTCGGCACCGCGCGGGCGGATGCGCGAGAAGTCGTAGCCCACGCCGCCTCCCCGCCGCATCGTCTCGGCGGCCTCGCGCAGGGCTTCATAAATACCCGGATAGCCCTCGTCGTCGAAACCCTGGATGCAATCACCCACGGGCTGCACGAAACAGTTGATCAGCGTCGCTTCGAGGTCCGTGCCGGCGGCGCTCATGATGCGGCCCGCGCCGATCGCGCCGGCCTCCAGGTTCGCGAAGAAGCGGGCTTCCCACTCCGCGCGCAGCGGTTCGCTTTCGACGCTGGCCAGGGCGCGCGCGACGCGGCGCATCAGGTCATCAACCGTGGCCTCGCCGGGTTTGAGGTACTTCTCGCGCAGCACGTCAAGGCTGATGGGCTGCGCGGGCAACGTGGGCAATGCGCCCGGATCGGGTTCGCGCTTCATGCTCGAAGAATAGTCCTTTTATCTTCGAGCAGCTGCACCAGGTGCTAAAGCACTTCGCTCGCGAAATCCGCCAGGCGCGAACGCTCGCCACGTGCGAGCGTGATGTGCCCGCTGTGCGGCCAGCCCTTGAACTTGTCGACCGCGAACGTGAGGCCCGAGGAGCCTTCGGTGAGGTAAGGCGTGTCGATCTGCGCGAGGTTGCCCATGCAGATCATCTTCGTGCCCGGGCCCGCGCGCGTGATCAGCGCCTTCATCTGCTTCGGCGTGAGGTTCTGCGCCTCGTCGATGATCACGTACTTGTTCAGGAACGTGCGGCCGCGCATGAAGTTCATGCTCTTGATCTTGATGCGGCTGCGGATCAACTCGTTCGTCGCCGCGCGGCCCCATTCGCCGGCGCCGCCTTCGGTCTTGCCGAGCACTTCGAGGTTGTCGTCGAGCGCGCCCATCCACGGGCCCATCTTCTCCTCCTCGGTGCCGGGCAGGAAGCCGATGTCCTCGCCCATGCTCACCGTGGCGCGGGTCATGATGATCTCGGTGTAGCGGCGATCGTCGAGCACCTGCGTGAGGCCCGCGGCCAGCGCCATCAGCGTCTTGCCCGTGCCTGCCGTGCCGGTGAGCGTCACGAAGTCCACCTCCGGGTCCATCAGCAGGTTCATCGCGAAGTTCTGCTCGCGGTTGCGCGTGGTCACGCCCCACACGGCGTTCTTTAGGTGACCGTAGTCCTTCAGCGTCTTGAGCACGGCGGTCTTGCCGCGGATTTCGGTCACGCGCGCATACAGGCTCGGCTCGCCCGGCGACTCGAAGAACACGAACTGGTTGATGAACAGCTGCGGCACGATCGGCCCGCTG
>DATLBJ010000034.1:0-6756 GCA_035526975.1 Ramlibacter sp.
GGTGAAGAAGGGCGACGTGCTCGCGCAGCTGGAATCGCCCGAGCTGATGAACGCGTTGCAGCGCGAGCGCTCGACAACGGAAGAACTGCAAGCGGAAATTGCGCGGCAGGAAATCATCGCGCAAAAGCAGAAGCTCGCGGCGATCCGCGATGCCGACCAGGCCGAGATCGAACGCGCCTCCGCACAGCGCCAGCTCGAACGCGTCGAACGCGCGGGGGTGGTGGGTGTGCTCGCGAAGAACGATTTCGACAAGGCGAAAGACGCGCTGAAGTCCGCCGACATCCGCGGCAAGCACGCGGCCGAAGCCGCGCGCCTGGAGGTCAGCGACGTCGACCTGCAGCTCAAGACGCGCCGCGCGCAACTGCAACGCCAGCGCCTCGTGCTCGCCGAAGCGCAGCGCCGCGTGGACGACCTCACGCTGCGCGCGCCGATGGACGGCCTCGTCGGCAGCCTGTCGATCGCGGACCGCACGGTCGTTGCCGCGAACGCGCCGCTCATGACGCTGGTGGACCTCACGCGACTCGAGGTCGAACTCGAAATTCCCGAAAGCTATGTGGCGGACCTGGGCCTGGGCATGAATGCGGAAATCACCGCGGGCGAGATCAAGGCCATCGGCACCGTCGCCGCAATTTCTCCCGAAGTGGTGAAGAACCAGGTGCTCGCACGTGTGCGCTTCAAGGGCGCGCAGCCGCAGGGCCTGCGCCAGAGCCAGCGCGTTTCCGCCCGCCTGCTGATCGACGAGAAGGCCAACGCGCTGATCCTGCCGCGCGGGCCTTTCGTCGAGCAGCAAGGCGGGCACTTTGCCTACGTCGTCGAGGACGGGTTCGCCGTGAAGCGCCCCGTCACGATGGGCGCCACCAGTGTTTCCGCCGTCGAATTGACGGCGGGAGTCAAGCCCGGCGACAAGGTCGTCATTTCCGGAACCGAAGCTTTCGACAACGCGCCCACCGTGCGCATCAAGGAGTAGCTCCCATGACTTCACGCGACCCGATGCTGCGGATGCAGGACCTGACCAAGGTCTACCGCACCCACATGATCGAGACGCACGCGCTGCGCGGCTTCGACATCGAAGTGCGCGAAGGCGAGTTCGTCACCGTCACCGGGCCGTCGGGGTCCGGCAAGACGACGTTCCTGAACATCGCGGGCCTGCTCGAGGATTTCGACGGCGGCGAATACCACCTGGACGGCGTGAGCGTGAAGGGCCTGAACGACAACCAGCGCTCGCGCCTGCGCAACGAGAAGCTCGGGTTCATCTTCCAGGGCTTCAACCTGATTCCCGACCTGAACCTGTTCGACAACGTCGACGTGCCGCTGCGCTATCGCGGCTTCTCGGCAGCCGACCGGCGCGCCCGCATCGAGCAGGCGTTGACGGAAGTGGGCCTCGCATCGCGCATGCGGCACTACCCGGCGGAACTCTCCGGGGGCCAGCAGCAGCGCGTGGCAATCGCGCGGGCGCTCGCCGGTTCGCCGCGGTTGCTGCTCGCCGACGAGCCGACCGGCAACCTCGACACGCAGATGGCGCGCAGCGTGATGGAGCTGCTCGAGCAGATCAACGCGAAGGGCACGACGATCATCATGGTCACGCACGACCCGGAACTCGCGATGCGCGCGCAACGCAACGTGCACATCATCGACGGCTTTGCGAGCGACCTGCGGCGCCATCGTTCGCTGGTGCGCCCCGAGTCCGAACCGCAAACCGCTTAAGGAGCCCAGCATGTTGCGCTACTACTTCATGCTCGGCGTGCGCAGCCTGCGCCGCAACCCGGCGCTCACCGCGCTGATGGTGATCACCCTCGCGGTCGGCGTGGCCGCGAGCATTTCGACGCTGACGATCCTGCACGTGATGTCGGGCGACCCGATCCCGGGAAAGAGCGCGAAGCTCCTGGTGCCGCTGCTCGACGGCGGTCCGCTGAAAAGCTACATACCGGGCAAGAAAAGCCCCTGGTTCAACCAGAGCAGCTACCGCGACAGCATGAACTACCTGCAAAGCGGCCAGGGCGTGCGGCGCACGGTGCTGTACGACGTGGGGGGGTCGGTCGAGCCGCGCAAACCGGGCGAGCCGCTGATCAACGTGCAGGGCATGGCGACCACGGCCGATTTTTTCCCGATGTTCGGCATTCCGTTCCTGCATGGCGGCGCGTGGGGTGCCGACGACGACAAGCGCGCATCCCGCGTGGCGGTCCTGCCGCGCAAGATGAGCGAAAAGATCTTCGGCACCGCCGATTCCGTCGGCCGCCGCATGCGCATCTGGAACACGGAATTCACCGTGACCGGCGTCCTCGACGAATGGCATCCGCTTCCGCGCTACTACCACCTGCTCAACGCGTCGGGCGGTGACTTCGCGGGCGAGGAGGAGATCATCATTCCCTTCTCCACCGCCATCGCCCTCGAATTGCCGTCCAACGGCAGCACCAGCTGCAGCCACGAGACGAAGCCGGGGTGGCAGGGCTTCCTCGATTCGGAATGCATCTGGATCAATCCGTGGTTCGAGCTCGCATCGGCCTCCGACCGGCCGCAGCTGCAGGCGTGGCTCGACGCGTATGCGAAAGAGCAGCAACGCCTCGGGCGGCTGGAGCGGCACGCGCCCAACAGGCTGTTCGACGTGATGGAGTGGATCGACTACATCGAGGTGGTCGGCAACGACAACAAGGCCAGCGTGTGGCTCTCGTCCGGGTTCCTGCTGCTTTGCATCGTCAACACCATGGGCCTGCTGCTCGCGAAGTTCGCCGGCCGCGCGGCGGAGGTCGGCGTGCGGCGGGCCCTCGGCGCCAGCCGCGCGGCGGTGTTCCAGCAATTCCTCCTTGAAGCCGGCGTGGTCGGCGTCGTGGGCGGCCTCCTCGGGCTCGCAATGAGCGCGGCCAGCCTGTGGGTGATCCGCCTGCAATCGCGCGAGCTGTCGGTCGTCGCGTACATGGATTGGGCTATGCTTGCCTCGACCTTTGCGATCGCCGTAGCGGCGAGCATCGTCGCCGGCCTGCTGCCCACGTGGCGCGCGGCGCAAGTCACGCCCGCCCTGCAACTCAAGTCGCAATGAGGTCCCGCATGGAAATCCGTCCCATTCTTTCTGCGCTGCTGCGCCAGAAGACCGGCCCGCTGCTCGTCGCGATCCAGGTCGCGATCAGCCTGGCGATCCTTGCGAATGCGCTGTTCATCGTGAGCGAGCGCATCGCGACGTCGGAGCGCCCGAGCGGCATCGGCAACGAGAACGATGTCGGCTACCTGCAGGTCTTCCCGCTGAAGAAGCCTTCGCACAATGAAATCCTCGCGCAGCGCCAGACCGACCTGCGAGCCATCCGCGCGATCCCCGGCGTCAAGGCCGCGGCGATGACGTCGCAGATGCCGATGTCGCGCTCGGGTTCGCAGTCGAGCGTGCGCGTGAACCCCGGCGCGCAGACCGAGACGGCGTCCCCGGCTGTCTACCAGGGCGAGGAAGATTTCGTCAGGACGATGGGACTGAAACTCCTCGAAGGCCGTGACATCACGGCGCAGGACATCACCGAGCACGACGCCGACACGCAGACGGAGAACGAGGGCTTCCCGAAGAACGTGCTGGTGTCCCTGTCGCTCGCGCGGCTGATGTTCCCCGACGCCACCACCTACACCGGCCGCCGCTTCTACTTCGGCCTGGGCACGGAAAAGACCGCCACGATCGTCGGCGTCATCGAACGCCTGCAGTCGCCCGGGGCATCGGCGAAACCCACCGGCGAGCATTCGGTGATCCTGCCGATGCGCGTGAGCCACCCGTTCTGGCGTTACGTCGTCCGCGCCGAGCCGGGACAACTCGACCGCGTGCTGCGCGAAGCCGACGAGACGCTGCGCAAGATCGCACCGGCGCCGGTGGCTGTCGACGTGCGCACCGTCGCGAAGGACCGGCACGACCGGTATCGCAACGAACGCGCGATGGCGTGGATGCTGGTCGCGGTCAGCGTGCTGCTCCTGCTGATCACCCTGTCGGGCATCGTCGGCATGACGATGCTGCGCGTGGCGCAGCGACGCAAGCAGATCGGCGTGCGCCGGGCACTGGGCGCGACGTGGCGCGACATCATGCGCTACTTCATCACCGAGAACCTGATGATCACCACCGGCGGCATCGTCGCCGGCCTGCTGCTCGCGATCGCGCTGAACCAGCTGCTGATGCGGCAGGTGCAGATGGGCAAACTCCCGCTCGAATACCTCGCCTACGGCGCGGCGCTGTTGTGGGTGCTGGGCGTGGCTTCGGTGTACGGCCCGGCATCGCGCGCGGCCAGCACGTCGCCGGCCATCGCAACGAGGACCGTGTAGCGACGCGATGCCCACGGTCCTCGTCATCGACGACAACCACTCGATCGCCACGGCGATCGACGTGCTGCTGTCGCTGCACGAGATCGACACCCTCAATGCCGGCACGCCCGAAGCGGGGCTCGCCCTCCTCGATCGCGAAGAGGTCGACCTCGTGATCCAGGACATGAATTTCGCCGCCGACACCACCTCCGGCGAAGAAGGCAGCCGCCTGTTCCGCGAGATCCGCGCGCGCCATCCGGACCTGCCGGTGATCCTGCTGACGGCGTGGACGCACCTCGACATGGCGGTGGAATTGATCAAGGCCGGCGCGGCCGACTACGTCGCGAAGCCGTGGAACGACGAGCGGCTTGTCGCCACCGTGCGCAACCTGGTCGAGCTCGGGCAAGCCAACCGCGCCCTCAACACGCGGCTGGCGCGCGAGACGAAGCGCAAGCGTGAACTCGAATCGGAATATGACCTGCGCGGCGTGGTGTGGCGCGACGCCGCGACGCAGCGCGTGCTCGAACTCGCGTGCCAGGTCGCGCGCGCGGACGTGCCGGTGCTGGTCACGGGGCCCAACGGCAGCGGCAAGGAAAAGATCGCCGAAATCCTCCAGGCCAATTCGCAGGTGAAGGACGGGCCTTTCGTCACGCTCAATTGCGGCGCACTGCCGTCTGAATTGATCGAGGCCGAACTGTTCGGCGCGGAATCCGGCGCGTACACGGGCGCATCGAAAGCGCGCGCGGGCAAGTTCGAAGCGGCGCACGGCGGCACCTTGTTCCTCGACGAGATCGGCAACCTGCCGCCCGCGGGCCAGGTGAAGTTGCTGCGCGTGCTGGAAACCGGCCGCTTCCAGCGGCTCGGCTCGAACGAGGAGCGCCAGGTGCGTGTGCGCGTGATCAGCGCGACGAACGCCGACCTGCATGCGATGATCCGCGCCGGCACGTTCCGCCAGGACCTCTTTTACCGCCTCAACGTGATCGAGCTCGCACTGCCCCCGCTGGCAAAGCGCCCCGACGACATCGTGCCGCTCGCGCAGCATTTTCTCGGCACCGGCAAGGCGCTCGACGCATCGGCCCGGGGCGCCTTGCAGCGGCATGCGTGGCCGGGCAACGTGCGCGAGCTCAAGAACGTGATGCAGCGGGCCAGCCTGCTGGCGCGCGGCGAAGCCATCACGGCGGCCGACCTCGCGCTGCCCGCCGATGCATCGACCGCCAACGAGCCGGTCGTCGACAAGCCGTCGATCGAGCAAGCGCTCGCACGGCATGGCGGCGTGGTCGCGCAAGCCGCGGCCGAACTCGGCCTGTCCCGGCAGGCGCTGTACCGCCGCATGGAGCGCCTGGGCATCAGCCGTCCGGGCCACTGATGCTGCGAGCGCGCTTCGGCCTTGCCGTGCGCTTCGGCCTGGCCGCGGGCCTGCTTGCCGTCTTCGCCGTCTTCGTCACCGCATTGCTTCAGGCCTGGCTGTGGAGCGAGCCGCTGCTGGCCATCGCGCTCGCGGCACTGCTCGTCGCACCTGTGGGGTACGTCGCGATGCGCTCTCAGCTGCAGCCCTTGCTCGCGATCTTTCGCGCGCTCGGCGGCACGGTGAGCAGCTATCGCGACGGCGATTACTCCTTCGGCCTGCACTGGGAGCGCGACGACGAGATCGGCGACCTGGTGCAGTCGCACAATGCACTGGGCGATGTGCTGCGCGAACAGCGGCTCGGGCTGGTGCAGCGCGAGCTGCTGCTCGACACGATGGTGCAGAACACGCCCGTGGCGATGCTGCTGGTGCAGGACACGGGCACGATCGTGTTCGCCAACATCGCGGCGCGGCAGTTGCTGGGCGACGGCCGGCGCATGGAAGGGATGTCGATCGACCAGTTGCTGCGGCGCACGTTCGCGCCGCTGCGCGAAGCGCTGGACCGCGGCGGGGATGGGCTGTTCACCGTCACCCACGCGAAGGGCAGCGACGCCGAGGACGAGATCTACCACCTGGCGCGGCAGGCCTTCACGCTGAACGGGCGCAAGCACGAGCTCCTCTTGCTGCGGCATCTCACGGCCGAACTTCGGCGGCAAGAAGTCCAGACATGGAAGAAGGTGATCCGCGTCATCAGCCACGAGCTGAACAACTCGCTTGCGCCGGTCGCGTCGCTTGCCAGCTCCGCGGCCGAGCTCGTGCGCCGGAACCAGACGCAGCGCCTGCCGGAGATATTGGCCACCGTCGAAGAACGCACGCGGCATCTCGAGCGCTTCATCGAAGGCTATGCGAAATTCGCGAAGCTGCCCGCACCGCGCAAGGAACCGGTCCCGTGGCCCGCCTTCGTTCGCGGCCTGCAGCTGCAAGTGCCGTTTCGAATCGCCGGCGACCTGCCCCCGGCATCGGGTCACTTCGACGCGCCGCAGATGGAGCAGGCGATCCTCAACCTGCTGAAGAACGCGCACGAGTCCGGGTCCGTCAGCGAGGAAGTGTGCCTGGCAGTGCGGCGCGCTCCCGGGGACCAGGTGCTGGTC
>DATLBJ010000035.1:0-59910 GCA_035526975.1 Ramlibacter sp.
GGATTCCGCAACGGTGTTCACGATGACGTCGTCGCCGAAGCCGAGCATCGAATTCACGACCAGCACGGCCGCCAGCACGACGGCGGCCCCCGACAGCCCCGCCCAACCGAGCCACGACAGCCAGCGAAAGCGCGCGCGCACCGGTTTCCAGCGGCCCCTTTTCAATTGGCGATGGATGGCGGGCAGCAACGGGGCCGGTGGCACCTGTGCGCGCAGATCGAGCGCTGCAAGCGAGAAGCGATGGGCGAGGTCGGGTTCGGTTTTCATGATGGCGTGGGCAATGCGGTTGCCTGCGGCGCCAGGGCTTGCGCAAGGCGTTGGCGCGCGCGGTGCAAACGCGTGCGCAGTGTGTTGACCTCGACGCCCGCAATCTGCGCGGCTTCGACGTAGGTTCGCTCCTGGATGTCGACGAGCACGACGGCTTCGCGAAACACCCACGGCAGGCGCGCGATCTCGCGCCACAGGGCCTGCGTCTCCTGCGTGCGCGAGACGGCGGCGTCGGGCGCATGCGTCGCAGGGACATCGTTCGCGGCTTCGTCTTCTTCCTCGAGCGTGGCGAAGGGCGTGGACTCGCGCCAGCGCGCCAGCAATTTGTAGCGTGCGATGCCGCACAGGTAGGCGCGCAGCGGCCCTTGGGCCCGGTCGTAGCCGCGCGGCTTTTCCGCGAGCTGCACGAAGGCATCCTGCACGGCATCGGCGGACCACGCCGCATTGCCGCACATCGCGAGCGCGAAGCGATAGACCTCGGCGGCTTCGGCGCGGTAGACCAGGTCGAGCGCCTGGCGGTCGCCGGCGGCCAGCCGTCCCATCAGGTCGGATTCGTCAGTGGGTCGCCGGCGCGGCCAGAAGGACATCGGTGCAGGTTCTTGTTAAGGAGGTTCCTGCACTCTATTGCGCCCGGGCATCGAAAAAGTTCCCGGAGCGTGTCGGGCCTGAAAAAGATCAGGCCGGCGTTTCGGTGCGCCCGTCCGGGTACCGTGCGAAACGTTTGGGCTCGCGCCCGTGCACCGGCGCCGGATCTTCCCACTGCCAGCCGCCGAATTGAGTGCGGCGGTAATCCTGCATCGCCTGCATGATTTCGGCCTGCGTGTTCATCACGAAGGGGCCGTACTGCGCAACCGGCTCGGCGATCGGGCGGCCTTGCAGCAGCAGGAATTCGGCGGGCGCGTCGCCCGCGACGAGTTCGATCGCATCGCCGGCGCGCACCTCGATCGAGGCGGGCGCCTTCACGTCCTCGCCCGCCACGCGCGCGCTGCTGCCCTTGAACATGTACAAGGTGCGGCGTGTGCCTTCGCCCTTCGCAGCCGGCACGGTCCACGCCGCGCCGGGGTGCATGCGGATCGTCCAGATCGCGACGTCGGCCCCGGCGTTCGCGGCCCACGACTCGGGCGGGGGAGGCAGGGCGGCACCGGCGCCGTCGAGCGAGCCCGCGATCACGCGCACGAGCGTCTCGCGGCCTTGCGCGTCTTTGGCCGCGAGCGTCGGCACGTCCCCCGACCAGAACATCGTGAAGTGCGGCTTGGCCATCTTCGAGGCCCGGGGCAGGTTCAGCCAGATCTGGAACAGCTCGAGCGGATTGGCTTCGTCCTCGCGCAGCAGCGGGAACATCTCGGAGTGCACGATGCCTTCACCGGCCGTGACCCACTGCACGTCGCCTTCGCCGAAGCGCGCCGTGGCACCGAGCGAGTCGGAGTGATCGATCAGGCCCTTGCGCACGATCGTCACCGTCTCGAAGCCGCGATGCGGATGCGCCGGAAAGCCGGGGACCGGATCGCCGTGGTACATGCTCCAGCCGTCCTTGCGGCTGAAGTCCGAGCCGATCTCCCGGCCGGCCAGCGACGCTTTCGGCGCGAGCTCGCCGTTGCCTTGCGGATAGGCGTCGTCGTGGTATGCGCAGAACAGGAAGGGATCGACCGTCTGCCACGGAAAGCCCAGGGGCTGGATGCGAAGGATGGATGTGCTCATGGTGCTTCGCAGGTGGGGACGGGGCCGGCCGATGAAAGGCTGCGCACGCAGGACAGTGCGTTGCGCTCAGTGGGGGTGGCCGCCGTCGCCGTGGACGTGGCGGTGCGCGATCTCTTCGCCCGTGGCGGCCCGCACGCCCACCACCTTCAGCCAGAACTTCAGTTCCTTGCCGGCGAGCGGATGGTTGCCGTCGAGCAGCACCTGGTCGCCCTTGATCTTCATGACGTGGAAGACATGCGGCGTGCCGTCGTCGGTAACGCCTTCGAGCTGCCCGCCGACTTTCACGCCCGGGGGAAAATCCTTCTTGCTGATCGTGCGCTGCAGCTTGTCATCGCGCACGCCGAACGCGTCTTCGGGCTTGAGGTGCAGCGACACCTCGGCGCCCGGCTCCTTGCCGTCGAGCGCGGCCTCGATCCTGGGCAGCGTGTTGTCGTACCCGCCATGCAGGTAGACCATGGGTGCGCGGCTTTCCTCGATGAGCTTGCCCGTGGCCTCCGCTACGCGGTACTTCAGCGTGACGACCGTGTCCTTTTCGATTTTCATGCGCCGATTCTCGTACAGTTCGCTTTCCGATGACCGAAGCCAAAAAGAAGCCATTCACCGACGCGCGACCCACGCTGGACAAGCTCGCGCACCTGTATCCGCAACTCTTCGGCGCGCGCTTCCTGCCGCTGAAGGTCGGTGTTTTCGAAGACATCATGGCCGCGCACCCCGGCGAATTCACCAGGGAGGAATTGAAGGCCGCGCTCGGCTTCCATGCGCGTTCGACGCGTTACCTCGAAGCGGTGGCCGGCGGCGCCAAGCGCTGCGACCTGGGCGGAAACCCCGTCGACGACATCGCGCCCGAACACGTGCACCACGCGATCATGGAAGTGTTCAAGCGCCGCCAGCAGCGCAGCAAGGAGAACCTGCGGCCGTGGGTCGTCTCGCGGCTGGCGCACGCGATTCACGCGTCGAAATTGCCGCGGGAGGACTACCTCGCGCGCGTGAACGCGAAGGACGACGAGACGCACGCGCTGCTGGACGAAGCGTTCGCCGAAGTCGGCGCGGGCAAGGCCAAGCGCGAAGCACTCCGGCGCGCGTACGAGGCGAGCGGCAAGAGCGTCGAGGAATTTGCGGAGATGTACGGGCTGAAGGCCGACGAGGTGAAGGACGTCGCCGCCTAGCCCTGCCCCATGTGCGTGGCGATCATGAGCGGCACTGCCGCGATCGCGGCCAGCGTGATCAGCACGAGGTAGATCCAGCCCGCCACGCGCGCGACGGGCGAGTTGACGTGCTTGCCCATCACCTCCTTGTCGTCGGCCAGGCGCAGCACGGCGTAGTACGTGAAAGGCAGCACCAGGATCGCGAAGATCACCGAATACTCGACGATGTCCAGCGGGTTCACGCCTGTCAGCGACACTGCCAACCCGATCACCAGCGCACCCATCCAGCACAACGTGAACAACGGCACCTCGCCCGGGTTCTTGCGCTTGCCCCACGCGAAGCCGAAGAACTGCGCGATGTTGTAGCCCGCGGCGAGCGCGGTTTCGACCGCCGCACCGGCGATGGCAAAGAAGATGCCGGCCAGCGCGAAGCGGAAGCCCCAGGCGCCGAGCGGAATCGAGGCGCCGAAGATCGTCGAGGACAGGCGCTGCGGCACCACGCCGCCGGGCATGAACAGCGCGGCGCCGACGATGATCAGCGCGCACACCAGCAACCCGCCCAGCACGAAGCCCACGCCGGCCGTGACCTTGTTCAGCAGCAGGTCCTTGGGCTTCCACTGGTCCTCGATGCCGCCCGATGAATAGAAGTAGATCTCGTAGGGCATCAGGATCGAGCTGAACAGGCCGACTGCGAAATACGCATACAGCGGCAATCCCGGCATCCCGGCTTCCGGCAGGTGGGGCACGAAGCCGCGGGCCACGTCACCCCAGCCGGGCTCGAGCGCCCACGCGGCCGCGGCGAAGACGAGCAAGGTCAGGCCGCACACGCCGTAAACGCGTTCGATCCACTTGAACTTGAGCACGTACGTCGACACGAGCAGGAAGCCGGCGGCGACCAGCAGCATCACGCGCAAGTCCTGCGGAACGAGAATCTGCAGGATGATCGCCGCGCCGCCGATCTCGGCCGCACAGGTCAGCACATTGACGAGGTTCGACGCCACGAGGATCAACAGGCCGCGGTTGTAGCCGTAGCGGTCGCGCACGATCTCGAACGTCGGCTTTTTCAGCACCGCGGCCATGCGCCCCGACATCTCGGAGAACAGGAAGATTCCGACCGTGCCGAGCAGCACCGCCCACAGCAGCATGTAGCCGAAGCGCGCACCGGCGCTGATCGCGAAGACGAGTTCGCCGATGTCGACGAAGCCGCCCAGCGCGGTCATGATGCCGAGGAACAGCTCCATGACGTTCATGCGTGCCCCGCGATCGGGTGCGCGGCTTTCGCGAGCGACTCGAAATTGCTGCGCAGTGCTTCGAGCTCCCCGGGCCGGTTCACGGCCAGCGCGATGCGCGTGACTTCGGCCTGCAGCTGCGCTGCGATCTTCGCGACGGCTTCCTGTTGCCCGCGCAACTCCGGCGGCACCGGTTTGTCGAGCGCACGCAGCGCCTTGTTCGCTTCCTCGGCGATCGCCCGCTGGTGCACCCACGCCATGTCGGCGCTCACGCTGCGCGACTGAAGTTGCTGCGCCAGCCAGCCCGCCTCGTGCGCGAGGCTTTCGAGCTGGTGCGCGGCAATGCCGAGGTCATGCGCGTCGGCGAACGACGTCGGCGAGTCGCATGCGCCGACCAGCAGCGACATCACCAGTGCGAATGCAATACGAATGCGGGCCATCTCGGCCGTTGTAGCGCGGCCGAGCCAGGGCTGCTGTAATCGCTGCCGCCGAGCGGCTGTCAGCCCTCGTCGCGGATCTTGTATTGGGACGCGAGCTGGTGCTGCACGTTGGGCGGGACGGGCTCGTAGTGGCTGAAAGCGATCGTGTAGCCGCCCTGGCCGGCAGTGATCGAATTCAGCCGGGCCTGGTAGCTCGCCAGCTCCGACAGGGGCGCTTGCGCGATCACGGTGAGCACGCCTGCCGCCGCCGACTCGGTGCCGTTGACCTGGCCGCGGCGCGACGACAGGTCGCCGGTGATGTCGCCCATGAAGTGTTCGGGCGCGGAGATCTCGACGTCGACGATCGGCTCGAGCACGCACGGCCGCGCGGCCTGCACCGCCGCCTGCAGCGCCTTCTTGCCCGCGGTGACGAAAGCAATTTCCTTGCTGTCCACCGTGTGATGCTTTCCGTCGTACACGACGACCTTGAGGTCGACCACGGGATAGCCCGCGAGCACGCCTTCCTCCGTCGCCGCCAGCACGCCCTTCTCGACCGCGGGCATGAAGTTGTGCGGGATCGCGCCGCCCTTGACCTCATCGACGAACTGGAAGCCCGAGCCGCGCGGCAGCGGCTCGATGCGCAGGAACACCTCGCCGAACTGCCCGGCGCCGCCGGTCTGCTTCTTGTGGCGATGGTGGCCTTCGGCCGGCGCCGTGATGGTCTCGCGGTAGGCGATCTTCGGCGGCTTGGTGGCGACCTGGCAGTTGTGCACTTCCTGCAGGCGATCCAGCAGCGCGCGCAGGTGCAGATCGCCCAGGCCGTAGATCACCGTTTCGTTCGTCGACGCCGCGTGCTCGAGGCGCAGGCACGGGTCTTCGCTCACCAGCTTTTGCATGATGTCGTGCAGGCGCTGTTCGTCGCCGCGCTTCTTCGGCTCGATCGCGAGGCCATGCACCGCGACCGGAAATTTCAGCGGCAGCAGGTGGATGTGGTCATCTTCCGCTGCATCGTGCAGCACCGCATCGAAATGCAGCTCCTCGACTTTCGCGATCGCGCAGATGTCCCCGGGCACGGCCTTGGGAATCTCCTGGAATTCCTTGCCCTGCAGCGTGAACAGGTGCCCGACCTTGAACGGGCGGCGCGCGTCACCGACGTACAGCTGGCTGTCCTTCGTGATCGTGCCCTGGTGCACGCGGATCAAGCCCATCTTGCCGACGTACGGGTCCTGCGTGATCTTGAAGACGTGCGCGAGCACGTGCTTCGAAGGATCGACCGCGGCTTTCAGCGGCACGGCCTGCTCGCCTTCGCCGCGCAGGAACTGAGGCGGGTTGCTCTCGGTCGGGTCGGGCAGCAGCTTGGCAATCACGTCGAGCAGTTCCGGCACGCCCGCGCCGGTGCGCGCGGAGACAAAGCAGATCGGGATGAGGTGCCCTTCGCGCAATGCCTGCTCCAGCGGTGCGTGCAGTTCGCCCGGGTCGATGTCGCCGTCGTTGAGGTAGCGCTCGACGAAGTCGGCATCGACCTCGACGACCTGTTCGATGATCGCGCTGTGGGCTTTCGCGACCGAGGAGAAGTCGGCCGCCTCGCTGTTGGCGCCGCGGTCCCAGAAGCAATCGAGCACGCGCATGCCGCCGGCGGCCGGCAGGTTGACGGGCAGGCACTCCTTGCCGAACGATTCCTGGATCTGCGCGACGAGTTGCTCGAGGTTCACGCCCTGTGCATCGATCTTGTTGACGATGATGATGCGATCGCGCTCGCGCTCCCGGGCCCACTGCATCATCCGCGCGGCCATCGGCTCCAGGCCGGTCGCGGCGCTGATCACGATCGCGGCCGTTTCGACCGCTTCCAGCGCCGGCAGCGACTGGCCGAGGAAGTCGCTCGCACCGGGCGTGTCGATCACGTACGCGTGCACGCCGGCGTGGCGGAAATTGATGATCGAAGAGTTGAGCGAACGCTGCGCCTTCTTTTCGAGCGGGTCGAAATCGCTGACGGTGGTGCCGCGTTCGACGACGCCGGGCTGGCCGATCACGCCCGCCTTCCACAGCAGCGCGTCTGCGAGGCTCGTCTTGCCGGACGTTGCCGGGCCGACCAGCGCCAACGTCCGCAGCGCGGCAATGTCCGAAGCAGTGGCCATGGTTGCAACCTCCAATTCGACGCGGGGGAACCATGTTAGCCCTGCCCGCGCCGCCCTGGCTAGGGCGAACCCTAGCGGCCTTTACTCATCAGGCTCGTCATCAGGCTCGTCATCAGCGTCGCAGCGGTGGCCAGCGGTCGAAGGCGCGCGCAGCGACGCTCTCGCCCCACAGCTGCACATGCAGTGGTGTGCCGTCGTGCGGCGCGTTCGCGGCGGCACCGCGCAAGTAACCGAGTGCGACGCATGAGCGCGCCAACGGGCTGAATCCTGCGGATGAAATTTCGCCCACCGGTTCACCGTGCGCAAGGATCGTCTCGCCGCCCCACACGTACACCGATGGATCGACCAGCAAGGTGACGAGTTTTTTCTTCAGCGGTTTTCCATTCGATTCACGCAGCGCGCGCTGGCCGATGAACGCAGCGGGCTTGTCGAGCTTCACGCTGAAGCCCAGGCCCGCCTCCCACGGCGATTCGTCGGGGCCGAGTTCCGCGCCCCACGCGCGGCGGCCTTGTTCGATGCGCAGCGCATCGAGCGCGTAGTACCCCGCGTCGCGCAAGCCGAGGTCGGCGCCGGCGTCCATCAGGGCGAGGTACACGTGGCGCGTCATCTCGACCGGCACATACAGCTCGAAGCCCGGGCCACCGACGTAGCTCATTCGTGCGGCGCGCACGCGCGCGAACCCCAGGTCGATCTCGCGCGTCCACGAAAACTTCAGTGCCTCGGGCGACAGGTCGTCGGGGCTCACGCGCGCCAGCAACTCGCGCGAGCGCGGACCCATCACCGACAGCACACTGGACATCGGCGACACGTCCGTAAGCACGGCGTGATGGGACGGATCGATGTGCCGCGCGATCCAGTCGAAGTCGCGCGTGGCTTGCGCCGAGCCCGTGACGATGAGGAACCGGTCGGCCGCTTGCCGCATCACGGTCAGGTCGCTTTCGATGCCGCCGCGCTCGTTGAGCATCGGCGTGTACACCATGCGGCCGACCGGGACGTCCATCTCGTTGGCGCACAGGCGCTGCAGCACGCCCAGTGCATCGCGGCCTTGCAGCAGCAACTTCGAGAACGACGCCTGGTCGTAGAGCGCAACGGTCTCGCGCGTCGCGCGTTGCTCTTCGATCATCGCGTCGAGCCAATAGGGCGAACCCAGCGTGTACCGCTCGGCCGTCTCCTGCTTGGGGGCGAAATAGTTGGCCCGCTCCCATCCGTTCTTGCTGCCGAACACCGCGCCTTTTGCGGCGAGGATGTCGTAGAGCGGAGAAGTGCGAAGCGGCCGCGCGGTCTGCAGTTCCTGGCGGGGCCAGCGCATGGCGTAATGCAGTCCGAGCGTCTCGCCGGTGCGCTGCGCCAGCGCGCGGCGATTGCCGGTGAACGCCCCGAAGCGGCGCACGTCCACTTCCCACACGTCCTGGCTGGGCTCGCCGCCCACGATCCATTCGGCCATCAAGCGCCCCGCGCCACCGCTGTTCGCGATGCCCGAGGAATTGAAGCCCGCGCAGACAAAATAATTGCGCAACCCGGGCGCTTCGCCGAGGATGAAGTTGCCGTCGGGCGTGAAGCTCTCGGGGCCGTTCAGGAGCATCTTGATTTCCGCCGTGGCGAGGGACGGCGTGCGATGCAGCGCCTTCGTCATCAGGATCTCGAACTGGTCCCAGTCTTCGTCGAGCAACTGGAACTGGAAGGTCGAGGGAATCGGGTCGACCTTCCACGGCTTGGCCGTCGGCTCGAAGCCGCCCATCACGAGGCCGCCGACTTCTTCCTTGTAGTAGATATAGCTGTCGGGGTCGCGCATCACGGGCAGCATCGGATGCACGCCGTCGATCCGTCCCGTGACGACATAGAAATGCTCGGCCGAATACAGCGGCACGTTCACCCCGGCCAACGCGCCGAACTGGCGCGCCCACTGGCCCGCGCAATTGACCAGCACTTCGCACTGCACGTCGCCTTGCGCCGTGCGCACGCCGGTGATGCGGCCCCGTTCCGTGGTCACACCGGCCACCTCGACATGCTCGACGACCTTCACACCCCGCTGGCGCGCACCCTTGGCCAGCGACATGCACAGGTCTGCGGGATTGGCCTTGCCGTCACCGGGCAACCACAGCGCGCCGTGCAAATCTTCGGTGCGCATCACCGGAAACTTCTCGCCCGCTTCCCGCGGAGAAATCTCGTGGCACTCCACGCCGAAGCTGCGCGCCAGCGCGAGCTGTTTCTTGAGGACCTTCATGCGCTCGGGCGTGCCCGCGACATTCACGCTGCCGCACTGCTTCCACCCGGTCGCCAGGCCCGTCTCCGCCTCGAGTGTCGAATACAGCTCGATGCCGTACTTGCTCATCTGCGTCATGGAGCGGTTCGGGCGCATCTGGCCGACCAGGCCCGCGGCGTGCCAGGTGGTGCCGCTCGTGAGCTGGCCTTGTTCGAGCAGCAGCACGTCGGTGCGCCCGAGCTTGGCCAGGTGATATGCGACCGAGCAACCGACGATGCCGCCGCCGACGATGACGATTTGGGCGTGGGCGGGCAGCGTCATCGACATTCCTATCCCATGCGCAGCGCCATCACGCCCGCGACGATCGCCGCCGTTCCGGCCGCGCGCCGCAAGTTGAATGCTTCTTTGAGGAACCAGGTGCCGAGCAAGGCGGCGAACAGCACCGACGTTTCGCGCAGCGCCGCAACGGTGGCCACCGGCGCGCGCGTCATCGCCCACAGCGCGATGCCATACGAACCCAGCGATGCGAGGGCGCCGATCAGGGCCACCGGCGCGCGCTTGCGCGCGTACGGCCACACCACGTCGGCGCGCCGCCGCATCAGCACGAGAAAGGCGAAGGGCCAGCCATCGAGCACGAACAGCGCGACGACATACTGCAGCGGATTGCCGCTGGCGCGCGCGCCGAGCGCATCCACGACGGTGTAGATCGCGATCACCACGGCGTTGGTCAATGCGAAGCCCACCGCACGCGGCGAATCGATCGCGTGGCGCGACAGGCCCAATGCGAGCACACCGCAACTCACGCCGAGCACGCCGGCCCACGCCAGCGGCGAGAGCGATTCGCCGACCGTGAAACTCACCGACAGGGCCACCAGCAAGGGCGCGGTGCCGCGCATCAGCGGGTAGGTCAGCCCGAGGTCGCCGTGCTTGTACGCGCCGGTCAGGGCAATGTAGTAGGCGATGTGGATCACCACCGACGTGGCGATGAACGGCCACGATTCGCGCGCCGGCCAGCCCAGCACGAGGGCCAGCGGGATGGCGACCAGCGAGCCGATCAGGTGAATCACGGCCGTGTCCAGGGCCTTGTCCTGGCTCGACTTGACCAGTGCGTTCCAGCTCGCGTGCAGCAGGGCGCCGAACAGCACCGCGCCCGCGACCGGCCACGTGAGCGTCATGCGGTCCCGGGGGCGGCGAGGGCGCAGCGGCGTGCGCGCGCGAGGAAGTGCGACAGCGGCGGCGTGTCGGCCCCGGCGGCCTTCGCGGCGTCGTCCCACAGGCGCAGTCGCACGGCATCCGGCGCGCCGGGCTGCAGGATGAACGATTCGGCCTGGCCTTCGTTGAAGATGCCGCCTTGCAGGCCGAGCGAACGCTTCGAATCATCCGACAGCGCCGCGAAGTAGCCGTCGCGCATCGCGCACAGGTAGCGCTTGGCGTCGACGTGCAGGCGGATCGGGTCGAGCACCTTGCTGCCGAACGTGCCGCGCAGGAACGGCAGTGCACGGAACTGGTGGACGTCGTCGATGCCGTGCATCGTGGGGGTCTCGCCGAAGTCGTGCAACAGGTGGCCCAGGTCGTGCAAAAACGCAGCTGTCACCATTTCGTCGCTTGCGTCTTCCGCTTCGGCCAGCGCCGCGGCCTGCAGTGCGTGCTGCAGCTGCGTCACCGGCTCGCCGGAGTACTGCTCGTTGCCGCGCTGCGCGAACAAGGCTTCGATGTCTTCCAGACTCAGGGCCATGGCAGGGAATAGGTCTTCAGGTTCGTGAAACTCTTCATCGCTTCCTGCACGCCTTCCTTGTAGCCCAGGCCCGAGTCCTTGATGCCGCCGAAGGGGGTGAGCTCCAGCCGGAAGCCGGGCACTTCGCGCACGTTCACGGTGCCGACCTGCAGCTCGCTCACGAAGCGCGTGATGCAGTCGAGCCGATTGGTGCACACGCTGCTCGACAGGCCGTACGCGGTGCCGTTCGAGATGGCGATTGCTTCATCGATGGTCTTGAACGCGATGATCGGCGAGACCGGCCCGAACGTCTCTTCGCGCACCACCGTCATGCCGGGCCGCACCCTGTCGATCACCGTCGGCGAATACAGGGCGCCCTCGCGCTGGTTGCCGGCGAGCAGGCGCGCGCCCTGCGACACCGCCTCGTTCACGCGCCCTTCGAACAGCTTCGCGGCGTGTTCGTCGATCACCGTGCCCATGTCGTTCTTGTCATTCGAAGGGTCGCCGTGCTGCCACGCGCGCGTCTTCTCGACGACCGCTTCGGTGAACTTCTCCGCCACGCTTTCCTGGACGAGCATCCGCTTGACCGCTGTGCAGCGCTGGCCCGAGTTCTTGTACGAGCCCTGCACCGCAAGCGTCGATGCTTCGTCGATGTCCGCGTCCTCCATCACGATGATCGGGTCGTTGCCGCCCAGCTCCAGCACGATGCGCCGGTAGCCCGCCTTCTGCGCGATCGACTTGCCGATCGCGACGCCTCCCGTGAACGTGACGAGGTCGACGTGCCCGTTCGTGATCAACTCGTCGGCGATCTCGCGCGGGTCGCCCGTGACGATCGACAGCATCTCCGGGGGCAGCCCCGCTTCGTACAGGATGTCCGCGAACAGGATCGCCGAAAACGGCACCTTCTCCGACGGCTTGAGCACCATGCGGTTGTTGGTCGCGATCGAGGGCACGACCTTGTGCGCGACCTGGTTCATCGGGTGGTTGAACGGCGTGATCGCGCTGATCGCCCCCAGCAGCGGCGCGCGCTGCGTGTACACGCGCCGCTTCTTGCCGTGCGGCGTCAGGTCGCAGCTGAAGATCTCGCCGTCGTCCCTGAGGACTTCGTTCGCGCCGAATACCAGCACGTCGGCGACGCGGCCGGTTTCGTACATCGAGTCCTTCACGCACAGGCCCGATTCGGCGGTGATCAGCGCGGAGATGTCCTTGGCGCGGTCGCGGACGATCGCCGCCGCCTTGTTCAGGACGTTGGCGCGCTCGAAACGGGTGAGCGTGGCGCGAAAGGCCATCGCTTTGGAGAAGGCGGCCTTCACCTCTTCGAGTGTCGCTTTCGGCACCGAACCGATCATCTCGTTCGTGAAGGGGTTCGCGACCTCGATCGTGCGGTCGCGACCCGCGCCCACGCGTTCGCCCGCGATGCGCATCGCATCGAGGTGATGGTCGCGGATGAACTCCTTCATCTCACTGCGCATGATTGAGCGCCAGCTCGAACGCATCGAAATTCCGGAAGCGCCGGCTCGTGTCGAGTCCGGGCGTCGGCCGGTTCACCACCAGCGGCACGCGCTGTTCGCTGATGCCGCCGTGCGATCGCAGCGGCGCGTCCAGGCCCGACAGGTCGTGGCGCGACGCGCTCGTGCCGATCACGGTGAAGCGCTCGGACACGCATACCAGGTCGCCGATGCGGTCCGCAGGCAGTTCGAAGAAGGTCGCGGCCGCGTGCCGCGGCAGCACCAGCTCCATGCCGCGCAACCGCCCGAGCTCGGTCGTGAAGTCGCTCGCCTGCAGGCCTTCGGGCAGGTACACGGTGGCGAACGAGCCGAGCGCACCGTGGTGCACGACGTAAGGGTCGGTGATCGGCAGGATCACGCGCGCGGCGCCGGGGCCCAGCTTCGCGTCGAACCACTCCTGCAGGTAGATCACGTCGGGTGAACCGTCGAGGCCCACCTTCGAATTCATGCCATGGTCCGCCGTCAGCGCAATCACGCAGCCCATCGCATCGAGCTCGCCGAGATAGCGGTCCATCATCGCGCAGAACGCGTTCGCGTCCGGGGTGCCCGGCGCGTGCTTGTGCTGCACGTAGTCGGTGGTGGACAGGTACATCACCTGCGGCTTGCGCGTGCGCATCAATTGCACGCCGGCGGCGAAGACGAACTCGGACAGCTCCGCGCTGTAGACATCGGGCACGGGCCGGCCGACCAGGTCCAGGACGTTCGCGATGCCGTTCTCCGCTTCGCTGACCTCGTTGGATTTCTCCGACGAGAAGCAGATGCCGCGCATCTGGTGCCCCAGCAGGCGGCGCAACTTGTCCTTGGCGGTGACGACAGCCACCAAGTGCCCGGCATCCGCGAGCGCGGCGAGCAGCGTCGGTGCGCGCAGCCACTTCGGGTCGTTCATCATGACCTCGGTGCCGCTGGCGACGTCGAACAGGTAATTGCCGCAGATGCCGTGCACCGAGGGCGGCGCGCCGGTCACGATCGACAGGTTGTTCGGGTTGGTGAAGCTGGGCACGACGCAATCGGCCACGAGGCCCGTGCCTTGCGCAAGCGTGCGCTGCATCCACGGCATGTGCCCGCCCGCGACGGCCTGCGCGACGTAATCGGGCTCGCAGCCATCGACGCACACGACCACGGTCGGCTGCTTCGGCTCGGCGAATTCGCGCCCGTTAACGCGCAGCACGGTTGGCTTTCTTCATCTGGGCGGCGGCGCGCTCGCGGCGGCGCTGGTCGTTTTCGATGGTGCGCTCCTTGCTGTCCATGACGTGGTCGAACATCGCGCGGCCGGCCGCTTCCGGGTCGCCCGATGCGATCGCCTTGACGATCTGGCGATGCTCGCTGGCCGAGATCGGCATCAGCCAGCTGTCGTCGAGGTTCAGGCGCCGGAACAGCGACAGCTCCTTGATCAATTTGCGGTAGATCGCCGTGAGTTTCGAATTGCCCGACATTTCCACGAGCCGGTCGTGGAACTTGAGATTGAGCAGGTGGTACTGGCGCGCATCGGCGGCGCGCACGGCTTTTTCCATGCCGTCGACCAGCGCCTTGATTTCCTTCATGCCGGCGGGCGCGATCGATTCGGCGAGCTTGCGCCCGACCAGTTCGTCCATCGCCGCGCGCAGGTCGAAGATCTCGACCGCTTCCTCGATCGGGATGTCGCGCACGAAGACGCCGCGGTTCTTTTCGGTGCGCACCAGGCCCGCTTCTTCCAGCATCCGGAAGGCCTCGCGCACGGGGCCGCGCGAGACGCCGAGCTTGTCGGCGATGGCGGCTTCCACCAGCTTGGAGCCGGGCGCGTATTCGCCTTGCAGGATGGCGCGCTCGATCTCCTGCTGCACCACGCTGGCGAGCGAGCTCGTTTGCAAAAGCGCAATGGTGGGGTGCGGAACCGCGTTCACGACCGGCATTGGACCCGCGCCCCGGGGGATTGTCAACAATCTGCAAAAAACAATTGACAGCCCGGCTCGCCCCGGCGTCAAATCGCCGCCAAGGTTTCGCGCCGCGCGCAGGGGGAATTGGGTGCATGTCGTCGCGCGGTCACTGGCGCCCGCCAGCATCGTTCGTTTGTCGGAAAAACCCCGGAGGAGTGATCCATGCGTTGTTCCCTGATCCTGAAATCCATCGTGGCGGTGCTCGCCACCGCTTTCGCTGCGGGCGCGATGGCGCAAAAGACGCAGCTGCTGGTCTACACCGCGCTGGAGACCGACCAGATCAAGGCCTACCAGGAAGGCTTCAACAAGCACTACCCCGACATCGACATCAAGTGGGTGCGCGACTCCACGGGCGTGATCACCGCGAAGCTGCTCGCCGAGAAGGCCAACACGCAGGCCGACGTGGTGATGGGCGTGGCCGCGTCGAGCCTCGCGCTGCTGGACAAGAACGGCATGCTCGAGCCGTATGCGCCGCTGAACCTCGACGCGATCATGTCGAAGTACCGCGACCCCAAGAAGGTGCCGGCGTGGTGGGGCATGGACGTGTGGGGCGCCACGGTGTGCTTCAACACCGTCGAGGCGCAAAAGCGCAACCTGCCGAAGCCCGAGACGTGGAAGGACCTCACCAAGCCGATCTACAAGGGCCAGATCGTGATGCCGAACCCCGCGTCGTCGGGAACCGGCTTCTTCGACGTGAGCGCGTGGCTCACGCTCTGGGGCGACGACAACGGCAAGGGCGGCGGCTGGAAATACATGGACGCGCTGCACGAGAACATTGCGCAGTACACGCACTCGGGGTCCAAGCCGTGCAACATGGCGGGCTCGGGCGAATACGTGATGGGCATCTCCTTCGAGTACCGCGCCAACACCAACAAGGCCAAGGGCGCGCCGATCGACCTGGTGTTCCCGAAGGAAGGCCTCGGCTGGGACCTCGAAGCTTTCGCGATCATGAAGGGCACGAAGAAACTCGATGCCGCCAAGAAGCTGGCCGACTGGGCGTCGAGCAAGGACGCGATGCTGCTCTATGGCAAGAACTTCGCGATCACGGCGCAGCCCGGCGTGGCCTCGCCGCTTGCGAACGTGCCGAAGGATTACGAAGCGCGCCTCGTGAAGATGGACTTCGCGACCACCGCCGCCAACCGCGAACGCGTGCTGCAGGAGTGGACCAAGCGCTACGACAGCAAGACGGAGAAGCGCTGATCGCATGACCGCCAGCGGCGAGACCACGCTCGAACTTCGCCGCATCCGCAAGGAGTTCGGCAGCTTCACCGCGCTGCACGACATCGACCTGGGCATCCGCCAGGGCGAGTTCGTCTGCTTCCTCGGGCCCTCGGGCTGCGGCAAGACCACGCTGCTGCGCATCATCGCCGGGCTCGAAGTGCAAAGCTCGGGCGAAGTCTGGCAAAACGGGCGCGACATTTCGCGCCTGCCGCCGGCGCAGCGCGATTACGGCATCGTGTTCCAGAGCTACGCGCTGTTCCCGAACCTTTCGGTGGCCGACAACGTCGCCTACGGGCTGGTCAATCGCAAGAAGCCGCGCGCGCAAGTCACGGCGCGCGTGACGGAACTGCTCAAGCTGGTCGGACTGCCGGGCACCGAAAAGAAATATCCCGGCCAGCTCTCGGGCGGGCAGCAGCAGCGCATCGCCTTGGCGCGCGCCCTCGCGACGTCGCCGGGCTTGCTGCTGCTCGACGAGCCATTGTCCGCGCTCGACGCGCTCGAGCGCGTGCGGCTGCGCTCGGAAATCCGCGCGCTGCAACAGACGGTGGGCGTGACGACGATCATGGTCACGCACGACCAGGAAGAGGCGCTGTCGGTGGCCGACCGCATCGTGGTGATGAACCACGGCGTGATCGAACAGGTGGGCACCCCGCTGGACATCTACCGCGAGCCTGCGTCGCCTTTCGTCGCCGACTTCGTCGGCAAGGTGAACGTGCTGCCGGCGCGCGTGGCGGACGGCATGGTGCGCGTGGGCACGCTGACGATCCCGTATTCGAACGGCGAGCCGCGCGAAGCGCGCATCTACCTGCGCCCGGAGGACGTGCTGGCGCGGCCGATCACCGCCGGGGACCCGCATGCGTTCGACGCCCGGATCGAGAAGATCGAGTTCCTCGGCTCGTATTGCCATGTGAAGGTCGCCTCGCCCGCACTGGCCGAGAACAAGTTGACGGTCTACCTGTCGCTCAACTACCTGTCGGAGCAGTCGCTGGCCGAGGGCTCGCCAATCCGGCTGAAGATCCTGCCCGAGCGCATCCGGGTGTTCTGATGTCGGCCGTCCTGCCATCCACGGGTGAAGTCGCCGCCCCGGTGAGGCAGTCGGCGCACTGGACCGACCGCATCGCGCACCTCGCGCTGTTCGCCGTCGCGCTCGCGCTCGTCGCCTTCCTCGCGCTGCCGCTCGCGGCCATCCTCGTTCACTCGGTGCAAGGCCGCGACGACGAATTCGTCGGGCTCGCGAACTTCATCTCGTACGCGCAGACGCCCGCACTCCTGGGGAGTTTGTGGAACAGCCTGTGGGTTTCGTTCGCCGTCACGGCGATCACGCTGCCGCTCGCATTCGGCTTCGCCTACGCGCTCGCGCGCTCGTGCATGCCCCTGAAGCCGCTGTTTCGCGGCATCACGCTGGTGCCGCTCCTCGCGCCGTCGCTGCTGTCCGCCATCTCGCTGATCTACTGGTTCGGCAACCAGGGCGTGCTGAAGTCGGCGATGAACGACATGGGCATCCCCGAAATCTACGGCGCGCCGGGCATCGTCTTCGCGGAATGCTTTGCGACGTTCCCGCATGCGCTGATGATCCTTGTCACGGCGCTCACGCTCGCCGACGCGCGCCTGTACGAAGCCGCCGATGCGATGGGCACGACGGCGGCGCGCAAGTTCTTCACCATCACCTTGCCCGGCGCGAAGTACGGCCTGATCTCCGCCGCGCTGGTGACTTTCACGCTGGTGATCACCGACTTCGGCATCCCGAAAGTCATCGGCGGCAGCTTCAACGTGCTGGCCACCGACGTGTTCAAGCTGGTGATCGGGCAGCAGGATTTCTCGAAAGGCGCCGTCGTCGCCTTCCTGCTGCTGGCGCCGGCGGTGGTCACGTTCGCCGTGGACCACTACGTCAGCCGCCGGCAGACCGCGATGCTCACCGCGCGCGCCGTGCCGTACCGGCCGAAGCCGGTGGCGAAGTACGACGCGGCGATGACCGCGTACTGCACCGTGATTGCATTGCTCGTGCTCGCGATGCTGGGCATGGCGATCTTCGCGTCGTTCGCAAGCTTCTGGCCGTACAGGCTGCAACCGAGCTTGCGCCACTACATGCTCGGGCTCGTCGACGCGGAAGTCGGCGCCGCGTTCCTCAACAGCCTGAAGATGGCGGCCGGCACCGCGGTGTTCGGCACCCTGCTGGTGTTCTGCACGGCCTACCTGCTCGAGAAGACCAAAGGCATGGCGGGCTTGCGCACCATCGTGAAGATGCTCGCGATGCTGCCGATGGCCGTGCCCGGCCTCGTGCTGGGCCTGGGCTACATCTTCTTCTTCAACGAACCGAACAACCCGCTCAATTTCCTGTACCACTCGCTCGCGCTGCTGACGCTGTGCACGATCGTCCACTTCTACACCACGGGCCATCTCACGGCCCTGACGGCCTTGAAATCCCTCGACGGCGAATTCGAGGCCGTCAGTGCGTCGCTGAAGGTGCCGTTCTTCAAGACGTTCTGGCGCGTGACGCTGCCGATCTGCACGCCGGCGCTGGTGGATATCGCGCGCTACTTCTTCATCAACGCGATGACGACGATTTCGGCGGTGGTGTTCCTGTATTCGCCCGAGACCAAGGTGGCGTCGATCGCCATCCTCAACCTCGACGAGGCCGGCGAGACCGGCGCCGCGGCGGCGATGGCGATATTGATCTTCGCGGCGTCGGCCACCGCCACGCTGCTGTTCATGATGGTGGCGCGGTGGGTCGACCGCCGCACGCAGGCGTGGCGCACCACCGCGCGATAGAAGAGGAGATTTTCCAGATGGACCGCGACAAGATCCTGCTTACCCCCGGGCCCCTGACCACCACGCTGCGCACCAAGCTCGCGATGCTGCGCGACTGGGGCTCGTGGGATGCGGATTTCATCGCAATCACCGCGCAGGTCAGGACGAGCCTGCTGAAGATCGTGCATGGCGAGGGCACGCACGTCGTCGTTCCCCTGCAGGGCAGCGGCACGTTCAGCGTCGAAGCCGCGGTGGCGACGCTGGTGCCGCGCGACGGCCACGTGCTGGTGCTGGACAACGGTGCGTACTGCAAGCGCGCCGCGCGCCTCACGACGCTGATGGGCCGCAAGAGCACGGTGCTGCCGTTCGATGAAGCCGAGCCCGTCTCGGTCCCGGCAGTCGAAGCCAAGTTGAACGAGGACAAGTCGATCACGCATGTGGTGATGATCCATTGCGAAACCGGTGCGGGTGTGTGGAACCCGCTGCAGCAGGTTGCCGACGTCTGCGCCAAGCACGGCAAGGGCTTGATCGTCGACGCGATGAGCTCGTTCGGCGCATTGCCGATCGACGCGCGCGAGACGAAGTTCGATGCGCTGGTCGCCGCCAGCGGCAAGTGCCTCGAAGGTGTGCCCGGCATGGGCTTCGTGTTCATCCGCAAGGCGGTGCTCGATCGATGCGCGGGCAACAGCCAGTCGCTCGCGATGGACCTGCACGACCAGCACGTCTACATGGAAAAGACCGGCCAGTGGCGCTTCACGCCGCCGACGCACGTGGTCGTCGCACTGGCCGAAGCGATCGCGCAGTTCGAGGAGCAAGGCGGGCAGGCCGCGCGCCTCGCGCGCTACACCGCCAACTACCGCGCACTGATCGACGGCATGTCGCGGCTGGGCTTCCTGCCCTTCCTCGACCCGCAGGTGCAGGCGCCGATCATCGTCACGTTCCATGCGCCGGGCGATGCGCGCTACGACTTCAAGACCTTTTACGCGGCGGCGAAGCGGCGCGGTTTCCTTTTGTACCCGGGCAAGCTCACACAGGTCGAGACTTTTCGCGTAGGCTGTATCGGCGCCATCGGCACGACCGAGATGGAACAGGCCGTCGAAGCGGTGGCGTACGCGCTGGAGGAAATGGGCATCGCCTCGGGCGAGCCGCACATCCCCGCGTGACAGGAGAACACGACAACATGGCAACTGCAAAAGTCCATCCCGCGCTGGCCGCGATCAGGAAGAGCGGGGCGCAGAAGGTCAAGGTCGCCTGCAGCGACATCGACGGCGTCCTGCGCGGCAAGTACCTGCACGTCGACAAGTTCGAAGGCGCGACCGAAAGCGGTTTCGGCTTCTGCGACGTGGTGTTCGGCTGGGATGTCGGCGACGTCACTTACGACAACGCCACGGTCACCGGCTGGCAGCACGGTTTTCCCGATGCGCTGGCGCGGCTGGACTTGAACACGCACCGCAAGGTGCCGTGGGACGACAACGTCGACTTCTTCCTCGGCGAGTTCATCAACACCGACGGCACGCCTTACGAAGTGTGCCCGCGCCAGACCCTCAAGCGCGTGCTGGCACGCGCCGAAAAGGCGGGCTTTCGCGTGATGACGGGGATGGAATACGAGTGGTTCAACTTCCGCGAGACCCCGCAAACGTGGGCCGCCAAGAAAGGCGTGGGCCCCGAGACGATCACGCCCGGCATGTTCGGCTATTCGCTCCTGCGCGCCAATGCGAACCGCGAGTTCTTCAACGCGCTGATGGACGAGATGCTCGCCTTCAATGTGCCGATCGAAGGCCTGCACACGGAGACCGGCCCGGGCGTGTACGAAGCGGCGATCGGATTTTCCGAAGCGCTGGAACAGGCCGACCGCGCGGTCCTGTTCAAGACCGGCGCCAAGGAAATCGGCTCGCGCTTCGGCATCATGCCCAGCTTCATGGCGAAGTGGAGCGCGTCGTATCCCGGCTGCAGCGGCCACATCCACCAGTCGCTGTCCGACGGGAAGGCGAACGCCTTCTACGACAAGAAGGGTTCGCGCAGCATGAGCCCGCTGTTCGAAAGCTATCTTGCCGGCCAGGTGAAGTGCCTGATGGAATTCGCGCCGATGTTCTGGCCCACGGTCAATAGCTACAAGCGCCTGGTCGACGGCTTCTGGGCACCGGTCAAGCCGACGTGGGGTGTGGACAACCGCACCGCGAGCTTCCGCGTGATCTCGGGCTCGCCGAAATCGACGCGGCTCGAAACGCGCTGCCCCGGCGCCGACGTCAACCCCTATCTCGCGATGGCGGCGGTGATCGCCGCAGGCATCTACGGTATCGAGAAGGGGCTCAAGCTCACCGCGCCGCCGATCACCGGCACCAACCAGGGCGCCGAGAACATCCCGCGCGCGCCGCGCACGCTGATCGAGACGACGCGCATCTTCCGCGAATCGAAAGTCGCGCGCGAAATGCTCGGCGACACCTTCGTCGACCACTTTGCAGCGACGCGAGACTGGGAATGGCGCCAGTGGCTCGACGCAGTGACCGATTGGGAAATGAAGCGCTACTTCGAAATCATCTGAATGAAATCAAATCAAAACAGCCGAACGCAAAAGGCGCAAGGAGTTCGCAAAGAACGCGAAAGAATTTCTTTTGGAACTTTGCGGCCTTTGCGTTTCGTTTGCGCCCTTTGCGTTCGGCTGTCCGTGTTTCTCGCTGCGGCTGGCGCACTGCCCGCGTTCGCGCAACTGTCCGACACCGAACAGCGCATCGTCGCGGCGGTGAAGCAGCGCTCGCCCGCGGCGCTCGAACTGCTCGAGAAATCCGTGCGCATCAACAGCGGCACCTTGAACCCGGAAGGCGTGCGTGCCGTCGGCGAGATCTTCCGCGCCGAGTTCGATTCGCTGGGCTTCAAGACGCGCTGGGCCGAGATGCCGCCGGAGATGAAGCGCGGCGGGCATCTCGTTGCGACGCACGAGGGCGCGCACGGCAAGCGCATCCTGCTGCTGGGCCACCTCGACACGGTGTTCGAGAAGGCCAGCTCGGTGCCGCTGTGGGAGCGCCGCGGCGACAGGGTGCGCGGGCAGGGCGTGCACGACATGAAGGGCGGCGACGTCGTCATGATCGAAGCGCTGCGCTCGCTGCAAAGCGTGGGGGCGCTGAACGACGCGCACATCGAAGTGATCCTGACCGGCGACGAGGAACGCATGGGCGTGCCGCGCGAAGTGGCGCGTGCCGACATGATTGCGATGGCCCGGCGCGCCGACTATGCGCTGTCGTTCGAAGGCGCGGGCCGGCGCAACAACGAGACCATCGCCGTCATCGCGCGGCGCTCGTCGGGCGGCTGGGCGCTGGACGTGCGCGCGAAGCCCGGGCATTCGATGCTGCTGTTCTCGCCGCAGGTGGGGTACGGCGCGATCTACGAAGGCGCGCGCATCCTGAACGCGTTTCGCGAGCAGCTGATGGAGCCCGCGCTGACTTTCAACGTGGGCGCCATCATCGGCGGCACCGATGTGAAATGGTCCGGCGATACCGCGACCGGCACGGCGTTCGGCAAGTCGAACGTGGTCGCCAAGGACTTTCATGCCGAGGGCGACCTGCGCTACCTGTCGCCCGAGCAGGGCGAGCGCGTGAAGCAGCGCATGCGCGACATCGTCGCGAAGAGCAACCTGCCCGGCACCACGGCGTCCATCGTGATCCGCGACGGGTACCCGCCCATGCCGCCCACCGAAGCGAACCAGCGGCTGCTCGAAACGTATTCGCGCACGAGCCAGGACGCGGGCTTCGGGCCGGTGCGCTTCGACGATCCGGCCACGCGCGGCGCGGGCGACATCCAGTTCACCGCGCCGTACACCACCGGCATCGACGGCCTCGGCGCCTACGGCATTGGCACGCACACCGACGACGAAGACCTCGAAGTCGCGTCGATCGAGCGCGGCGCGATCCGCGCGGCGCTGCTCATCTACCGCCTGACCCGGACGCAATAGACCCATGGAAATCCGCCGCCTCGGTCCCGACGACGCACCCGCCTACCGCGCGCTGCGCATGCGCGCGCTGTGGGAGTTTCCGGAGGCGTTCACGTCGAGCTGGGAAGAAGACGAGACGCAGCCGATGGAAGTTTGGGAGGTGCGCCTGGGCGGCGAGCAGACGCTGTTCTGGGGCGCCTACGAGGACAACCAGCTGTGCGGGATGGTCGGGCTGGAGCGCGAACGGCGCGCCAAGAACCGTCACAAGGGCACGGTGATCGGCATGTACGTGTCGCAGGAATTCTTCGGCACGGGCATGGGACGGGCGCTGATCGATGCGCTCATCGCCGAGGCGCGTGCCACGGGGCTGGAAGTGCTGGTGCTCACCGTCACCGAAGGCAACTCGGTTGCCACCAATTTCTACGAAGCAGCCGGCTTCCGGTCCTTCGGCATCGAGCCGAAGGCGATGAAGCTCGAAGGCCGCTTCCACGGCAAGAACCACATGTACCTGGACCTCACGGCACCGTCATGACCCTCTCCGGCTTTTCATTTCCCACCGCGATCCGCTTCGGCGCCGGCGCCCGCAAGGAAGTCGCGCAGCACCTGAAGGACCGCGGCATCCGCCGCCCGCTCATCGTGACCGACAAGGCTTTGGCCGCATTGCCGGTGCTCGCGGAGTTCAAGTCACATCTGGAAGGCCTCGACGTCGCGGTGTTCGGCGGGGTGTTCGGCAACCCGACGGCGAGCCAGGCGATGGCGGGAGCGGACGCGTTCAGGGCCCACAACGCGGACGCCGTGATCGGCTTCGGCGGCGGCGCGGCGCTCGACGTCGCGAAGGTCGTGGGCCTGGCCGCGACGCACCCGGGGCACATCCTCGAATATGCATGGGACCACCCGAAGGTCCGCGCGATCGACAACGACCTGCCGTACTTCGTGGCTTTGCCCACCACCTCGGGCACCGGTTCCGAAGTCGGCCGCTCGTCGGTGATCAGCGAGGACGACACGCACCTGAAGCGGATCATCTTCTCGGCGAAGGTGCTGGCGAAATGCGTCTTCGCGGATCCGGAGCTGACGCTCGCGCTGCCCGCGAACGTGACGGCCGCGACCGGCATGGACGCGCTCACGCACAACATCGAGAGCTATCTCTCGCCCGCGTACCACCCGCTGTGCGACGGCATCGCGCTCGAAGGCACGCGCATCGCGGCGCGGTCGCTGGAAAAAGCCGTGAAGCATCCGCAGGACATCGACGCGCGCAGCGACATGATGATGTCGTCCATGATGGGCGCGATCGCATTCCAGAAGGACCTGGGCGCGGTGCACTCGTGCGCGCATGCGCTGGGCGCGGTGTGCGACCTGCACCACGGGCTTGCGAACGCCTTGATGATCGACACGGTGCTCGAATGGAACCAGCTGGCCGTGCCGGAGAAGTTCGACGAACTCGCGCACGTGTGCCATGTGCGCGGGGGCGGCGACGATTTCGTGCCATGGCTGCGCAGCCTGAAGGCGCGCGTCGGCATCACGGGGCGCCTGGCCGACCACGGTGTGAAGCGCGAGCACCTGCCGCGCCTGGTCGGGATTGCCGTTGCGGACATCTGCCACCAGACCAACCCGCGGCCGGTAAAGGCCGAGGATTTCGAGCGCCTGTTCGAGCAGGCGATGTGAGTTGCCGATGGATGCGCGCGACCGCCTGAAGATCGGCATCTCCGCGTGCTTCATGCATGCGGACCCGAACCGGCAACTGTTCACGGGCAAGACGCTGCAGTACGTCGAGCAGTCGATCGCGCATTGGGTGATGTCCACCGGCGCGCTCGCCGTGATGATCCCCAGTCCCACGGGCGCGACGCAGCGCGGTGACGTCACGCTCGACCACTACGCTCAGTGGCTCGACGGCCTGGTGCTGCACGGCGGCGCCGATGTCTCGCCGCTGTCGTACGGCGAGCAGCCGCTCCAGGAAAAATGGGCCGGCGACAAGATCCGCGACGAGTACGAGATGGATCTCGTCGCGGCGTTCGAGCGCGCGGGCAAGCCGGTGTTCGGCGTGTGCCGCGGGCTGCAGCTGCTCAACGTCGCGTACGGCGGCACGCTGTACCAGGACATCGCGACCCAGCTGCCGGACGCCCTGTCGCATCGCGATGCAACGGTGTACGACCGCAACTTCCACGCCGTTGAAATCAAGGACGGCTCGCGGCTCGCACAACTCTACGCCGGCGAGAAGCGGGTCAAGGTCAACAGCATCCATCACCAGGCGATCAAGAACCTTGCGGCGGGCTTCGTCGTCGAGGCCGTCAGCCCCGAGGACGGGTTGATCGAAGCCATCCGCCGCCCCGATGCGGACAAGCCCTACATGGCGGCCGTGCAGTGGCATCCGGAATTCCACCTGCCCCAAACCGGCGACTGCATCGACGATGCCGCGCTGCTGGACGATTTCCTGGCCGCCGCGCGCGAGGCGCAAACCAGGACCCACCGATCATGACTTCACTGGCCATCTTCAATCCCGCCACGGGGGCGAAACTCGCTGACGTGCCTGCCGACGATCCCGCGTCGGTTGCGCAGAAGGCGCGACGTGCGCGGGCTGCGCAAGCGAAGTGGGCCAAGGTGCCGCTGGCCGAGCGCAAGGCCGGCATCGAGCGCTTCCGCGAAGGCATCGTGCGCGACCTGCCCAAGCTTGCGGAAGTGATGACACGCGAGACCGGCAAGCCGCTCAAGATGTCGCGCAACGAGCTCAACGGCCTGCTGCCGCGCCTGGACTTCTTCGTCGGCATGGTCGATGCGGTGATCGCCCCCGAGACGGTGTTCGACGAGACCGACATGGTGGAGCGCATCGAGCATGCACCGCTCGGCGTGGTGGCAAACATCTCGGCGTGGAACTACCCGTGGTTCGTCGGCTGCAATGTGATCGCGCCGGCGCTGCTGGCGGGCAACAGCGTGCTGTACAAGCCCTCGGAATTTGCCACGCTGACCGGCCTGGAGATCGCGCGGCTGCTGCACGAAGCGGGTGTGCCCCAGGATGTCTTCATTCCCGTCGTCGGCGCCGGGCCGGTGGGCGCTGCCTTGCTCGAACAGCAGGTCGACGGCCTGTTCTTCACCGGATCGCACGCCACTGGCGCGCGCATTGCGCAAGCGGTGGGCACGCGCTTCGTCAAGCTGCAGCTCGAACTCGGCGGCAAGGACCCGACCTACGTTTGCGACGACGCGAACGTGAAGAACGCCGCCGAGTCGCTCGCCGACGGCGCGATGTACAACACCGGGCAAAGCTGCTGCTCGGTCGAGCGCATCTACGTGCACGAGAAGGTGCATGACGCTTTCGTCGCCCACTTCGTCGACACGGTCCAGGCGTTCAAGGTTGGCGACCCGATGAGCGAGGACACTTACATCGGCGCGATCACGCGTGCACCGCAGCTCGACGTCCTCGAGTCGCAGGTGGCCGACGCGCGCAAGAAGGGCGCCAGGCTGCATGTGGGCGGTGAGCGCCTGCCCGGCCCCGGCAATTGGTTCGCGCCCACGGTGTTTTCCAACGTGAACCACGAGATGGAACTGATGCGCGAGGAAAGTTTCGGCCCCGTCATCGGCATCCAGAAGGTGGCGGGCGACGACGAAGCGGTGCGCCTGATGAACGACACACGCTACGGCCTGACGGCAGGGGTGTATACACCGGATCGCGCGCGCGCCGAACGCGTCCTGTCGCAGGTGAAGGCCGGCAGCCTGTACTGGAACTGCTGCGACCGCGTGAGCCCGCGCCTGCCGTGGAGCGGGTACGGCGATTCGGGCGTGGGCCTGACGCTGTCGACGTATGGCATCCAGACCTTCACGCGCCCGCGCGCCTGGCACCTGCGCCGTTCGTGACCAAGCCGCGCCTGGTCCTGTTCGACCTCGACCACACGCTGCTGGCGGGCGACAGCGACGTGCTGTGGTGCGAGTTCCTGATGGACAAGGGCCTCCTCGACCGCGCGCAGTTTGCCCTGCGCAACGCCGACATGGAATCGCGCTACCAGGCCGGCACGGTGAGCACGCACGAGTTCGCGGGCTTCTACGTCAGGACGCTCGCAGGCCATTCGCCGGAGTCGCTCGAGGGCTTGCGCGGCGAATTCCTGCGCGAGGCGATCGTGCCGCGCATTCCTTCTAAGGCGATGGCGCTCGTGAAAGCGCACCTCGATGCGGGGGAGTTGTGCGTGATGACGACCGCGACCAATCGCTACATTACACAGCTCACCGCGGCGCATTTCGGGATCGCGCACCTGCTGGCAACCGAGACGGAAATCGAAGACGGAATGTTCACCGGGCGTCCCAGCGGCACGCTCAACATGCGCGAAGGCAAGGTCGCGCGCCTGAATGAATGGCTCTCGGCGCGCGGCGAGCAGCTGCGCGATTACACGAGCACGGCGTACAGCGATTCCATCAACGACCAGCCGCTGCTCGAAGCGGTGGACGAACCGGTGGCAGTCGATCCCGACCCGCGCCTGCTCAGGCTCGCGACCGCGCGCGGCTGGAAGCTGCTGCACCTGCGCTAGCGGGCTTGTGATCTGCCCCGTTCAGATGCGATGCCGCGCGAAGGACAACGTGGCGACCCGCTTCGCCTACTTCGCCTTTGCCCGCCCGTACTTCGCCGTGAACGTCGCCGACGCGATCTTGTTCATGTTCGTCATGAAGCCCGCGACCGCCGCCGTCGCATCCGGCGGCAACTCGAGCTTGTCGGTCTTGAGCGCGTACACCGTGAAGACGTAGCGGTGCGGCTTGTCGCCTTGCGGCGGGCACGGGCCGCCCCACGCGGCGAAGCCGTAGTCGATGCGGTTCATCGCCGCGCCCTTGGGCAGGTTGGCGCCGCCTTGCGCGCCGGCGTTGGCGGGCAGCTCGGTGGTGCTCGCCGGAATGTTGTAGACGAACCAGTGCCAGAAGCCCGAGCCCGTCGGCGCGTCGGGGTCGTACACCGTCACGGCAAAACTCTTCGTGTCCTTCGGTGCGCCGCTCCACTTGAGCGCGGGCGACTTGTTCTCGCCGCTGCAGCCGAACACGTTGGCCTCGAACTTCTTGTCGATCGTGGCGTTGGCCTTGATGTCCGGGCTGGTCAATGCAAAACCGGCGCCGTAGGCGTTCGACACGGCCAGCGCACCTAGAAGCAGGATCGTTTTCATCGGGGTCTCCTTGTGGGCAAGGGGCCGATGATGCGACCGCGGCCCTCGCACGGTCAAGCCGGGGCGCGCGGCGCGAACTGCTTGGGGTCGTAGAAGAACTGCTCTTCGCAGATGTGCTCGCCGCGCCAGCGCTGGTAAGCGAGCTCCTCGATGCGCGCGCCTCCGCCGCCTTGCCAGGTGAATTGGAAGATCCAGCGGATCACGGTGTGGTCGCCGTTCACGAACGCCGGGCGAACGCACTGCGACGTCACTGATGCGGCGCGCGCCAGGGCCCTGGCTTCGTTCGCGATGAGCGCTTCGCGCCCGATGCGCGGCGGCTCGAAGTTCTCGCGCATCGTCGCGTCTTCGGTATAGAACTCGCGGATCGCCTCGACGTGCGCGTTGGATTCGACTTTGGCGATGAAGGCTTCGAGCGTGGCGGGTGACGGCATGGGAAGGACTCCTGTGCCCCGCACTGTACGACGGGCGGGCTGGACGCAGGGCGCCGATCGGGGCACGCTGCGCGGATGTCGCCCGACTTCGCGTCCGCTGCTGGCTTCCCAACGAACTGTTCGACTGGAGCAGGGTCGCCTTGCTGGTCGCGGGATTCGCAATGTGCTGGTGGGCGCGCCTGCATCTGGGGCGCTTGTGGTCCGGTGGAGTCGTGTTGAAAGAGGGCCACCGCGTGGTCGTGATGGCGATCGGGTTCGTCGGCATCCGCGCGCGCCCCAGCGGCATCGTGCTGGCCCTGGGATTCATTGCGTTCTTCGCGCTGAAGTCGCGCCTTGAAGAGCGGCTGCTGCTCGAAGAATTCGGCGCGGCCAATGAAGACTACCGGCGGCGCGTGCCGCGGCTCGTGCCACGCGTCACGCGCCGATGACGGCGGTCACTTCTGCAGGTGCGGGCCGAGCACCTTCGCGATTTCGAACATCGTGACCTGGTCCTTGCCGAAGACGGGCTTGAGCTTCGCGTCGGCGTTGATCGACCGCTTGTCCTTCGCGTCCTGCAGCTTGTGCTCCTTGATGTAGTCCCACAGCTTCTTGGTGGCCTGCATGCGCGACACCGGCTCGTTGCCGATGACTGCGGCGAGCGCGGCGCTGGGCGTGAGGTTGCCTGCCGGCGTTGCGCGAGGAGCTTTCTTCGCCGCCGCCTTCTTGGCCGGTGCCGCCTTCTTGGCCGCTGGCGCCTTCTTCGCTGCCGGTGCGGCCTTCGCGGCGAACTTCGCGGCGGTCTTGCGCGGGGGAAATTTCGATGCCCGCGGCTCGAACTCGAAGTTCACCTTGCCGGCTTCCTTGTCCCACGCCAGGAACGCCTTGAACGCTCGGCGCGTGCGCATCGACACGAACTTGTCCAGCAGGTCGGTCTTGCCGGTGGCCAGCAACTTCATCATCTGCTCGCGCGCGACCGGCTGCTGCAGGATGATCTTGCCGCTGCGGAAATCGCAACTGGGCTTGTGCTGTCCGGCCGTGGGCACCGAGCGCTCGCACAAGTAGTTCGCGCCGAACTCGAATACGCGCGCACCGCATTTGGGGCATGCGCCGAGCGGCTCCTGCCCGCTGAAGTCGACGAGCTCGCCGGTCTGCGCCGGGTCTTCCTCGTTGCCGAAGTCGAACTCGAGCTTCCAGTTCTTCTCTTCCTCGTCGAACTTCAGGGCGAGTTCCGCGGTGAACGGCCAGCCGGCTTTCGAGCGGAAGCCCTCGAGCGGGCCGATGCGCTTGTCCTGCATGAATCGCTCGACCTCGTGCAGCTCGAACGCGCGCCCCGCGGGAATCTTCGTGAACGAGAAGCCGCAAGGCTGCGCTTTCGGCTTGCCGATGCAGGTGTAGCGCCGGTAGTTTTCCTGGACCACGCCGCCGCAGCTGGGGCACGGCGTGTGCAGCGTCGCGTAGTCGCCGGGGACGGTGTCGCGGTCGTACTCCTTGGCCTTCTTGACGATGTGCTTCGTCATCTCGGCGATCTCGCGCATGAACTCCTCGCGCGAGAGCTTGCCGTGCTCCATCTGCGCGAGCTTGTATTCCCACTCGCCCGTCAGTTCGGGCTTCGACAGTTCTTCCACGCCCAGGCCGCGCAAGAGCGTCATGAGCTGGAACGCCTTGGCCGTGGGGATCATCTCGCGGCCGTCGCGGAACATGTACTTCTCGTTGATCAGGCCTTCGATGATCGCGGCACGCGTCGCCGGTGTGCCCAGGCCCTTCTCGTGCATCGCTTCGCGCAGGTCGTCGTCCTCGATGGTCTTGCCCGCGCCTTCCATCGCGGACAGCAGCGTCGCTTCCGAGTAGCGCGCGGGCGGGCGCGTCTTCAGCCCCTTGGCTTCGGCGCGCTCGGTGCGCGGCATCTCGCCCTGGCCCACCGGGACCAGCATCCTGCTTTCTTCGGCCGGCGTCGCTTCGCTCTCGGCTTCCTTGCCCCAGATCGCGAGCCAGCCCGGCTTGACGAGCACCTTGCCGTCGGTGCGGAAGCTGTGCCCCACGACCTGCGAAATGCGCGTGGTCACCATGTACTCGGCGCTCGGGAAGAACACCGACAGGAACCGGCGCACGATGAAGTCGTAGAGTTTCTGTTCGGCGTCCGACAGGCCGTGCGGGGCCTCGAGCGTCGGGATGATCGCGAAGTGGTCCGACACCTTTGCGTTGTCGAAGATGCGCTTGTTCGGCTTCACGTAGCCCTCGGCCGTCGCCTGCTTTGCGAACGGCGCGAGGTGCTTCATGCCGCTCTTGGCCAGCATGCCCATCGTGTCCTTCACCACCGGCAGGTAGTCCTCGGGCAGGTGGCGCGAATCGGTTCGCGGATACGTCAGCGCCTTGTGCCGCTCATATAACGATTGCGCGAGCGACAGCGTCGTCTTCGCGGAGAAGCCGAAGCGTCCGTTGGCCTCGCGCTGCAGCGTCGTCAGGTCGAACAGGCCCGGCGAGGCCTGCGTCGTCGGCTTGGATTCCTCGGTGACGGTCGCCGCCTTGCCGCGCACCGCGGCCGCGATGGCGTGGGCTTCCTTCTCGGACCACAGGCGGTCGGCGCGAATCTCCGCGTCGTCGGGGTTCTTCTTCCACTTCGGGTCGAACCACTTGCCGCTGTACTCGCCCGCTTCCGCGAGGAACGTGCCGTGGACTTCCCAGTAGTCGCGGCTGACGAACTTGCGGATCTGTTCTTCGCGCTCGACCACGACGGCGAGCGTGGGCGTCTGCACGCGCCCGACGGTGGTCAGGAAGAAGCCGCCGTCGCGCGAATTGAACGCGGTCATCGCGCGCGTGCCGTTGATGCCGACCAGCCAGTCGGCCTCCGAGCGCGAGCGCGCGGCGTTCGCGAGGCCGGCCATCTGCTTGTCGGCGCGCAATTGCTCGAAGCCGTCGCGGATCGCCTGCGGCGTCATGGACTGCAGCCACAGGCGCTTGACCGGCTTGCGGGCGGGAGCGGCCTTGCTGGCCGCGGACTCGGCGCCGCCAAAAGCGTACTGCTCGATCAGGCGGAAGATCAGCTCGCCCTCGCGGCCGGCGTCGCAGGCGTTGATGAGATCCCCCACGTCCTTGCGCTTGGCCAGCTTGACCACCGCGTTCAGGCGCGTCTTCGTTTTCTCGACCGGCTTCAGGTCGAAGAATGGCGGGATGACGGGCAGGTGGGCAAAGCTCCACTTGCCGCGCTTGACGTCGAACTCCTCCGGCGCGTGGATCTCCACCAGGTGCCCGACGGCACTGGTGACGATGTAGCGCTCGCTCTCGAAGTACTCGTCGTGCTTGTCGAATTTGCCGGCCACCGGCGTCAGCGCCCGCACGATGTCCTGAGCCACGCTTGGCTTCTCGGCAATGATCAAAGTCTTTTGGCCCATACAATCCGTTTTCCTCACGCGCGCGCGCCCACACGCGCGCGCACGTACGAATTCAAATTAACAGAAGTTTCTCGCCATGGCAGAAAAGCAGGTCGACCGCGCGGCTGAGGCACCCATGCAGCAGCAGAAAAACACCCCGCGGCCCGGGCGCCGGATCCAGGTGCGCCGCTCGGGGGTGCACGGCAAGGGCGTCTTCGCCCTGCAGGACATCCCCAAGGGCACCCGGATCATCGAATACATCGGGGACATCATCAGCTGGAAGGAGGCGGACAAGCGCCTGTCCAGCGACCCCGATGACCCGAACCACACCTTCTTCTTCTCGATCGGCGATGGCAAGAAGGTCATCGACGCCAATGTCGGGGGCAACGCGGCGCGCTGGATCAACCACTCGTGCAACCCCAACTGCGAATCGGACGAGGACGAGGAGACCGAGCGCGTCTACATCAAGGCCATCCGCAACATCAAGGCGGGCCAGGAACTCAATTACGACTACGGCCTGGTCATCGACGAGCCGTATACGAAGAAGCTCAAGGCGGAATACAAGTGCCTGTGCGGTGCGAAGAACTGCCGGGGCACGATGCTGGCTCCCAAGCGCGGCCGCAAGTGAAATGGCACGGTGAGGCGATTTGGGAGGCAGTCGCACCGCTGCTTCCCGGCTTCACCGTCGAAGTCCTTCCCCAGGTCGATTCCACCAACTCGGAGCTGATGCGCCGCGCGCGCGCGGGCCGCGTCGAGCCGGTGCTGCTCGTCGCCGAATCGCAGGCCGCGGGGCGCGGCAGGCTCGGGCGCGGCTGGCACAGTGCGCCCGGCGATTCGCTCACGTTCTCGCTGGGCTTGCCGCTCGCGCCGCAAGACTGGTCGGGCCTGTCGCTCGGCGTGGGCGTGGCGGTCGCCGAAGCACTGGACGCGTGTATCCGCATCAAGTGGCCGAACGACCTGTGGGTCGGCGAGCGCAAGCTGGCCGGCATCCTGATCGAGACGGCGAGCACCCCCGGTGCCGAGGCGCAGGGCCCGCGCTACGCGGTGATCGGCATCGGGATCAACATTCGCGCCCCGGCGCCCGGCTCGTATTCGACCGAGCCGGCGGCGCTCGATGAACTGCTGCCGGACATCGATGCGGCCACGGCACTGGGGCGCATCGCGCGTCCGCTGGTCGAAGCAGTCAAGGCGTTCGAGGCTTTCGGCTTTGCGCCGTTCCATGCGCGATTCGATGCGCGCGACGTGCTGCGCGATCGCGGCGTGACGCTCTCGGACGGTCGCGCGGGAACGGCGCATGGCACCACGGAGCACGGCGGCCTGCTGGTGCATACTGCGGCCGGCATGACGACCGTCACCAGCAGCGAGGTGAGTGTCCGTCCCGCCTCTCCTTAGCAATGCTCCGCCTGCTGGTCTTCCTCCTCCTGCTTGCCAATGCGGCCTACTTCGCGTGGTCGCAGAACGTGTTGTCGGTCGTGGGCCTGCAGCCGGCGCAGCAGTCCGAGCCGCAGCGCGTGGTCCAGCAGATCAAGCCCGAAGCGATCCGCATCCTGCCCGGCGACGAAGCCAAGCGCATCGAAATCGCCGCGGTGCGCGCGCCCGAGTGCCTGCAGGCCGGCCTGTTCACCGACGGCGAAGCCGAGTCCCTCAAGCAGGCGCTGGACACATGGCCCAGTGGCAGCTGGACGATCGAGCCCGCGACCGAGCCGCCGCGGTGGATCGTCTACATGGGCAAGTACACCGACCCCGCGGTGCTGGAAAAAAAGAAGGGCGAACTGCGCGGCATGAACGTGTCGTTCGAACCGCTTGCCAACGCGACGCTGGAGCCCGGGTTCGCGCTTGGCGGCTACCCGACGGAAGCCGCGGCGAAGCAGCAGCTGCAGGCGCTCACGCAAAAGGGCGTCCGCACGGCGAAGGTGGTTCTGGAAAAGCCCGAGGCCAGAGGCCAGTCGCTCAAATTGCCGGCGGTGGACGACAGCCTCAAGCCGAAGCTCGACGACCTGAAGTCCGCATTGAACGGCAAGCCGCTGAAAGCCTGCCGCTAGGAGAACCCGCGATGTCGATCAAGCTGTATTTCGCACCCGGCGCGTGCTCCTTCGTGCCGCACACCTTGCTGGAAGCCAGCGGCGAGGCGTTCGAGCCCGTGTACGTCAAGCTGCACAAGCAGGAGAACCTCGGCCCCGGGTTCAAGGCGATCAACCCGCGCGGACAAGTCCCGGTGCTGGTCGACGGCAGCGAGGTGATCACGCAGATCCTCGCGATCGTGAACTACCTGGATGCGAAGTTCCCGCACGCGAACTTCCTGCCGCGCGACCCGCTGGCCCGCACCCGCGTGCTGGAAACCCTCGGGTGGATGAACAACACTGCGCATCCGACATTCACGCACGTGTTCATGCCGTACAAGTTCACCGACGACGAAGGCGCGCAGGCAGCCGTGAAGAAGTACAACGCGCAGCTGTTCAAGTCGCAGCTCGGCGAGATCGAGCAGATGGCCCGCACGATGCAAGCCGAAGGCCGCGCCTTCCTGTTCGGCGACAGCTTCGGCCCCGTTGACGCCTACGCACTGACGCTGTTGCGGTGGGGCGGATTCGCCGGCCACGACCCGCAGCAGTTCCCGGCGCTGTGGTCGCACGTGCAGAAGATCGCGCAGTTGCCGCCGGTGGCGCGCGCGATCGAACGCGAGCGTTTGCAGCTGAACGTCTACAAGGCCGCCTGAGCTTTTTCCGCAGGCGCCGGCGCTGCGATGCGGCGATCGGAGAGCAGGAAGCGAACGGTCACGCGCGTGCCCGGTGGAGTGTGCCCAGGCCGCGCATCCTCGATCGTCACTTCGGCCGCATGCTGGCGCGCGATCTCGCGCACGATCGGCAAGCCGAGCCCGGATCCGTCGACGTTCGTTCCGAGCGCGCGATAGAACGGCTGGAACACCAGGTCGCGCTCCGCTTCGGGGATGCCGGGCCCCGAATCTTCCACCTGCAGCACCAGTGCATGCCCGAACAGGTCGGCGAGCACGCGTGCCGTGATCACGCCGGGGCTCTGCGCGCTCGAAGGCGTGTAGTTGGTCGCGTTGTCCAGCAGGTTGCGCACCAGCTCCTTGAGCAGTGTCGGATTGCCTTCGAGCTGCACGCCCGGCGCGCCGGGATCGGGGCCGTCGTAGCCCAGGTCGATGTGCCGGTCCATCGTGCGCGGCACCGAGTCCTGCATCGCGTCCATCACGATGCGAGCGAGGTCGCACGGCTGCAGCGCCATCGCCTGCCCGCCGCCCTCCGCGCGCGCCAGCGCGAGCAGCTGGTTCACTGTGTGCGTGGCGCGCATCGACGAGCGGCCGATCTGCTTGAGCGAGCGCTTGAGTTCCTCCTCGTTGAACGCTTCGCGCTGCGCGAGGTCGGCCTGCATGCGCAACCCGGCGAGCGGCGTCTTGAGCTGGTGGGCGGCATCCGCGAGGAAGCGCTTTTGCGTCGCGATCGAGTCCTTCAGCCGCGTGAGCAGGTCGTTCACCGATTGCACCAGCGGCGCGACTTCGAGCGGCACGGCCTTGTCGTCCAGCGGCGAAAGATCGTCCGGGCGGCGCGCGCGGATGCGTTCTTCCAGCTGCGACAGCGGCTTGATGCCGCGCACCAGCGCGAGCCACACCAGCAGCACGGCGAGCGGCAGGATCACGAACTGCGGCAGCATCACGCCCTTGATGATCTCGGTCGCGAGCACCGAACGCTTCTCGCGCGTCTCGGCCACCTGGATCAGGCAGGGCACGCCATTGGCCACGTCCAGGCGCACCCACGTGTAGGCCACGCGCACTTCGAGGCCGCGCATCTCGTCGTTGCGCAGGCGCACGTCGCCCACCACCGGCGTTTCTTCTTCGGGGGGATGCGGAAAGTCGCGCTCGCCGGAGAGGAACTCGCTGTGCGGGCCGAGCACCTGGTAGTAGACGAGGTCGGAATCGTCGGCGCGCAGCAGCTCGCGTGCCGGCTGCGGCAGGTTGAACACCACGCGCTGGTTCTGCACGGAGACCAGTTGGGACAGCGCCTGCACGTTGTATTCGAGCGCGCGATCGAACGGCTTGCCCGCGATGCTTTGCGCGACAAGCCACGTCAACGCCAGGCTCACCGGCCACAGCAGCAGCAGCGGCGTGAGCATCCAGTCGAGGATCTCGCCGAACAGGGACCGTTGCTCGCGCTGGAACAGCTTCATCAGGCCGGGATCTTCTCCAGGCAGTAGCCCAGGCCGCGCACGGTGGCGATGCGGATCGGGCCTTTCTCGATCTTCTTGCGCAGGCGATGGATGTAGACCTCGATCGCGTTGTTCGAGACTTCCTCGCCCCACTCGCACAGTCGCTCGACCAGCTGGTCCTTCGACACCAGCCGGCCGGCACGCTGCAGCAGCACTTCGAGCAGGCCGAGTTCGCGCGCCGACAGCTCGATCATCTTGCCGTCGATGGTCGCGACGCGGCCCGCCTGGTCGTACACGAGCGGCCCGTGCTTGATCGTGTTGCTGGTGGACCCCATGCCGCGCCGCGTGAGCGCGCGCACGCGCGCTTCGAGCTCCTGCAGCGAGAACGGCTTGGCCATGTAGTCGTCGGCGCCGTAGTCCAGGCCCTTCACGCGTTCCTCGACGCCATCGGCGGCGGTGAGGATCAACACCGGCAGCGTCGAGCCGCGCCCGCGCAGCTTGCGCAGCACTTCGAGGCCGTGCAGCTTGGGCAGGCCCAGGTCGAGAATCAGCAGATCGAATTCAGAATTCGAGAGCAGCGCGGCATCGGCCTCGTTGCCGCTGGACACGTGGTCCACCGCGGCGCCGGACGCGCGCAGCGACCGCAGCAGTCCGTCGGCGAGCACCTGGTCGTCCTCGGCAATCAGGATGCGCATCGCATGTCTCCTCGAAGTGATTTCATTGTAGGCGGCGCACCCCGCGCGGCGCCTAGCGTGTTCGCGGCCGGCCGGGCCGCGTGCCCCACTCGCCCGCATAGGCCTCCAGGCCGATCGCCACGACGGTCGCGACCTCGTCGCCGACTTCCTGGCGGAACTCCGCTTCCGCTTGCGCCACGGCGTCGTGGAAGGCCTTCAGCCACGCGAGTCCGGTCGGCGTGAAGCTCACGATGCGCCCGCGCGCGTCGTTCGGGTCCGCGCCGCGCTGCACGAGCCCCCACGCCTCGGCCTGGTCGACAAGGTCGCCCATCGCCTGCTTGGTCATGCCGGCGTTGTGCGCGAGGTCCGTCAGGCGCGAGCCTTCGAGCGCGACGTGCCGCGTGATGTGCACATGCGCCGCGCTCACCTGCGCGCGCGCCGCGAGGTTGGACAGCGCAAGGGGCACGTCAATGTTGTGCGCCATGAGCTCCAGCACGCGCTCGTCGAACCGCCGCGCCGCATGGCCGAGAAGCCGTCCGAGGTGGGTCAGGCGCCAGCCGGGATCGTCCATGTGAAGGATCGTAAGGCAAACTGACGAAAACTCCTGTTTACCGATTGGTATCCCGGCCGTTAGAGTGCTGGTCAGGCATCCAGCCTGTCGAAAAAACCACTCAACCCAAACGGAGCAAACGACATGGACGCACAAGTCAAGGGCACGAAGATCGACAAGGCCGACAGCGAGAAGCAAAAGGCCCTGCAGGCCGCGCTCGCGCAGATCGAAAAGCAGTTCGGCAAGGGCACGATCATGCGGCTGGGCGAAGGCGAAAAGCTCGAGGACATCCAGGTCGTCTCCACGGGCTCGCTGGGCCTGGACATCGCGCTGGGCGTCGGCGGCCTGCCGCGCGGGCGCGTCGTCGAGATCTACGGCCCGGAATCCTCGGGCAAGACCACCCTCACGCTGCAGGTCATTGCGGAGATGCAGCGCACCGGCGGGCAGTGTGCCTTCGTGGATGCCGAACACGCGCTGGACGTGCAGTACGCGCAGAAGCTCGGCGTGAACCTGGCCGACCTGCTGATCTCCCAGCCGGATACCGGCGAGCAAGCGCTCGAGATCGTCGATTCCCTGGTGCGCTCCGGTGCCGTCGACCTGATCGTGATCGACTCGGTCGCCGCGCTCGTGCCCAAGGCCGAAATCGAAGGCGAGATGGGCGACTCGCTGCCCGGCCTGCAGGCGCGCCTGATGTCGCAGGCGCTGCGCAAGCTCACCGCCACGATCAAGAAAACCAATTGCATGGTCATCTTCATCAACCAGATCCGCATGAAGATCGGCGTGATGTTCGGCTCGCCCGAAACCACCACCGGCGGCAACGCGCTGAAGTTCTACGCCTCGGTGCGCCTGGACATCCGCCGCACCGGCACCATCAAGAAAGGCGAAGAGGCGATCGGCAACGAGACCAAGGTCAAGGTCGTGAAGAACAAGGTCGCACCGCCTTTCAAGACGGCCGAGTTCGACATCCTGTTCGGCGAGGGCATCTCACGCGAAGGCGAGGTCGTCGACATGGGCGTGACGGCGCGCATCGTCGAGAAGTCGGGTGCCTGGTATGCCTACAACGGCGAGAAGATCGGCCAGGGCCGCGACAACGCCCGCGAGTTCCTGCGCGAGAACCCGCAGCTCTCGCGCGAGATCGAGAACAAGATCCGCGAGAGCCTGAGCATCGCGCTGCTGCCCACGGACGGCGCCGCGGAAGAAGCCGACGAGGAAGAGTGACCCCCGGCGCGCGGCCGCAGCTCTCGCTGAAGGGGCGGGCGCTGCGGTACCTCTCGCAGCGCGAGCATTCGCGCAAGGAGCTCGAGCGCAAGCTGGCGAAGCACGCGGAGGAGGCCGGCGAGGTCGAGCGCGTGCTCGATGACCTGCAGGCGCGCGGCTTCATCGATCACCAGCGCGTCGCCGACTCGGTCGTGCACCGCAAGGCCGGCAAGCTCGGCGCGCTGCGGATCAAGCAGGAATTGCAGGCGAAAGGCGTCGAGCCCGCGCTGGTTCAATCGGCCGTTGCGCAACTGAAGGCCACCGAGATCGAACGAGCGCGCGTGGTGTGGCGAAGGAAATTCGAATCGGCGCCCGCAGACGCGAGGGAGCGCGCCAGGCACGCGAGGTTTCTTGCGGCGCGGGGCTTTTCCGGCGATGCGATCGCGCGGGTGCTGAAGGGCTAAACGCCCAGCATCAACTTCAGGTTCTGCACGGCCGCGCCGCTGGCGCCCTTGCCCAGGTTGTCCAAGCGGGCGACGAGAACGGCTTGCCGCGTCTCCTCGTTGCCGTAGACGCGCAGCTCCATCCTGTTCGTGTCGTTCAGCGCGGTGGCTTCGATGCGCCCGCCTTCGGTCGGCGGCTGCACCGTCACCCATTCGCTGGCGGCATAGTGCTTCGCGAGTACGTCATGCAGGTCGGCGAGCCTGGGCTGGCGCGGCAGGTCGTCCAGGAACAGCGGCACTTCGACGAGCATGCCCTGGTGAAAGCTGCCGACTGCCGGAATGAAGATCGGACGGCGCGTGAGGCCGGTGTACTTCACCATCTCGGGAAGGTGCTTGTGCTTCAGCGTCAGGCCATAGACCTCGAACGGGCCTGCCTCTTTCCTTTCGAACGCCTCGATCATCGACCGGCCGCCGCCGGTGTAGCCGCTGGTGGCCGGCACGACGACCGGAAAGTCCCGGGGAATCACGCCCGCATCGACCAGTGGGCGGATCAATGCGATCGCGCCCGTCGGGTAGCAGCCCGGGTTCGTGACGCGCTTCGCCTGCGCGATGGCGTCGGCCTGGCCGGGCGCCAGTTCCGCAAAGCCATACACCCAACCGTCGGCTACGCGATGCGCACTCGATGCATCGATGACGCGCGGCGCGCGACCTTGCGCGCGTTCGATGTCGTCGACCATGGCCGCCGATTCGCGCGCGGCGTCGTCGTGCAGGCAGAAGATGACCAGATCCACGCCCGCCATCAGGTCGCGCTTGGCTGCGGGGTCCTTGCGACGCTCGGACGCGATGCTCACCAGCTCGACCGCAGGCATCTGCGCCAGCCGCTCGCGGATCTGCAGGCCGGTGGTGCCGGCCTCGCCGTCGATGAACACCTTGGGCATCGAATTTCCTGTGGGAATTGCTTATGGAACACCCAACCAAAAGCCATGGTTGGTGCGATGCACCATGATACAGTTGCTCGCTGTTTTCCGCTGGTGGCGCGCAGGATGCGCCGCCTCCGCCGGGCCGGCTCCGAGTTTCCCCTTCAGCAGACAGACCTCCATGAAGATCCACGAGTACCAAGGCAAGGAAATCCTGCGTCAGTTCGGCGTGCCCGTCCCGCGCGGCATCCCGGCCTTCACGGTGCAGGAAGCCGTCGAGGCGGCGCAAAAGCTCGGCGGCCCGGTGTGGGTCGTCAAGGCGCAGATCCATGCGGGCGGACGCGGCAAGGGCGGCGGCGTCAAGGTCGCCAAGAGCGTCGAGCAGGTCAAGGAGCTCGCGGGCGCCATGCTCGGCATGCAGCTCAAGACGCACCAGACCGGCCCCACGGGCCAGAAAGTCCGGCGCCTGTACATCGAGGACGGCGCGGACATCCAGAAGGAATACTACGTGTCGGTCGTGACCGACCGCGCATCGCAGAAAGTCGCATTCATCGCTTCATCCGAAGGCGGCATGGATATCGAGGAAGTCGCGCACTCGACGCCGGAGAAGATCAAGAAACTGTTCGTCGACCCGCTCGTGGGCCTGACGGACGCGCAGGCGAATGAAATCGCCTCGGGCATCGGCATCACGGGCGACTCGGCCAGGCAGGCCGCCGACGTGTTCAAGAAGCTCTACAAGTGCTACATGGACACCGACGCGTCGCTGGTCGAGATCAACCCGCTCAACCGCGATGGCAAGGGCAACATCACCGCGCTCGATTCCAAGTTCAACTTCGACTCGAATGCGCTGTTCCGCCACCCGGAGATCGTGGCGCTGCGCGACCTCGACGAAGAGGACCCCGCGGAGATCGAGGCGTCGAAGTTCGACCTTGCGTACATCTCGCTCGACGGCGACATCGGCTGCCTGGTGAACGGCGCGGGCCTCGCGATGGCGACGATGGACACGATCAAGCTGTTCGGCGCGGAACCGGCGAACTTCCTCGACGTCGGCGGCGGCGCCACGCCGGAGAAGGTCACCGAGGCCTTCAAGATCATGCTGAAGAACCCGAAGGTCAAGGCGATCCTCGTGAACATCTTCGGCGGCATCATGAAGTGCGACACGATCGCCATGGGCGTGATCACCGCCTGCAAGGCGGTGAACCTCAGTGTGCCGCTCGTCGTGCGCATGAAGGGCACGAACGAGGAGCTCGGCAAGAAGATGCTCGCCGAGTCGGGCCTGCCGATCATCAGCGCGGACACGATGGCGGAAGCGGCGCAAAAGGTGGTTGCCGCCGTGAAGAAGGCCTGAGGAACACACAATGTCGATCTACATCAACAAGGACACGCGTGTCATCACGCAGGGCATCACCGGCAAGACCGGCCAGTTCCACACCGAGAAGTGCCAGGAATACGCGAACGGCAAGCAGTGCTTCGTTGCGGGCGTGAACCCGAAGAAGGCCGGCGAGAAGATCTTCGACATCCCGATCTTCGCGAGCGTGAAGGACGCGAAGGGCAAGACGGGCGCAACCGTCTCGGTGGTCTACGTGCCCCCTGCCGGCGCGGCCGATGCCATCTGGGAAGCGGTGGAAGCCGACCTCGACCTGGTCATCTGCATCACCGAGGGCATCCCGGTGAAGGACATGCTCATCGTGCGCAACAGGATGAAGGACAAGGAAAGCCGCGGCGGCAAGAAGACGCTCCTGCTCGGCCCGAATTGCCCCGGCCTCATCACCCCCGACGAAATCAAGATCGGCATCATGCCGGGCCATATCCACCGCAAGGGCCGCGTCGGCGTCGTCTCTCGCTCGGGCACGCTGACCTACGAAGCGGTCGCGCAGCTCACCGAGCTGGGCATCGGCCAGTCGAGCGCTGTGGGCATCGGCGGCGACCCGATCAACGGCCTGAAGCACATCGACGTGATGCAGGCCTTCAACGACGATCCCGAAACCGATGCGGTGATCATGATCGGCGAGATCGGCGGCCCCGACGAGGCCGATGCGGCGCGCTGGTGCAAGGACCACATGAAAAAGCCGGTGGTGGGTTTCATCGCCGGCGTCACGGCACCTCCCGGCAAGCGGATGGGCCACGCGGGCGCACTGATCAGTGGCGGCGCCGACACGGCCGATGCGAAGCTCGCCATCATGGAAGAGTGCGGCTTCAAGGTCACCCGCAACCCGTCCGAGATGGGCAAGCTCCTCAAGGCGCTGCTGTAAGGCGCGCGTCCTAAGCAGTATCACGAACCTGCGGCGCGCAACGCGCCGCTAAACTGCCTTCGCATGGAAATGCTGCAAACACCCGAGTTCTGGATCGGTCTGCTCAAGATCGTCTGGATCAACATCATCCTGTCGGGTGACAACGCGGTCGTCATCGCGCTGGCCGCGCGCACGCTGCCCGCCCACCAGCAGAGACAGGCCGTGCTCTGGGGCTCCGGCGCCGCCGTGGTGTTGCGGATCGTCCTCACGGTGGTCGCGGCGAAATTGCTGGCGTTGCCGTACCTCCAGATCGTCGGCGGCCTGTTGCTGCTGTGGATCGGCGTGCAGCTGCTGTCCGAAGAAGACGAGGACGACGGCGACAGCGAGGAGCAGAAGTCGAGCAACCTCATGGCCGCGATCCGCACGATCCTGATCGCCGACCTCGTCATGAGCCTGGACAACGTCATCGCCGTCGCAGCGGCCGCGCAGGGAAGCCTCACGCTGTTGATCCTCGGCCTCGCGATCAGCATTCCGCTGGTGATCTTCGGCGCAACGCTGATGGTCAAGCTGATGGAGCGCTTCCCCGTCATCGTCGTCGCCGGGGCCGCGTTGATCGGCTGGGTGGCCGGTGAAACCATCGTGAGCGACGCCATCCTGCACGACTATCTCGCCGCCAATGGGTGGTTGCACTATGCCGGCGCGGTGGCCGGCGCCGTGTTCGTCGTCGCGGTCGGCAAGATGCTGCAATCGCGAGGAAGCAAGCAAGCGGCCTGACGCGAGTCGTGCGCTGTTTGCAACAAAACGTACAGGGCCCGTGACAAAGTCCCTTGTCCGGCTGTGCCTCGTCTGTTAAGTTCGCGCAAGGCCTGCGTCCTGTAACACGGGCGCCGGTGGTGCGGCGTCGCCGCGTGAATGCAGTTCTGGACGGGGGCGGACGTGGGCAAATCCAAATCGAAGGGCGGCCAATTCTGGCGCGCGGACTGGTTCGTGGGCGCCGTGATCGCCTTCGTCGTCCTGGTCCTCAACCAGTCCACGGACGCGATCGGCACGCTCGAGCGCCGCTTCTACGACTTCGGGGTCACGAGCAGCTCGCGCATGCCGTCCGATCGCGTGGCGGTCATCGCGATCGACGACCAGAGCATCGCCAACATCGGCCGCTGGCCGTGGTCGCGCGACGTGCACGCGGAGATGATCGACAAGCTCGCGGTGGCCAAGGCCAAGACCATCGTCTACAGCGTGTTCTTCAGCGAGCCGCAGGTCGATCGCGGCCTGGTCTACATCCGGCAGATCAAGCAGGCGCTCGGCCCGGAAGGCGGCACCGCGGCGCAGAACGAAGCGATCGGCAAGCTGGTCGGCGAAGCCGAATCGGCGCTCGACACGGATGCGAAGCTGGCCGCGAGCATCGGCAAGGCCGGCAATGTGCTGCTGCCTTCCGTGTTCCAGCTCGGCGATCCCCAGGGCAACGCCGACAAGCCGCTGCCCGCACCGGTCGCGAAAAGCTCGGTCGACGAGAAGAACGGCTTTTCGGTGCCCGCGGTGCGCGGCACTTATCCGCTCGACATGTTCAGCACCGCCGCCGCCGGCGTCGGCCACCTGAATACGGCGAACGACGTCGACGGCTCCGTGCGCCAGGAGCCCTTGCTGGTCAATTACTTCGGCAAGGCCATCCCGTCGATGGCGCTGCTTGCCGCGGCCAAAAGCCTGAACCTGGACACCAAGGACATCAAGCCGCAAGCGCCCGACACGGTGCAGATCGGCAAGCTGCGCGTGCGCACCGACGAATCCGCACGCATGCTGCCGCAGTTCTATCACGCGCGTGACGGCCGCGCACCGTTCGCGGTGGACTCTTTCTTCGATGTGCTGTCGGGCAAGATCCCCGCGAAAAAGTACGAGGGCAAGATCGTCCTCATCGGCTCCACCGCCGCCGGTGTCGGCACCTTGTTCCCGGCCCCCGGCTATGCGGGCGTGTCGCCGGCCGAGTACATGGCGCACGTGACGTCGAGCATCCTCGGTGAACACTTCATCGTCGAGCCGGGCTGGGGCTCGTGGGCCGCACTGGGCCTGTTCCTGCTGGTGGCCGCGTACATCATCGCGGTGCTGCCGCGCATCTCGGCGGGCATGGCCGCAGGCGTGACCGCGGGCGTGTTCGTCGTGCTGCTGGCCACCGAGTACACGCTGCTTTCCAGCGCGGCGATGTGGCTGCATCTCGTGTTGCCGGCCACACTTCTTCTGATCGGTCACCTGGCGCTCACCACCAAGCGCTTCCTCGTCACCGAGGCGGGCAAGCTCAAGTCGGACGAGGAATCGGCCGAGACCAACCGCATGATGGGCCTTGCGTTGCAGGGCCAGGGCCAGCTGGACATGGCGTTCGACCGCTTCAGCCGCGTGCCCATGAGCAATGCGGTGATGGAGAACCTGTACAACCTGGCGCTCGATTTCGAACGCAAGCGCCAGTTCAACAAGGCCGAGGCCGTGTACGTGCACATGGCCGCGTACGACAAGAACTTCAAGGACCTGCAGTCCAAGCTCAATCGCGCCAAGAACCTGTCCGAGACCGTCATCCTCGGCGGCGGCGGCGCGCACCCCGGCGGCACGATGCTGCTCGATGGCGGCGCCGTCGAAAAGCCGATGCTCGGGCGCTACCAGGTCGAAAAGGAGCTGGGCAAGGGCGCGATGGGGGTGGTGTACCTGGGCAAGGACCCGAAGATCGGCCGCGTCGTGGCGATCAAGACGATGGCCCTGTCCACCGAGTTCGAAGGCGAGGAACTCAACGACGCACGCGAGCGCTTTTTCCGCGAAGCCGAAACGGCCGGCCGCCTGCAGCACCAGAACATCGTGACGATCTTCGATGCGGGCGAGGAACACGACCTTGCCTACATCGCCATGGAATTCCTCAAGGGCAAGGACCTGGTCGACCAGTGCAAGGACGGCCAGCTGCTGCCGATGCCGAAAGTGCTGTCGATCATCGCGCGCGTGGCCGAAGCGCTCGCGTATGCGCACCGCGCGAACGTCGTGCACCGCGACATCAAGCCGGCCAATATCATGTACGAGCTGGACACCGACACCGTGAAGGTGACGGACTTCGGCATCGCGCGCATCACCGATTCGAGCAAGACGAAGACGGGCCTCGTGCTCGGCACGCCCAGCTTCATGTCGCCCGAGCAGATCGCCGGCAAGAAGGTCGACGGCCGCTCCGACCTGTATTCGCTCGGCGTGATGATGTTCCAGATGCTCACCGGCGTGCTGCCGTTCCGCGGCGACTCGATGGCCGAACTGATGTTCAAGATCGCGCAGGAACCGGCGCCCGACATCCGCATCATCCGCAAGGACATCTCCGACCGGCTCGCGGCGGTGGTTGCGAAGTCGCTGGTCAAGAAACCCGAGGAGCGCTACCAGGACGGCGACGCATTTGCGGCGGACCTCAAGGCCGTGATCGCGGAAATGGCCGGATCGCCGGCGGCCACCAGCGCGATGCCGGCGCAGACCACAATGTCCAAGGGCGAAGCCGCGCTGGCCGCTGCGGGCGGCGGGGGCACGGCGGCATTCCACGCCAGCGCAGGGGGCCAGGGCGCGGCATTCGAAAAGACCGTCGTCGGCATGCCCGACAACACGGGCAGCTATGATGCCGCGCCAAAGGCTGATCCGGCGGCGCCGACGTTCGAGAAGACCTCGGCTTTCCAGAAGCCCGAGGGCGGCAACGGGTCCGGCGCCTGACACGACGCCAATGAATTACGAGTTCTGCATCCGCACCGACCCGGGCCTCGCACGGGAAAACAACGAGGACTCCGTCGCGCTCGACGAGGACGCGCGCCTGGCGATCCTTGCCGACGGGATGGGCGGCTACAACGCGGGCGAGATCGCCAGCGGCATGGCCACCACGTTCATCAAATCCGAGCTGGGGCGCTGGCTGTCGCAAGCGGGGCGCAACGCGAATCCGCGCGAAGTGCGGCGCGCGATGGAGATCTGCGTCGACAACGCGAATCGCTCGATCTTCAACGCCGCCAACTCCAATCCGCAGTACAGCGGCATGGGGACCACGCTCGTGCTCGGCGTGTTCAGCGACGGCCGCCTGGTGCTCGGGCACATCGGCGATTCGCGCTGCTACCGCTTGCGCGGCACGCAGCTCGAACAGATCACGAAGGACCACTCGCTGCTGCAGGAGCAGATGGACGCCGGCCTGATCACGCCGGAGCAGGCCGCGACCTCCACGAACAAGAACCTGGTGACCCGCGCCCTCGGCGTGGAAGACGCGGTGTTGCTGGAAGTCAACGAACACAAGGTCGATCCGGGCGACATCTACGTGATGTGCTCGGATGGTCTGTCCGACATGGTGGATGATGAGGGGATTGCCAAGATCCTCGTGCAGGATGTTCCGCTGGAGCAGAAGGTGGCCATGTTGGTCGACGCGGCCAACGCCAACGGGGGCAGGGACAACATCTCCGTGCTCGTGACGCAGGCGAACGAAGGGTCCAGGAAGAAGGGGTTGATTTCCCGGCTGCTCGGGAAATAGCCGTTATGTACTCGTTTGCCTATAAGATGAGCATGAAGAACAGGAGTGGACCATGCCGAAGATGATCGTTTCGATCGACGGTGTCGTCATCAAGGAAGTGCAGTTGACCAAGGACCGCACCACACTGGGTCGGCGGCCTTACAACGACATCGTCATCGACAACCTCGCGGTCAGCGGCGAGCACGCGGTCCTGCAAATGAGCGGCACGGAGGTCTACCTCGAAGACCTGAACAGCACGAACGGCACGTACATCAACGGCAAGGCCGTCAAGAAGCAGCTGCTCGCGAACAACGACACGATCGAGATCGGCAAGTACAAGATCAAGTTCATCCACGAGCAGCCGGCCTTCGCGGGTGCCGAGAAGACCGTGATCCTCAAGCCGGGGCAGATCCTGCCGCCGATGCCCAAGCCCGTCGTTCCCGCAGCAGGGGGCGCGCCGGCGCCGGCGCAGCCCGCCGCGTCGGCTGCAGCGCAAGTCGCGGACCTGGGCCAGATCAACGCAAGCATCAAGGTGCTGTCGGGCGCCGCGGCGGGCCGGCAGGTCCCGCTCGTGAAGGTCGTGACGACGATCGGCAAGCCCGGCGTCGCCGTGGCCGCGATCACCAAGCGCCCGCATGGATTCGTCGTGGCTCATGTCGAGGGCAGCAACAAGCCGACGCTCAATGGCGCCGCGATCGGGGCCGAACCCGTGACGCTCAAGAACGGCGACCTGCTCGAGCTCGCGGGAACGCAAATGCAGTTCGTGCAGGCCTGAAGGCCGCACGTGGAGTAATGGCGCGGCGCCCCCAGAGCGCCGCCTGACCGAAAAGAGGGGTTCGGGGCCTCATGGGCTTGCTCTCGAAACACTGGTCCCGCATCGCGGTGACCCTGGTTCCGCTGGTGTTCGCGCTGCTGCACGCGGTGAACGTGCTGCATATCGGCGTGCTGCAGCGGCTCGACGACATCATCTACGACGCGCGCCTGCGCGCGACGATGCCGCACACGCTGGACGACCGCATCGTGATCGTCGACATTGACGAGAAGAGCCTGACCGAGATCGGCCACTGGCCGTGGGGCCGCAACAAGGTCGCGCAACTGGTCGACGAGCTGTTCGACCGCCAGCAGGTGGCGATCGTGGGCTTCGACGTGTACTTCACGGAAGCCGACGAGAGCTCGGGACTGTTGCGGCTGAACCAGCTCGCGAAAGGCGAACTGAAGGACGTGCCCGGATTCGCGACGCGCGTGGACCAGATGCAGTCGTCGCTCGATTACGACGCGCTGTTCGCGAAATCGCTGGCGAAACGGCCCGTGGTGCTCGGGTTCTACCTGACGGGCGCGGAGGAGACGAAAGGCGTCCTGCCCGAGCCCGTCATGCGCAAGGAGGACCTGCGCGGCCGGCCCATCAAGTTCCTCCACTACAACGGTTACGGCTCGAACATCCAGCAGCTGGCGAAATCGGCGGCGCTGGCCGGCAACACCAATCCCGTGGTCGACGGCGACGGCGTGCTGCGCTCGGTCCCGCTGGTGGCCGAGTACAACGGGGAGTACTACGAGGCATTGTCGCTGGCCATGTACCGGATGCTGATCGGGATGCCGAAGGTCGCGCCGGGTTTCGTGGAGGACAGCAAGATATTCAGCTCCAAGGGCTACGACGCGCTCGAAAGCATCCGCCTCGTGCGGGGCGAGCGGCATCTGTCGATCCCCGTGGACAACCGCGTGAGTAGCCTGATCCCTTTTCGCGGGCCCGGCGGCGTGACGGCCGGAAGTTTCCGCTATGTGTCGGCGGCGGACGTGATCGGCCACCGGATCAAGGAAGGCGAGCTCAAGGACAAGATCGTCCTCGTCGGCACGACGGCCATCGGCTTGCTGGACCTGCGCGTCACGCCCGTGGGCGAGACCTATCCGGGCGTCGAGGCGCACGCGAACGTGATCTCCGGCCTTCTCGATGGCAAGGTGTTCTACCGGCCCGACTACGCCGTCGGCTACGACGTGCTGATCCTGCTGCTGGCCGGCCTGACACTGGCGATCGGCCTGCCACTTCTGTCCGCGAGCCGCGCCGTGCTCCTCAGCCTGGGTGTGATCGTCGCGGTGTTCGGCCTCAACGTGTTGTTCTACCGGTCCGAAGGACTGGTACTGCCCCTGGCGGCGGCCCTGGTCATGTGTGTCACGGCTTTCGCGTTGAACATGTCCTACGGGTACTTCGTGGAGGCGCGCAGCAAGCGCGAGCTGGCGCACATGTTCGGCACTTACGTGCCGCCGGAGCTGGTCGACGAGATGGTCGCGCAGGGCGCCGAGAACTACAGCATGAAGGCGGCCAACAAGGAACTCACGGTGATGTTCTGCGACATGCGCGGCTTCACCAAGATGTCCGAGAACATGGAGCCGACGCAGTTGCAACAGCTGCTCACCTCGGTGTTCGACCGCCTGACGGACATCATCCGCAAGAACCGCGGCACGATCGACAAGTACATGGGCGACTGCGTGATGGCTTTCTGGGGCGCGCCCGTGGATCTGCCGAACCACGCGTACCTGGCGACCAAGACGTCGATGGAGATGGCCAACGCCGTGCGCAAGATCAACGAGGAACACCGCGCGAAGGGCGTCCAGGAGATCGGTGTCGGCATCGGCCTGAACACCGGCACGATGTGCGTCGGGAACATGGGCTCGGAGATCCGGCAGGCCTACACCGTGATCGGCGACTCCGTGAACCTCGGCTCCCGCCTCGAGGGGCTGTCCAAGGTGTACGGCGTGGACATCGTGGTGAGCGAATCCACGCGCAAGATCGCGCCCGAATTCGCGTGGCAGGAACTTGACCGCGTCCGCGTCAAGGGCAAGGAGCAGGCGGTGGCGATCTTCTGGCCGCTCGCGCCCGCCGAGCGCCTCGAAAAGGCGCACCAGGACGAACTCAGGACGTGGGCCACTTTCCTCAAGGCCTACCGCGCCCAGGACTGGGAACAGTGCGATGTCCTGCTGCTCAATTTGCAGCGGATGAACCCCAAAAAATACCTTTACGAGTTGTATACGGAACGTGTAGCCTCGATGAGGTTGCTGCCGTTCGACCCGGAGTGGGACGGCGCGACGAACTTCGACACCAAGTGAGGTAAAGGTGAAGGTACGGGTTCTGGGCTGTTCCGGGGCGATCGCCAAGGATTGCCGGACCACCTCTTTCCTGCTCGATTCCGATGTCCTGATCGACGCGGGCACCGGCGTGGGCGACTTGAGCCTGTCCGAGATGCACTCGATCGAGCACGTGCTGATCACGCATTCGCACCTCGATCACGTCGCTTCGCTGCCCTTGATGGTCGATGCGATCGCTTCGTCGCTGACGCGGCCCGTGCAGGTGCACGCGCTGCCGGGGACCATCGCCGCGCTCAAGACCCACATCTTCAACAACGTGATCTGGCCGGATTTCTCGCGCATCCCCACGCCGGAAAAGCCGTTCATCACCTTCACCGAGATCCAGGTCGGGCAGACGCTCGAGTTTCCCGGCAAGCGCGTCGAGGTCCTGCCGGCCGTGCACACGGTTCCGGCGTGCGGCTTCGCGGTGACGTCCGGCAAGGGCTGCTGGATCTTCACCGGCGACACGGAACGCAATCCGGCGTTCTGGCGCCGGCTGAACCAGATGAACGTCGCGGCCCTGATCATCGAGACCGCGTTTTCCAACCGCGAGAAGGACCTCGCGAAGCGGGCGCTGCACCTGGCGCCCAGCTCGCTCGCCGAGGAGCTCGATTGCATCGACAAGTCCAAGCGCTTCCCGATCTTCATCACGCACACCAAGCCGGCAGAGACCGAGATGATCATGGCGGAGATCCAGAAGTTCGACCAGACCCAGCCCTTCGGCCCCAACGTGACGCACGACATCCGTTGGCTGCACGCGGGCCAGGAATTCGACCTCTAACCGAAGTGGAGAGGGTGTTGCCATGAGTGCCGTCCTCAAGCCGAAGGAACACGATTCCCAGGCTTTCTACGACTCGCAGCAGTTGCCGCCGGACCAGCGCGGCGTCTCGTTCGAGGCCTTGTTCTTCCGCCAGCTCCAGCTGGTCACGACGAAGATCCATGCCACCGAGAACATCGACCAGATCATGCTCGAGGCGAGCGCCGACATCTGCAAGCTGTTCAACGCGGACCGCCTCACGCTCTATGCGGTGAGCGACGACCGCACGTCCATCGTGTCCAAGCTCAAGACCGGCCTGAACACCAGCAAGGACCTGAAGCTGCCGATCAGCCCGCAAAGCCTGGCCGGCTATGTCGCGTTCGCCAAGCAGATGGTCAACGTACCGGACGTGTACGACGACGATGCGCTCAAGCGCATCCACCCGAACCTCACGTTCCTCAAGGAGGTCGACAAACGTTCGGGCTACCGCACCAAGCAGATGATGGTGTTCCCGATCGTCGACGGGGACCAGCTGTTCGGCGTGCTGCAGGTGATCAACAACAAGAGCGACCAGCCGTTCGCCGACCTCGAGATCGAAGGCGCGACGCAGTTGTGCCAAACACTCGCCCTGGCGATCCGCCAACGGATGCAGAAGGCCGAGGAAGGCCAGCGCCGCCGCTCGGGCCGCTACGACGGGCTCGTCGCAGCGGGCGTCATCACGGCCGACGAACTCAAGTCCGCCGTGCAGCAGGCGCGCGAGGAAGCCAAGCCGGTCGAACACGTGCTGATGGCCGAGTTCAAGATCCGCCCGCCGCAGATCGGCGCGTCGCTGTCGAAGTACTTCGGCGTGCCGTACGAGCCCTTCAACGCCGGCCGGCTGAAGCAGGAAGCGCTGCACGGCCCGCTCAAGAAGGACTTCATCATCGAGCAGGGATGGCTGCCGTGCGAGGAGTCGCCCGAGGGCCTGATCATCATGTGCACGGACCCGGAGGCGGTGCGCGGCTCGCGCATGGTGCCGCAGGTGCTGCCGCGCTATTCGAAGTTCTCGTATCGCGTCACGACGCAAACCGAGTTCGAGGAAACGCTGGCGCAGATCTACGGCGCCGAGGATGCCGGCCCGTCGGTGGACGACCTGCTGGCCGACATGTCGGCGGCCCCGGAGGAGGACGGCGGCGACGAAGACTCCGTGTCGGCGGCGGCCGACAACGAGCTGGTGAAGTTCGTCAACAAGGTGATCATCGACGCGTACAACATGAAGGCGTCGGACATCCACATCGAGCCGCTGCCCGGCAAGGCCAAGACCGGCATCCGGTTCCGCGTCGACGGCAGCCTCGCGCCGTACACCGAAGTGCCCGCGCATTTCCGCCAGGCGCTCGTGACGCGCCTGAAGATCATGTGCGACCTCGACATCTCCGAGAAGCGCAAGCCGCAGGACGGCAAGATCAAGTTCAAGAAGTTCGGCCCGCTCGATATCGAGCTGCGCGTCGCCACCATCCCCTCGGCCGGCGGCGTCGAGGACATCGTGATGCGTATCCTGGCCGCCGGCGAGCCGATCCCGATGGACAAGCTCGGGCTCACGCCGCACAACAAGGAGAACCTCGAGAAGACGGTGAGCAAGCCCTACGGCCTGTTCTACGTCTGCGGGCCGACCGGGTCGGGCAAGACGACCACGCTGCACTCGATCCTGAAGTTCCTCAACACACCGGACACGAAGATCTGGACGGCGGAGGATCCGGTCGAAATCACGCAGAAAGGCTTGCGCCAGGTCCAGATCAACAAGAAGGCCGGCATCGACTTCGCGCTGGTGATGCGCGCCTTTTTGCGCGCCGACCCGGACATCATCATGGTGGGCGAGTCACGCGACAAGGAAACGGTGTCGATGGGCGTGGAAGCCTCACTCACCGGCCACCTGGTGTTCTCCACGCTGCACACGAATTCCGCGCCGGAATCGATCATCCGCCTGCTGGACATGGGCATGGACCCGTTCAACTTCGCAGACGCGCTGCTGGGGATCCTCGCGCAGCGCCTGGCCAAGAAGCTGTGCGATTGCAAGGAGGGCTACTTCCCCGAACAGGAAGAGATCAAGACCTTCATTTCGGAATACGTGCTCGACCTGAAGGAAACCAAGGCCTGGAAGGCCGATTACGCGGGCGAAGCCAAGAAGCTCTACGAAAGCTGGGTCCAGATGTACGGCGACAACGGCCGCCTGAAGTTCTACCGATCGGTGGGCTGCGACAAGTGCAACAAGTCCGGCTACAAGGGACGGATCGGCCTGCACGAGCTGCTGGTTGCCACCGACCCCATGAAAAGGCTGATCCAGGAGCGTGCGCGCGTGGCCGAACTCTTCGTCGAGGCCGTGGCCAGCGGCATGCGCACCTTGAAGATGGACGGCATGGAAAAGATCATGATGGGGCTCACGGACATCAAGATGGTCCGGTCGGTCTGCATCAAGTAGCCGCCAGTACGACAAAAATGTTCGCCCGCCGGGGCGCCGCTGCCGAATTTGGGCACCTTGCGTGCAGCAAACGCCGACAAACGCACACTTCCCGGCCCCAATCCGGCTGGCATGGCGATTGCACATCCGTCCCTGCTTCTCTCAACAACCTGGAGGTCTCATGAAGCGTCAACTGCAGCAGGGCTTTACCCTGATCGAACTGATGATCGTGGTCGCGATCATCGGCATCCTGGCCGCGGTCGCTCTGCCCGCGTACCAGGACTACACCAAGCGCGCGAAGATGTCGGAAGTCGTGTTGGCTGCCTCGGCATGCCGCACGTCCATCACCGAGATCTACCAATCGGGCAATGCGTCCAACGCACCGGGCGCCAACGGCTGGGGCTGCGAAGCCGGCGCCGGCACGTCCAACCCGAGCGTCACTTCCAAGTACGTCGCCGGCGTGGTCACCAACGCCGATGGCGCGATCGTCGTGACGGCGCAAGGCTTCAACGACAGCAGCATCGATGGCAAGAAGGTCTCGCTGGCCCCGCTGTCGGCGGCCAACACGCTGGCCACATTCGCCGGCAATGCGGGTTCGGCCCTGTACGGCTGGCGCTGCGGCTCCACGACCGACGGCACCGATATGCCCTCGAAGTACCTGCCGGGCTCCTGCCGCGGCTGATGACCGGAGTTTCGCCGACAGGCGAGAAGACGCCCCGCACGGGGCGTTTTTTATTGGCGCTGGCGCTCTGCGCGCTGGCGTCGCTCGCGCTTGGCGGGGCGTACCTCGCGCCGAACCACTACCCGCCGTGGACCAGCTTCCACAGCGAGGCAGCGGGCTTCGCGGCGCTTGCATTCTTTTCGGCCGCGCGCATCGCGTGGCCTTCTCCTTTGGTGGCCGCGCGCGGCGTTGCGCTCGCAGCCGCCGTCGTCGCGCTCATCGCGATCCAGTGGTGGGCCGGGCAGATCGCATACGGCGGAGACGCGTTCCTCTCGTCCCTGTACGTGTGCGGCTGGGCGCTCGCATGGTGGCTCGGCGCGAACAGCCGTGAGCTCGGCACGCGAAGCGAACCTTGGCTGTGGCTGGCGTGGATCGTCATCGTGTCGGCCGCATTGGCTGTGGTCATCGCGCACCTTCAGTGGTTGCGGATGGAAAGCACGCTCGGCATCTTCGCTGCCGAGCGCGGCCCCGACATGCGGGCGTATTCCAATCTCGGGCAGCCCAACCACCTGGCCAGCCTGATGATGATGGCCACCGCGCTCGCGCTGTTGCTGCACGCCGGCGGGCGGCTCGGCGCGATCGGCTGTGTCGTGCTCGTCGCATGGTTGTCGTGGGGACTCACGCTGTCGGAATCGCGTTCGGGGCTGCTGTCGGCGTTCTGCATGGGCGCGCTCGTCGTGGGCAAGGGCCGCGGCCTGGCCGGCCTGCCGCGTGCGCGCTGGGTTGCGATCTGGCTCGCTGCGCTCACGGTCCTCGCACTCGCATGGCCCTCGATCAACGAATCGCTGTACTTGCAGTCGCCCCGCGGCGCGCTGGCGGCGCGCGATTCCGCGCGCCAGGTCATCTGGAAGCAATGCATCGCCGGCATCGAGCAGTCGCCGTGGGTCGGCTACGGTTTTCGCCAGAGCATGGCCGGCCAGAAGGCGGGAGCGGCATCGGTCGACGGCTGGCAGGCCAGCGACTACGCGCACAACGTCGTGCTGGACCTCCTGCTGTGGGTCGGCGTGCCGTTCGGCCTGCTGCTCGCAGGCGCCGCGACGGGGTGGCTGGCGCGCATGCTATTGCGCGCAGAAGGCGCCACCGAAGTCCTGCTGTTTGCATCGATACTTCCGCTCGCGGTGCACAGCATGTTCGAGTTCCCCTTCGCCTATTCGTATTTCCTCTTTCCCGCCGCATGGGTCCTGGCGCTGCTCGCGCGAATGCAGCGCGAACGCATCGCGCGGCAGCCCCCGCTTCCGGCGCCAGGTGCCGCGCGGTGGCGCGTGGCGCTGGCAGTCGCAATGTTCGGCGTGGCGTTGTCCGCCGTCGCGCACGAGTACCTGCTGGCCGAGGATGATTACCGGGTGATGCGTTTCGAGCTGCGCCGCGTGGGCCGCACACCCGAAGGTTACGAAGCGCCGCACCTGGTGCTTCTGACGCAACTCGATGAGATGCTCAAGCTCGGGCGCATCGTGCCGCGCCAGCACATGCCGCGCGCCGAGATCGACCGGCTGCACGAAGGCAGCGTGCGCTTCGGCTGGGCGACGCTGCACCTGGCCTATGCGATGTCGCTCGCGATGAACGGCCAGCCCCAGCAGGCACAGCGCGAATTGCGCCTGCTCCACGCGAGCTATGGCGACGAGTCCTACGCTACGGCGAAGCAATTGTGGCAAGGCATGCAGGCGCAGCATCCGGAACTCGCCGCGGTCGTGCCGTGAGCGAGGCACGCCTTGAGTCTCCCCGCTTCGTCCAGGCGATGGTCGTTGCATGCCTCGCATACCCGTGGATCAATCCGTTCGCCGGTGGACCCTCGTCCTCGGTCCAGCCGTGGCTGGTGAGCGCCCTGTGCGCGTCGCTGCTGCTGGCGTTGCGCGGCTGGCGCGCGCCCGCGTTCCCCGCGGCGGTGTGGCTCGCTTTCGCAGCGGTTGCGACCGCGTTGCGCGCACTGCCTGCGCTCGAGGCCGTCACCGTGGCCGCGGCTCTGCTGGTCATCGTCGCGGCGGCCGGGACGGTCGCCACGGCGCCGCGCGAATCGTATGTCGACGCCATCGCGACCGCGTGGCTCATCGCGGCCTGCGTCAGTGCGCTGTTTGCCTTGCTGCAGTATTTCGGGGCGAGCGATGTCCTCACCCCGTGGGTGAGTGGCGCAGCCGTCGGCGAGGCCTACGGCAACCTGCGCCAGCGCAACCAGCTGGCGTCGCTGATGGCGATCGGGCTGGCGTCGCTCGGCTGGTTCGTCGGCCGTGGGATGCCGGTGCGCACCGCTCTTGCGCCGCTCCTTGTGCTGGCGGCGGGCAGTGCGGCTTCGGCTTCGCGCACCGGCGCATTGCAATGGATCGTGCTGCTCGCGCTGGCTGCGCTGTGGCGCGCGCCGCGCCGCAAGCAGATCGTGGCGGTCGCGGCGATCGGCTTGGCGGCCTACGCAATTCTTTCGGCGCTGCTGCCGCTGCTGCTCTCGCAGTTCCGGGGTGTCGCCGGCCCAAGCGTGTACGCGCGGTTCGTGGGCGAGACCGGCTGTTTCAGCCGCCGCGTGCTGTGGTCGAACGTCGTCCACCTGGTTGCGCAGCGGCCCTGGATGGGCTGGGGCTGGGGCGAGCTCGACTGGGCCCACTACATGACGCTGTACCCGGGCGAGCGCTTCTGCGACATCCTTGACAACGCGCACAGCCTGCCGCTGCACCTTGCGGTCGAACTCGGGTTGCCGGTGGCGCTCGTCGCGTGCGGGGGCCTGGCGTGGGCCCTCGTGCGCATCGCGCCGTGGCGCGAGACCGATGCCGCGCGGCAGCTCGCGCTGGCGGTGCTGTCGGTCATCGCGATCCACAGCCTGCTGGAATATCCGTTGTGGTACGGGCCGTTCGAGATCGCGCTCGGCCTGTCATTGGGGCTGTTGTGGCCGGCGCCCGATGTGGACGCGGTTTCATCGCGCGTGGCGAACACCAGCGCGATCGTCGCGGCGTTCGCGATCTGCGCAACCGGCTACGCGGCGTGGGATTACCGCCGCATCAGCCAGATCTACAAGGCGCCCGAAGCGCGTGACGAGCGCTACCGCGACGACCCGCTGCCCGAACTGCACAAGTCATGGCTGTTCCGGGCGCAGGTGGAGTTTGCGGAACTGACGATCACGCCCCTGACGCTTGCCAACGCACAGTGGACCTACGACACCGCCACCGCCATGCTGCATTACTCGCCCGAGCCGCGCGTGATCGAGAAGATCATCGAGAGCGCGACCTTGCTCGGCAAGCAGGACGTCGCCCTGGCGCAACTCGCGCGGTTTCGCGCCGCATTCCCGAAGGAACACGCCGAATGGGCGAGCGAACAGAAAAGCGGCGCTAGGAATTGACGAAGCTGCCCGACTTGCCACCGTGCTTCTCACGCACGCGCACGTCGGTGATGGTCATGGCGCGATCCACGGCCTTGCACATATCGTAGACGGTCAGCAGCGCCACCTGCACCGCGGTGAGCGCCTCCATCTCGACGCCCGTCGGTCCCACGGTTTCCACCGTTGCCGTGCATTCGATGGTGGCGGTGGCATGCTGGATGTCGAAATCCACGGCGACGCGAGTGAGTGCGAGCGGATGGCACAGCGGGATGAGCTCGCTGGTTTTCTTGGCCGCCTGGATGCCCGCGATGCGCGCGATCCCCAGCACGTCGCCTTTCTTCGCCGTGCCGGATTCGACCAGCGCCAGCGTTTCGGGCTTCATCGCGATGCGGCCCGAGGCGATCGCGGTCCGATGCGTCGCGGCCTTGCCGGCGACGTCCACCATATGGGCCTGGCCCCGGGCGTCGAAGTGCGTGAGGGAACTCATGGAGGGCGCGTTGGCGTTCGTTTGGCATCATACGGCCATGATTGCAAAGGAACGAATCCGGGCTTCGGGACTCCATCTGGCCATCAGCCTGTGCATCGCCGCGCTGGCCGCCACCCTCGTGTTTGCCTTCTGGTACCCCTACCCCTATCGCGAAGTCTCCGGCGGCCGGGACCTGTTCCTGATCGTCACGACGGTGGACGTCATCCTCGGCCCGCTGATCACGCTGGGCATCTTCAACACGCGCAAGTCGCGCCGCGAACTGACACTGGACCTCACGCTGATCGGGCTGGTCCAGCTGGTCGCGCTCGCATACGGCCTGTGGACCGTCGCCGTCGCGCGCCCTGTGCACCTGGTGTTCGAGTTCGACCGCATGCGCGTCGTGCACTCGATCGACATTCCGGAAGAGCTGCTCGCGCGCACACCCCAGGGCATCGAGGCCGAGCCCTGGTCGGGCCCCACGTTGCTCGCCGTGCGCCAGTTCCGCAATTCGCAGGAGAAATTCGACGTGACGATGCAGGCGATGCGCGGGGTGCAGGCCGCGGCGCGCCCGGACCTGTGGGAGACGTACGATGCGGCGCGCCCGCGAGTTGCCGCAGCCGCGCAGCGCGTCGACGAGCTCAAACGCAAGATGCCCGCCGAGGCGGCACAGATCGATGCCGCCTTGCAGCGCATCGGCCGCGATGCGGCGCACACGGCCTACCTCCCCGTGATCTCGCGCAAGATCGCCTGGACCGCGTTCATCGACCCGAAGACGGCCGACATCGTCGGTTTCGCACCGCTGGATTCCTTTTGATGCGACGTCCGGCGCTGTCCTCCCGCATCGCGTGCGCGTTCGTCGCGCTGTCGCTGGCGTGGCTGCCCGCGCGTGCGCAACTGCCTTCGCTCGGCGGCAACGGCGAGCTGAGTGTCGCCGCCGAAAGGCGCCTGGGGCAGCAGGTCGTGCGCGAGCTGTTCCGCGATCCGGATTACATCGAGGACCCGGTGATCGACGAGTACGTGCTCCGGATCTGGACGCGCCTGCTCGCCGCGTCGCGTGCGCGCGGCGACCTGGGGCCGGACATCGACGAGCGCTTCGCATGGGAAGTGCTGATCGGCAAGGACCGCGAGATCAACGCGTTCGCGCTGCCCGGCGGCTACATGGGATTGAACCTGGGCCTGGTCAGTGCAACGGCCAGCGCCGATGAAGTGGCCGGCGTCCTGGGGCACGAGCTGACGCACGTCACGCAGCGGCATATCTCGCGGATGATGACCAAGCAGAGCCAGCAGATGCCGCTGATCCTCGCGGCGATGGTGCTGGGCGCGCTGGCCGCGGGCCGCAGCACCGACGCGGCGCAGGCGGCGATCGTCGGCGGGCAGGCGCTGGCCGCGCAGAACCAGATCAACTTCACGCGCGACATGGAGCGCGAGGCCGACCGCATCGGCATGCAGGTGGCGATGGAAGCCGGCTACAGCCCGCAGGGTTTCATGACGATGTTCGAGAAGCTGCAGCTGGCCTCGCGCTTGAACGACAACGGCAACTACCCGTACCTGCGCACGCACCCGATGACCACGGAACGCATCGCCGAAATCCAGCAGCGCATCCAGCTCGCGCCGTCCGGTCCCCCGCGCACTGCGGACATGGTGCACCTCATGATGGCCGGCCGCGCGCGCGTGCTGTCGGAGCCGGGCGTCGACGTGCTGCGCAGTTTCGTCGCGGCCGATGCGCTGCGCGACGACCCGGGCAACCGCGCGCGGGAAGCGGGCGCGTTGTATGCCGGCGCGCTCGCCTACGCGAAGATGCGCGATTTCAAATCGGCGCTCGCACTGGCGCAGCGCCTGTCGCGGATCACGCAGGGCAATGCCCAGGCCGAGCGCCAGTCGCGCCTGCTTGCGGCGGAGATTTCACTGATGGCGGGGGATGCGAAGCCGGCCGAAGCGCTCGCCGACAGCGATGCGCGGCCCGAGCTTGTGCTGTCGTCGCAGGCTCGCATCCGCGACGCCCAAGCGGCCGCCGCGGGCGACAAGCTGCAGACCTGGGTCGCATTGCATCCCAAGGATGCGCAAGCGTGGCAGTTGCTCGCGCAAGCGCAGGCCGCGCAAGGCCAGACGCTGCGGTCGGTGCGGGCCGAGGCCGAGTCGCGCGCGGCGCAGCTCGATTGGCAAGGGGCGCTGGACCGTTTGCGCGCGGCCCAGGAGCTCTCCAGCCGGGCCGCGGGCGCGCGCGATCACATCGAGGCGTCGATCATCGACGCACGCGCGCGCGAGATGCAGTCACTTCTTCGCGAAGACCGACTCCAGCGCTGAGTCGATCACCATCCCCAGCACGGAGTACATCAGCGAGCCGAGCAGCGCGGCGAGGAAGCCGCGCACGTGGAAGTCGCCGAGCAGTTCGGCGGCCAGCCAGAACATCAGCGCGTTGATGATGAAGATGAACAGCCCCACCGTGAGCACCGTGACCGGCAGCGTGAGGACCACGAGCAGCGGCCGCACCACGGTGTTGAGCAGTCCGATGACGAATGCCGCGATCATCGCCGCGCCGAAGCTGCGGACCTCGACGCCGTCGTACACGTAGGCGACGAACAGGAGTGCCGAAGCGAGCAGCAGCCACTTCGCAATCAGCTTGACCATGGTCGCAGCATAGCACCGCGGCGCCGCCATTCTCCCAGCGACAGCACGCCGGCGACGGCGAGTGCGTATGCGAGCCAACGCGCCAGCGCGCGTTCGTCGAACACGGCGTCCAGCAGCGGCTCGTGCACGATCATCCGCGCGGCGGTGTAGGCCAGCACGGCAGCTCCCGCCTGGATGATCAGGGGGAAGCGCTCGACCAGCCGCAGCACGATCGTGCTGCCGAAGACGACGATCGGCACGCTGACGACGAGCCCGATGACCACCAGGTCGAACGCGCCGTGCGCGGCGCCGGCAACCCCGAGTACGTTGTCGATCCCCATGAGTGCGTCGGCCACGACGATGGTCTTCATCGCGCCCCAGAACGTCGACGCGGTGGCGCCGTGTTCCTTTTCGCCGCCCGCGTCGGCGAGGAGGCGGTAGGCGATCCACACGAGGCCCAGGCCGCCGAGGACCATCAGGCCGGGGATGCGCAGCAGCCAGACGACGCCGAGCGTCATCAGCGCGCGCACGACGATCGCACCGACGGTGCCCCAGACGATCGCCTTGCGCCGCAGGTGCGCGGGCAAGTTGCGCGCGGCCAGCGCGATGACGATCGCGTTGTCGCCGGCGAGCACCAGGTCAATCAGGACGATGGCGGCGAGCGCCGACCACCAGGCGGACGACAGGAATGCGACGGGCATAAAAAAACCTCCGGTTCAAGCGTGGATGAACCGAAGGTCTTGCCCGGCAGTTGCGTCGAACTGCCCGCGCCCACCGGGAATTTTTCCGTTCCGTGCTGACGGCGGGCGTGCAGGG
>DATLBJ010000036.1:0-2234 GCA_035526975.1 Ramlibacter sp.
CCTGCCGCACATCGGCGCCGGGCCCGAAGAGATGCTCTTGTGCGGCATGTCGATGGGCTACGCGGACCCCGCCGAGACGGTGAACACTTTCTACACACCGCGCGAAGCAGTGCAGACGTTCACGCGCTGGCTCGACTGACCCTCAGGCCTGGTTGCGTCCCGGGGTGTCGTCGAGCGACACGTCGGGATTGCGCTCCTCGAAGTCGCGCACTTGGCGCTGCGCCTCGTCCTTGGCCACACCGTGCCGTTGCTGGATCCGGCCCAGCAGCTGGTCACGCTTGCCTTCGATGACGTCGAGGTCGTCGTCGGTCAGGCGCCCCCATTGCTCCTTGATGCGGCCCTTGACCTGCTTCCATTGGCCGCGAATGCGATCCTGGTTCATACGAAATCTCCCTGCTGCCATTTAGTCAGGCGCGCTTCAGCGGGACGGTAGGACGACGGCGCAATAATCGAAGGGAAAGCGGAGACACACCTGAACCTCGCCGGCATCCCCCTCGACTTCATCCTGTTCGCGCTGACCCTCGCCGGTGTCGCGGTGTTCCACCATCACACGCTGTATGTGGCGCTAGCGGGACTGGCCACGATCACTCTCTACAAGCTCGGCTTTGCCGATTTCGCCGGCGTGCCCGGCCTCGGCGGTCTGGTGAAGCTGGTGGGCCACGAATGGGTGACGCTCGCGAACCTGCTGGGCCTGTTGCTCGGCTTCGCGCTGCTCGCCGACCACTTCGAACGCAGCGGTGTGCCGACACTGCTGCCGCAGTACCTGCCTGACGACTGGAAGGGCGGCTTCATGCTGCTGGTGATCGTGTTCGTGATCTCCAGCTTCCTGGACAACATTGCGGCGGCGATGATCGGCGGCGCGATGGCACACGTGCTGTTCAGGGGCCGCGTGCACGTCGGGTTTCTCGCGGGCATCGTCGCCGCGAGCAACGCCGGCGGTTCGGGCAGCGTGGTCGGCGACACGACGACGACGATGATGTGGATCGCGGGTGTACCGCCGATCGAGGTGCTCGAGGCCTACATCGCCGCCGTCGTGGCGATCGCGATCTTCGGTGTCGCCGCGGCGAAACAGCAGCACGCCTTGCAGCCGATCATGAAGAACGACCCGTCCGATGCGTTCTTCGAGCCGCCCCGGCTCGTCATCGTCGCGATCATCCTCGTCGCAGCGCTGGCGGTGAACATCTTCTTCAACGTGGCTGCGCCCGGGGTGCTGGATCGCTGGCCCGTCATCGGCATTGCAGTGTGGGTCGCGATCCTCGCGACCGCGCCGTGGCGCACGCCAACGTGGTCGTTGGTGCCCGGCGCGCTCAAGGGCAGCATCTTCCTGCTGTCGCTGGTCATGTGCGCGGCGATGATGCCGGTCAAGGCACTGCCCGCTGCTTCGTGGCAGACGGCGTTCGGCCTCGGGTTCGTGAGCGCGGTGTTCGACAACATCCCGCTGACCGCGCTGGCGTTGCACCAGGGCGGCTACGACTGGGGCTTCCTTGCCTATGCGGTGGGGTTCGGCGGCTCGATGATCTGGTTCGGCTCTTCGGCCGGCGTCGCGCTTTCCAACATGTATCCCGAGGCAAGATCGGTCGGGGCCTACCTGAAAGCCGGTTGGCACGTCGCGCTGGCGTACGTCGCCGGTTTCTTCGTCCTGCTGGCCGTGCATGGCTGGCACGTGGACACGCCGACTACCCGCATGGGCGGCACTGAAGCGAAGACAACCCCATGAAACCCAGGATCCTGGTCGCCCGCGCGATCTTCCCCGAGACGCTCGACAAAATGCGCGCCCATTTCGACGTCGAGGACAACCAGGCCGACGAGCTGTGGGACAAGCAGCAGTTCGCCGCCAGGCTCGCGGACAAGCACGGTGCGCTCACCACGGCGCAACCGGTCGATGCCGAAACGCTGGCGAACGCGGCGCAGCTGAAGATCTGCGCCAACATGGCCGTCGGCTACAACAACTTCGACGTAGCGGCGATGACCGCGCGCGGGGTGCTCGGCACCAACACCCCGGACGTGCTGACCGAAACGACGGCCGATTTCGGGTTTGCACTCGTGATGGCGGTCGCACGCCGCATGACGGAAAGCGAAATCTTCCTGCGCGCCGGCCAATGGGACCGGTGGCGCTACGACATGTTCGTCGGCAGCGAAGTGCACGGCAGCACGCTGGGCATCCTGGGCATGGGCCGGATCGGCCAGGGCATCGCCAGGCGCGGTGCGCACGGCTTCGGGATGAACGTGATCTA
>DATLBJ010000037.1:0-4711 GCA_035526975.1 Ramlibacter sp.
GCCAGCAGCATGTTCTGCGTGTCGTCGTCGAACTTGCGGTGGCCGCCGCGCTTCATGAACAGGTCCTGCGCTTCGTCGAGGAACACGATGCAGCGCTTGCGGCGCTTGGCCATGTTCACGATGCGCGAAAGCGTGTTGGAGCCGCCCGCGACGAAACCCGTCTCGAGGTTTGCGGCGGAATGGAACAGGATCGGCAGGCCCAGCTCTTTCGCGAGGTAGCTCGCGAGCTTCGTCTTGCCGGTGCCCGCGGGGCCGCTGAACATCACGTTGAACGGCTTGCTGATGCCGTAGTCGGCGTATTCCTGGCGGCGCTGGTACTGGTCCTTGATCTGGAAGACTTCGTCCTTGATGTCGTCCATGCCGACGAGGTCTTCGATGGAGCCGTGCACCTGGTGCGGCTCCAGGAACTTGAGCGACTTGAACTGGCCCTTGAGCTGGAAGAACAGGAAACCGATCAGGCCCAGGGTGAGTGTGGCGGACAGGACGCCGGACACGCCGGCCTTCCAGCCTTCCTTCTCGGACTGCGGCCGGGCGTTGCCGAAGCGCTGGTCGAGGCGCTCGAGCACTTCGATGGAGGGCTTGTCGAGGTCCGCGCGCGGCACGAATGCAAGCTTGCCTCCCCACGGAGCGCTCACTGCACGCTCGGCGAAGATCTTGGTCTCCATGTCGCTCGGATAGTAGGCGAACTGCTTGCCCGCGGACTCGATCACGACGATGCGCTCCGACACGTTCCACATCAGCGGCTTGTAGATGACGGTGATGCGATCCACGGCGTTCTGCTCGAGGAAGCCGACGAGCGAGCCGGTGCCGAAGGCGATCGGCAGCTTCGCGTTGATTGCGGCCGCCGCGTCGGGCATCGCGTCCGCGCCCATGATCTTGACCTGCTCGGCGATTTCGGCCTGCTTCTGCATGACCGCGAACGAGTAGGTCGCCGTGAGCGGGATCATCACGACTGCCGCGATGATGAAGGCCTTCACGACGAGGGGCTGGATGGCGAACCAGTCCTGCACGCGCGCGCAGGCCTTCTTCGCACGTTGCGTGAAGGTCCGCGTCGTCGCAGCCGCGTTCGCGGCATCGCGAGCAGGTTGGGGATTCGCCGACAGATCCGACATAGGGTTTTGCTTTCGTGTGCAAAGGCCGAGCTGTCCCGCCGGCACGACGCTGCTGTGTTGTTCTTGTTGTGCAGTGCGCGGGACGGGCGCGAAGCCTCGTTGTCAGTTGAATCCTACAGACTGACGGAAGTTCCGGCTACGGATGTGGACGTTGCGGGCACACCTGCCCCCTGCGGACGTGAAGTATTCACGCCATGCGCTGCAGCGCGACGGACGGTGCCTCAGCTATAGCGTTCGCTGCTGCGGTGCACCTTGGCGAATGTAAAGGCCGCGAGGTTGCCGGTGTGCTCACGGGCGCGGCTTTCCGCCTCGGAGATCGCGGCCTGCGCGGTGGGGTGCAGCTCTGCGCCGGGAATCTTCGCGCAGCAGTGGGCGTCCCAGTAGTTCTCCGGCTTGCCGCGGCAGATCTTGGCGTAGGCATAGAAACCGGACGTGGGGCTGCCGGACTCGCCTGCGTAGCTTGCGATGTAAAAGCCGTTGTACGGGCCGGTGATGCGCTCCATGCCGTCTCCTTGCGCTCCGGCGCTGCTCTGCCGGATTCGTCCGACGCAGTATCCCGACCGGCATCCCGCGCGTTTGTAGGACAAAGCCGATTCATGGACCGGAAACAGAGCTATCCCTGCCGGAACCGAGCGCGCACAATCAGGTCCAAGAGATTGGCCGGGTTTTCTTCAAGTTTCTTCCCCCGGCCGTTTCACTCCCCCGAACCGCAAGGTCTCGGGGGATCTTTTATTCGGGCAGGGCGTGTTGCGGCTTGAGCCACCGAAGCGCATCGCGCTCCGCGTGGAACACGGCAACCTCCGCGCAGTCGAACTGTTCCGGCAGCGCCTCGTGTTCGACGAGGTCGGGGTTGCTGACGAGCCCGATCCGCACATGCGGGTACATCGCACGGCGCAGGCGGTCGCAGATCAGGAACTTGCCTTCGGCGCCGGGGGGCGTCTTCACGCGCCGCAGGTCGACCAGGACATGTGCTTCGCGCACGCGAGCGACGGCAGCCTTGATGAAATACGCGAGCTTCAGCGCGTCCCCGCTTTGCCACGGCCCCTCGACCATGAATCGCAACACGGAAGTTTCATGACGAGCGGCTACCACCAGGTTCATAACGCACAGCTTGAAAAGGACAGCGTGAGCGTGCCACACGGACGTGTAGCGCCATTGATGGCAAACGCATCAGTGGTTGCGAACCGTGACCGCCGAGCTAGGCAGACATGATCACCGCGTCAAGCTTCACGAACGTCGCCGTCCAGCCGCGGGTGTGATTGTCGAGTGCCGTGCGATCGTAGAAGCGCTCGTGTCGGAACTTCATGAGGGTCGCGTCACCCTCCGGAACGACTTCCACGGTGACGAACGAGACGCGATCCGGTGTGGACTGCCATGCCCACGAGAACGAGAGCTTGCGCTGCGGGATGACTTCCTCGTATGTGCCCGACACGCGGTTGTCCTGGCCGTCGGGCGTGCGGAAAGCAATCGTGTAATGCCCGCCCGGGCGAACGTCGAGCTCGGCCTGCGTGACCGAGTTCTCGCCGCCGGGGCCGAACCAGCGGCTCAGCGCCCGCGGGTCGGTCCACGCTTGCCAGACCCTCTCGGGCGGCGCGTCGTAGCGTCTTTCGATTTCGAGGGCGTTGGTCTCTCGTGCGGTTTCGGCCATGGGTCGACTTGTTCCTTGTGATAGAGGAAACGTCCGAGCGCGTCGAAGCGCCGGTTCCAGAATTTCTCGTAATGCGCGAGCCACATCGCCGCGTCCTTCATCGGTTCGGCCGCGAGCTCGCAGCGCACGACCCGCCCTTCCTTTTCGCGCAGCACCAGCCCGGCATCCTCGAGCACGCGCAGGTGCTTCATGAAGCCGGGCAGCGACATGCCGTGCGGGTGCGCGAGCTCGGAGACCGTCGCCGGTCCGCGCAGCAGGTGCTCGACGATGCCGCGCCGCGTCTCGTCCGACAAGGCCGCGAACACGCGATCGAGGACTGCGGCGTGGGGCTGCATGCGCCGGGTGACTTCAGCGCATCAGCGGCTGGAGCATGCCGACGCGATTCTTCTCGGTGTCGTGGAACGAAACGTAATCGCCGATTCCCGGAATCGTCATGGGCTCGCCGAGCGTTTCGCCGCCGGCGTCGTTCACCTTCTTCATGGCTGCGCGCAGGTCGTGCACCGCGATCACCACCGACGGGTACTGTCCGGGCCAGTCCGGCTTGCGCTGGAAGAAGCCGCCGCCGATCGCACCCTTGGGCGCGTCGTGACGCACGTCGATGCCGGCTTTCGCGGTGGTGGCGACCACGTAGTTGCCCATCTCTTCGCCGAGCGCCCGCATCTCCCAGCCGAAGGCCGCCTGGTAGAACTTCGCGACACGCTCGCGATCGTCGTAGGGCATTTCGAAGTGGACGACAGGATCCATGGTGTTTTCTCCTTGGGATTGGGTTAGATTGACGCGCCGTCGAATTGCACGACCTTGACCTTGTCGAGATCGACGCCGTCGAGGCAGCGCAGATTGATTGCGGCCGTGGGCGCCCCGGTCTTCGGGTGGATCGCCTCCGCGAACGGATGGATTCCGCAGGTGGTGCAGAAACGATGCCGGATCGCGTGCTTGTTGAACAGGTACGTGGCTGCGTCCGCGTCCGGGGTCGTCAGCTTGAACTGCGTTTTCGGCACGAACCACAGCAGCGAGCCCTTGCGCCGGCACATGGAGCAATTGCACGCCATCCCGCTGTCGACCTCGCCTTCCACTTCGAAGGCCACCTTGCCGCAGTGGCAGCTGCCCGTGTACTTCATCTCGCGACTCCTGATAGTTAACTGATTGGTTTAGTTTAACGCGCACAGCGGCGCTGTCAAGCCCGGCAGCGGCGTAAGGCGTGGCTGACGCGCGCACGCGGGGCACGCCGCCACCATTTCCCCGGCGCCAGCCGTACGTTCAAGCGAGCAACCAGATCAAGGGGAACGAAATGCGCAAGCTGATCCTGCTCGCCATCGCGTCCGGCCTCGCGAAGCTCGCGTACGACCAGTGGTGCACGAGCCAGCTGCGCACGCCGTTCCCGACCGCCAAGCGCCCGCCCGAGGGCTACGGGAAAGCCTGAACGAGCGCCTCAGCGCGCGCCGAGGCCCATCGCGCGCGTGATCACTTCTTTCATGATCTCGTTGGTGCCGCCGTAGATGCGCTGCACCCGCGCATCGGCATACGCACGCGTGACGGGGTACTCCCACATGTACCCGTAGCCCCCATGCAGCTGCACGCATTCGTCCATCACCTTGCACTGGAGGTCGGTGGTCCAGTACTTGGCCATGCTCGCCGTCGCGGTGTCGAGCTGGCCCGCGCAAACGAGTTCGAGGCACTTGTCGACGAAGACGCGGCCGATCTGAACTTCGGTCTGCAGCTCGGCGAGCTTGTAGCGCGTGTTCTGGAAGGCGGCCACCGGCTGGCCGAAGACGCGCCGGTCCTTCACGTACTGCACCGTCCAGTCGATCGCCGCCTGTGCCGCCGCGACCGCGGTGATCGCGATCTGGATACGCTCCCATGGCAGCTGCTCCATCAGGCAGACGAAGCCGCGGTTCTCCAGCGCCGCGCCGCCCAGCAGGTTTTCCGCGGGGACGCGCACGTTGGCGAAGAA
>DATLBJ010000038.1:0-40601 GCA_035526975.1 Ramlibacter sp.
ATGCACTGTCATCCGCTATCGCGCCCCTGGGCTTCCTTCCAGAGATTGGCGACAAGGTTTCGATGCGCCAAAACTGGTTCCTGCCATTCTTTTACGGCCTGCTTGGCTCGATCATCTTCGTCATGCGCAACGTGGCGAATCTCCGTACTCCTGCGATGGAATGGTTTCCGATCATGATGCGCTTGGCGCTCGGCGGCGTCGCAGGGATCGTTATTGGGTGGTTCAGCTTCTTCACGGGTCCATTCGAACACACCCACACGTCCGTTTCGGTACCCCTCGCCCTTGCATTCCTGACTGGCTACGGAATAGAAATCCTGTTTTCGCTATTGGATAGATTGATAAAGGCCTCGGCGGAGCCGGCGAAGGGCTGAAGCGTGGGCACATCAGCCAAACACGTAGTCATCCATCGCCAGCACCCCAAACGTCATCCCGCCATCGATGACCCTCACGGGCGCATCCTTTGCTGCGGCCCCAAAAGCAAACGGCAACGGCAAGTAGTGATCCGGCGTCGGATGCGCGCGCTTGGCATGCGGCGCCGATTCCATGTAATTGACCAGCGCCGCTTCGTCGTGGTTCTTCACGGCGTTGCGCGCCCAATTGACGAACTCGGCTGCGTACGTCGGGCCTTCTTCGCCTTCGCCCGCATTCCAGCGCACTTCGTAGAGGTTGTGCGTGATGCTGCCGGACCCGACGATCAGCACACCTTCGCTCGCCAGCGGCGCAAGCGCGCGGCCGATGCGCACCGCACCCGCGGCGTCGAGGCCATGCGGCATTGACACTTGCAGTACCGGCACATCGGCATCGGGATACAGATGGCGCACCGGAACCCAGGCGCCGTGGTCCATGCCCATTTCCTCGTCACCCGTCGCGTCCAGACCCCCGGCATTGAGCAACTCCAGCGCGCGCATCGCGATGACCGTGCTGCCGGGCGCGGGATACTGGATCCGAAACAGCTCCTCGGGGAAGCCGCCGAAGTCGTGGATGGTTTCCGGCTGGTTCGTCGTTGCGACGCGCAGGCCACGGGTGGCCCAGTGCGGCGACATCACGAGCACCGCCTTTGGCTTCGGCAACTCGCGGCCGAGCTGCGTGAGCAACGGGCCGGCCTTGCCGGGGTCGATGGCAAACGTCGGGGAGCCGTGCGAGACGAAGAGCGATGGCATGCGGTCCATGGGACCTCCTTCCGTTCCATTGTGGGCGTTGCGGTGCTGCCGTGGGTGAGTGGCGTTTGAACGCAGCGTTGAAAACATTCGAACTCACCGCTCATCCGCTATCCTTCCCAGATGCAAATCCGCCGGATCACGAAGGCCACGGAAGCCGACATCGAAGGCCTGTGCGATGTGCTCGTCGACTGTGTCGAAGGCGGCGCATCGATCGGCTTCATTCTTCCGATGACGCGCGACAAGGCGCAGCGTTTCTGGCGCAAGGTCGCCGACTCCGCGGCGCGGGAAGAGCGGGTGTTGTTCGTCGCGGAAGAGGGCGACCGCATCGTCGGCACGGTGCAAGTGGTGTTCGACTTGCCCGAAAACCAGCCTCATCGCGGCGACGTCGCAAAAATGCAGGTGCACCGCTCGCAGCGCAAGAAGGGTGTAGGCGAGGCGTTGATGCGCGCCGCCGAAGAGGCAGCCCGCGAAGTGGGCCGCACGCTGCTCGTGCTCGACACCGCAAGCGCGGACGCAGAGCGCCTCTACGAACGCTGCGGTTTCACGCGCGTGGGCGCGGTTCCCGATTTCGCACTGCTCCCTGCCGGGGGTTATTGCGACACGGTGTTCTTCTACAAACAGCTGTAGTGGGACAATGAAGGGGTCATGCCCCTTCCCGAAGCAGCACCGCGCGAGCACATCCATACCCGTTCCGTCACCTACCGCGGCTTCCTGCGCGGCGATGGCCTTTGGGACATCGAAGGCGAGATGGCCGACACGAAGACGTACGCTTTCGACATGAACGCGCGCGGCCACATGGCGCCCGGCACGCCGGTTCACGGCATGGCGATCCGCGTCACGGTGGACGATCGCATGAAAATTCATGCAATCTCGGCGGCGATGGATTTCACTCCCTTCGGTGAATGCGTGCAGGGCGAGGATCCGATGCAGCGCATGGTCGGCGTGACGATGGGGCCGGGATGGCGGCAGTCGATCGAGCGCGAGCTGGGCGGCGTCAAGGGCTGCACGCACCTGCGCGAGCTGCTCTTCAACATGGCCACGGCCGCTTACCAGACTGTCTTTCCCTATCGCGAGCGGCAGCGCCACGAGTCGGGTGTTGCAGCGGCCGACGTGAAAGATCCTCCGTACCACGCCGGCAAATGCATCGCTTGGGATTTCAACGGGCCCGTCGTGAAGCGCGTTTATCCGCAGTTCGTCGGCTGGCAACCGGTCAAGCGCGCCGACAAGCCGTCACATTGAAGGGATAAATACATTCGGGTGGGCTAAGATGGGTGTTCCAGGAAGGACCATCGGCCCGCCGTCCCCAAAGCAACAAGAGGGATGAAGGGCCCACCGCGAACCATTCATGCCCAACATCGCATCGCTGCTTAAAGAAGAAATCGCCCGGGTCGCACGCAAGCAGGTGCGCGGTGAAACCGAAGCGCTGAAGAAGGCGAGCTCGCATTACCGCGGCGAAATTGCCGAACTCAAGCGCCGCATCCAGTCGCTGGAGCAGCAGCTCAAGCGTGTGGCGAAGGGTGCAACGCGTGCAGCGCCGGCCTCCGCCGCCGCCGCGTCCGACGACGCCAACGGCGGGCAAATCCGCTACAGCGCGAAGAGCCTGCGTTCACAGCGCCGCCGCCTTGGATTGTCCGCCGCCGCGCTTGCACAGCTGCTCGACGTTTCGGCGCTGTCGGTCTACAAGTGGGAAAGCGGCAACACGCGTCCGCGGCAAAAGCAGATCGAGGCGATCGCCGCGCTGCGCAACATCGGCCGCCGCGAAGCCCAAAAACGACTGGAAGAGCTGGGTTAGCACCTAAAGTCGGCGCATGGCCGACTGGCTCGCCTGGCTCAAGGCCAAAACAGCACAACTGCTCGCGTTAGTGCGTGCGCATCCGTGGCGAAGTGCCGCGGTGTTGCCGCTGCTCGCGATCGCCTATGTCATCGCGCTGATTCCATTCACGCCGAGCGTCGGCGACCTGCGGCGCTTTCGCACCGAAGTGCCTGCGGTGGTGCTGTCGTCCGACGGCGTCGTGCTGGCGCAGTACCGGCGGCTCAACCGGCGGTGGGTGCCGCTCTCGAAAATTTCGCCCAGCGTCGTCGACGCCTTGATCGCGACCGAGGACCAGCGCTTCTACAGCCACCACGGGATCGACTTCGTGCGCACGGCCGGCGCAATGGTGCGCACGCTGGCCGGTGACCGGCAAGGCGGCTCGACGATCACGCAGCAACTCGCGCGCAACCTCTACCCCGAGGAGATCGGCCGCGCGCCCACCTTCACGCGAAAGATCAAGGAGGCGATCACCGCGCTGAAGATCGAGCACGTGTATTCCAAGCGCGAGATCCTGGAGATCTATCTCAACACGGTGCCTTTCCTTTACAACGCGTTCGGCATCGAAATGGCGGCGCGCACGTATTTCGACACCACGGCGGACCACCTGGGCGTGCTCGAAAGCGCCACGCTGGTCGGCATGCTCAAGGGCACCAGCGCTTACAACCCCGTGCTCAATCCCGAGCGTGCGCTCGCGCGGCGCAACCTGGTGCTCGCGCAGATGGCAAAGGCGGGCAAACTCGATCCGGCACGGCTGGCGTCCTTGTCGAAGCGCTCGCTCGGTGTCGACTTCGAACGGCAGGAGGACGAGCCCGGCCCTGCGCCGCACGTCGCGCAATGGCTGCGCAGGTGGCTGATCGATTGGGCCGATCGCAACGGCTACGACATCTATGCCGATGGCCTCGTGATCCGCACCACCATCGATTCCAAAATGCAGAAGGCGGCGAACCTCGCGGTCGCCCACCAGCTCGCCCAACTGCAATCGCTCGTGAACCGCAGCGCGCGAAAAGGCGAAGAGACACCGCAGTTGCAGGCGGGATTCCTCGCGCTCGATCCGCGCACGGGCTTCATCCGCGCGTGGGTGGGCAGCCGCGATTTCGCCAAGGACCAGTTCGATCACGTGTCGCAGGCGAAGCGACAGCCGGGCTCCACTTTCAAGCCCTTCGTTTACGCGACCGCGCTCGAGGCGGGCTTGCGCCCGACGACGCGTTTCGACGACGTGCCGGTGTCGATCCGCCTGCCCGGCGGCGAGGTGTGGTCGCCGCACGATGTCGGGCCGCCGACCGGCCGCACGATGACGTTGCGCGACGGGCTCGTCTTCTCGAAGAACACGATCACGGCGCAGGTGATGCAGCAGGTCGGCCCGCAGAAGGTCGTGAAGACGGCGCAGGCAATGGGCGTGCGCAAGAGCAAGCTCGACCCGGTGCCTTCGCTCGCCCTCGGCACGAGCCCGGTCAGCCTCTACGAGATGGTGGCGGCGTATGCGCCGATCGCAAACGGGGGCCGGTACATGGAACCGGGCCTCGTGCTGCGGATCGAGCAGCGCGGTGGCGAGCTGCTCGCGCAGTTCGCGCCGCCTGAAGGCGAGCGGGCGATTTCCAGGCCCACGGCGCTCACGCTGGTCGACGTGATGCGCGGCGTCGTCGACGAAGGCACGGGCACCGCGATCCGCCAGCGCTTCGGCATCCAGGCCGATGTCGCGGGCAAGACCGGGACGACGCAGGACAACAGCGACGGCTGGTTCATCCTGATGCACCGGCAGATCGTCGCCGGGGCCTGGGTGGGCTTCAACGACAGCTCGATCAAGATGGGGTCGTGGGGCGAGGGCGCGCGCACGGCATTGCCCATCGTGGGCGAATTCTTCCAGCAGTCCCTGCGCAACCGGTGGATCGACGCCAATGCGGAGTTCGACATCCCGCGGCCGAAGCGCGTGCCGCATCCGGGTGACCCGGTCACGGAGTTCCTCGGCAATTTCTTCGGCACGCTGCTCAAGCACTTGCAATAGACTGCCGCGATGCAAAGCAAACCCGTCGCCATCGTCACCGGCTCCGCGACGGGCGTCGGCGCCGCCACGGCGCTGATGCTCGCGCAACGCGGCTGGAACGTCGTCATCAACTACACGCGCAGCGAAAGCGATGCACGCGAGACGCAGCGCACCTGCGAAGCGGCCGGCGCCGACACGTTGCTGCTGCGCGGCGACGTATCGCAGGACGCCGACTGCAAGGCCATGGTCGCAGCCACGGTGGCGCGCTGGAACCGCATCGATGCCCTCGTGAACAACGCGGGCACTTCCGTCTTTGGCGAAAACGCGAAGTGGGACGCGATCGACGCCGAAGTCTTCAACCGCATCCTGGGTGTGAACACGCTCGGCGTGTTCCAGATGCTGCGTGCGTGCCTGCCGCACCTGAAGGCGGCGCACGGCGCGGTCGTGAACGTGTCGTCGGTGGCGGGCGCGCTGGGCATCGGCTCCTCGGTGCCCTACGTTGCCTCGAAGGGCGCGGTCAACTCGCTCACCCTGCATTTCGCGCGGCAGCTTGCACCGGAGATCCGGGTGAATGCGGTGTGTCCCGCGTTGATCACATCGCGCTGGTTCGACCAGGGGTTGGGCGCGGGCGGGCTCGACAAAGCCATTGCCGCAACCGAGCAGCACACGCCGCTGCGCAAGCCCAGCACGCCCGAAGACGTGGCCGATGCTATCGTCTGGCTGGTGTGCGGCGCCAGGACGGTCACCGGCGAACTGCTGATGATCGACGGCGGCACGCACCTGGGCACCCGACGCTGAGAACCAAAGCAGGAGACAACATGGGCAGCAGTTCCTTCACGCGCCGCACCTTCGCGGCCGGCGCGGCGTGCATGGCCGCGAGCATCGCGCTTCCGTCGCTCGGGCAATCCGCATGGCCGAACAAGCCGGTGCGAATCGTCGTCACGTTCCCGCCCGGCGGCGCGCCGGACACACTCGCGCGCGTGCTCGCCGACAAGTGGGGCCAGACCCTCGGCCAATCGTTCACCGTGGACAACAAGCCCGGCGCCGGCGGCAACATCGGGGCCGATTTCGTGGCGAAGAGCGCGCCCGATGGCGCGACGCTGGTGGTCGGCACCGTCGGCACGCACGCGATCAATGCATCGCTGTACGACAAGATGCCGTACAACAACATCAAGGATTTCACCCCGGTCGCTTTCCTCGCATCGACGCCGAACCTGCTCGTGGTCAACAACAACGTGCCGGCGAAGACGGTCAAGGAGCTCGTCGAGCTGGCGAAGAAGAAGCCGCTGTCGTTCGGTTCTTCGGGCAGCGGAACCTCGATCCACTTGTCGGGAGAGCTGTTCAACACCATGGCGGGCGTGAAGATGCAGCACATCCCGTACAAGGGCCGCGCGCAAGCGATCCCCGATTTGCTGGGCGGGCGCATCGACATGATCTTCGACAACATGCCTTCGGCGCTGCCGCTGGTGAAGGCGGGCGAGCTGCGCGCCATTGCAGTGACGAGTGCGACGCGCTCGCCGGCTGCTCCCAATATCCCGACGATCGCGGAGTCGGGCTTGCCGGGCTTCGAGGCGACGTCCTGGTTCGGCCTGTACGCGCCGGCGGGCCTGCCGCGCGACGTGCAGATGAAGATCAACGCAGAGACACTGCGCGTGACGGCTCTGCCGGACGTGCGCGAGAAACTCGCGACGCTCGGCCTCGACATCAACGCCGGCACGCCTGAGGCACTGGCCAACTTCACGCAAGCTGAAACGGCGAAGTGGGCGAAGGTGGTCAAGGAGTCGGGCGCGAAGGCCGATTGATGTGCCTCTGCCGTCTCGCTTGAACTCGCGAATCTTTCCTCAGAACCGCAACTGGATCGCCCAAACCTGAAAGCGCATTGAACCGCCTGCGGGCGATGCACTCAGTCCTTCTTCATGTCGGAGAGGGACTACATGCTACGTGCAGTTTGGCCTGCGTATTCTGCGATCGCGGGATTCATCACCGTGGGGAGCTTTTGCTTCGCCACCCTGGCGCTGCGGCAGGCGCCGACAACGCCGCTACGGTCCAATGCGCCGCTGAGCTTCAGGGTGCAGCCTTCGCACGTCGACTCCGCTGTACGTGGCCAACCCGAAGCCCTCCCGGACGCATTCGGCCATCTGCGCAAGCAATTGCATTGGGTTCCCACCAAGGTGGGGGGCGAGATGCTCATGTCGCCCGACTACGAGTCGCGCATGCTGCTGGCGAAGTCGGCGGCCGAACGCGCCGGCCTTTCGGACGTGGGCCTCTCGTTCAAGGACGTCTACGCGATCATCAACGCCGAAACGTCGTGGGCGCCGCGCGCGGGTGCAAGCCGCGACGGCACGCCGAACATCGGGATTGCGCAGTTCGAGCCCGCGACTGCGAAGGCGCTCGGGCTGCGCAACCCGGATGACCCCGTCGAAGCGGTGTTCGCCGCCGCGGCCCACATGAAGGAAGCGGCGCTGTGGTCGCGTGACCGCCTCAGGCCCCTCAGGCTGTCGAAGGCCGAATACGCCGAGAAGCTGCGCGAAGGCGTCTCCATCTACTACAACCTCTCCACGCGCGGGCGCAACCAGTGGAACGGAATGAACACCGCGAAGCTGCCGGTGGAAACGCAGCGTCACATCGCGAACGCGAGGACGGGGGCGATGGAAGCGCAGTGGCTCGAAGCCCAGTTGTCATCCCGGCGCAGGGCGGGATCGTCGGCTGTCGCAGACGCGCGATCCTATTGACGCCAACGACCCGCGCCTACGCCGGGGAGACGACGTGTTCGATCTTGTCGTCCCACCACGCGCGAGGCGGGATCTCGCCTTTGCCGGCTTTCGCGTTACTGCTCATGTGGTCCGGGCTCGATGTTCCCGGGATCGCGCAAGTCACCGAGGGGTGAGACAGCACGAATTTCAGCAGGACCTGGTTCCACGAGTCGCAGCCGATGTCGTGCGCCCACGCGGGCAAGGATTTGCTGCGTAGCGACCTGAGCAGCTTGCCGCCCCCCAAGGGCAAATTGACGAGCACCGCCATGCCGCGCTCGGCCGCAAGCGGCAGCAGTCGTTTCTCCGCGTCGCGATTCGCGATCGAATAATTGAACTGCACGAAGTCGAGCCCCTCGCTTCGCATCACCGACTCGAGATCGTCATACGCCGGCTCGGTGTAGTGCGTCACCCCGATGTACGAGATGCGCCGCTGTGCCTTCCATTCGCGCAAGGTGGGCAGGTGCACTTGCCAGTCGACGAGGTTGTGCACCTGCATCAGGTCGACGTGCTCGCAGCGCAGCAGGCGCATCGAGCGCTCCATCTGTTCGATGCCTGCACGCTTTCCGCTGGTCCACACTTTTGTCGCGACGAACGCCTTGCCGCGCCCATCGTCGTGCGCGAGCAGGCCGCCCACCACTTCTTCAGCGCGGCCGTACATCGGCGAGCTGTCGACCACGCGCCCGCCGGATTCGAACAGCGCTTCGAGCACCTTGCCGCGCTGCGCAACCGCGGACGCATCGCGGCCGACGTCGAATCCCAGCCAGGTGCCGCAGCCGATCACCGGCAGCGGCATCGCAGTCGACGGAATCGGGCGCGTGTGCATGCGCCTCGAGATTAGCCTAGAGTGGCTCCCATGAACATGCACTATCGCAATCTCGGCAAAAGCAACCTCCAGGTGTCCGTGCTGTGCCTGGGCACGATGATGTTCGGCGACCAGACGCCGGTCGACGAAGCACGGCGCATCGTCGACGACGCGCAGGAGCACGGCGTGAACTACATCGACACGGCCGACGTGTACACCAAGGGTGCCTCGGAGACGATGGTGGGCGAACTGCTCAAGGGCCGGCGCGATCGCTGGGTGGTGGCCACCAAGCTGGGCAACAAGATGTCGGAGCGCGCGAACGAGGGCCACTACTCGCGTTCATGGATGCTGCGGCAAACGGATGCGAGCCTTGCGCGGCTGCAAACCGGCCATGTCGACATCCTGTATCTGCACCGCGACTTCAACGGGATGGATCTCGAAGAGCCGCTGCGCGCGATCGATGACCTCATCCGCACCGGGAAGATCCGCTATTGGGGTGTTTCCAATTTCCGCGGCTGGCGCATCGCCGAATGCGTTCGCGTTGCCAAAGAGATCGGCATGCCGGGCCCCGTGGTGTGCCAGCCGTATTACAACCTGCTCAACCGCATGCCTGAAGTCGAGATCCTGCCGGCGTGCGACAGCTTCGGCATCGGCGTGACGCCATACAGCCCCATCGCGCGCGGTGTGCTCACCGGCAAATACCTTCCGGGACAGAAGCCCGCGGAGGGCACGCGCGTGGCGCGCGGCGACAAACGCATCGCGGAAACCGAATTCCGCGAAGAGTCGCTCGTCATCGCGCAGAAGTTGCAGGAGCATGCGAAAGCGAAGGGGCTGACGCTCGCGCAATTCGCAACGGCCTGGGTGCTTGCGCATCGTTCGATCAGCTCGGTCATCGCTGGTCCGCGGACGTTCGAACAGTGGCAAGGCTATTTGCCGGCGGTCTCTGCACAGCTGGCGGCTGAAGATGAGTCGCTCGTCGATTCACTCGTGAGTCCGGGCCATCCTTCGACGCCCGGCTTCAACGACCCTGCGTACCCGCTGCCCATCCGTACAAGGTAACGGGTGCGTAAACGGCTTGCGAACAACACGCCAAGTCGCCGATGTCCTACACCACGGTTGTGCACCGAAAGTCATTCTGGACGTTCGATAAGCAGGGCCAATCCCGGTCCTGCTCATCCAGTTTGGGAGAGATGCACATGTTGAAGAAATTGATCCTTGCGGCTGCCGCCGCTTCTTCGTTCGGCGTTGCGATGGCCCAGGCCGTCATCATCCGCGAAGCCCCGCCGCCGATGCGCGAAGAGCGCGTGCCGGGCATGCGCCACGGGTACGAATGGGCCCCCGGCCACTGGCAGTTCCGCCATGGCCAGTACGTGTGGGTGCAAGGCCACTGGCTGCGCGAGCGCCGCGGCCAGCACTGGGTCGCCGACCGCTGGATCCAGCGCGATGGCCGCTGGGAGTTCGCGCAAGGCCACTGGGAGCGCGGCGCCCGCATGGGCAACCGCGGCATGGGCGACCGCGACCGTGACGGCATTCCGAACCGTGCCGACCATGACCGCGACAACGACGGTGTGCCGAACCGCGTCGACAGCGCGCCCAACAACCCGTACCGCCGCTAAGCAGCGCTAGTACGGTACGGCGAACCCATTGCGGCCCGCATTGACGCGGGTTGCGGTGGGGACGCCGTTCGTTTCCACGGCGATGAGCGAGACGCTCGCGCCGGGGACGATCAGGCTCCGGTCCCCGGGCCTGAAGCTCGTGATGGGCGTGCCGGGCGGAATGACGATCGTCTTTTCGCCCTCCTTGTAGCGCACGCGCAAGTGCGTGCCGCTTGGCGCCGCGATCACTTCGGCCACTGTCGCATTCGTCATCGTGCTCTCGGGCGCGAAGTCGAACGGGTAGTGGCCTTCATTGCTGCCGCGACGCGCTTCCGGAAATACCGTGACTGCGATGGCCCTTTGCGTGCCATCGGCCTGCGGCATTGCGCCGGAACCGATGAAGGTACCGGCGCGCACCTCGGACAATGCAACCGGATATGTTTCGGTGACGACGACGTCGGGCGCGATCGCGAGCGTCACGTTATCGCCGTTTCGTGTGCGCACGACCATGTTCGAGGAAGTGACGGACACGATGGAGCCCCGCAGTCGGACGGTGCGCGCCGGTGCCGCCAGGTTCGCCTTGAAGAACGCCACCGTGCGATCCCATGCGAGCTTGGCCGCGGCAGCGTCGTATCGCGGCGTCGTGTCGTTGTTGAAGCCGTGCTGCGTGCCGGGGTACTGGTACATCGTGTACTTCACCCCGGCGGACTTCAGCGCTGATTCATACGCTGGCCACGCAGTGTTGATACGCTCGTCGACGGCGGCCAGTTGCACGAGCAGCGGGGCCTTGACCTTCGGTGCATCTTCCGGTGCAGGTGTGTTGCCGTAGAACGGAACTGCGGCATTCAGGTCGGGAAGGAGCGTGGCGAGGCGGTGCACCATGCCTCCGCCCCAGCAGAAACCGACGGCGCCGTACCTGCCGCTGAAATCGCTGCGCGACTTCAGCCAGGACACGCTCGCAAGGAAGTCCTGCAATGTCTTCGCCTGGTCGAGCGTGGCGAATGCGGCTCGCGCCTTGTCTTCGTCACCCGGGTAACCGCCGGTGGGCGTCAGTGCATCGGGTGCGAACGCCATGAAACCATCGAGGGCCAGGCGGCGTGCGATGTCCTGGATATGCGGGTTCAGCCCGCGGTTCTCATGGACCACGACGACCGCGGGCAACTTCGCATTGCCGGCGGAAGCCGGCCGCACGAGGTATCCCTTGATCGTGCCGCTGCCCTGCGGCGAAGGCACGTCGACCCATTCGGTGTGCAAGCGCGGGTCGTCCTTGCGGACCTGTTCGCCGGCGGCGAAGTCGGGGCTCAGCGCGGCAAGCAGCCCCGCCGCGGTCACGCCGGCTTTGGCGAATTTCTGCGCCTTGGAAAGGAACCCACGCCGGTCGACGTCGCCATGCACGTAGGCGTCGAAGAGGATGAGAAGTTCCTGGTCGAAATCGTCGGCGGTCAGGCGGGTTGGCATGCGAACTCCGGTGAGAAGCGCGCAGCATAGCCGCCTGCTCAGCTGCGCGCCAGCTCCCCGTGAACCTGCGCGACGAGCTCGTACGAACGCATGCGCGCACGGTGGTCGTGCATCGCTCCGGCGATCATCAGTTCGTCGGCACGCGTGACGTCGATGAACTCGCGCAGCCGCTCTTTCACAGTGGCGGGCGAGCCGACCGCCGTGCACGTGAGGACCGTGTCGAGCAGTTCGCGCTCGCGCGGTCCCACTTCGTTGTAGTAACCCGCGCGCGGCGGCGGAAGCCGGCCCGGGCGCCCGCTGCGCAGGTTCACGAACGCCTGCTGCATCGACGTGGCGAGGACCTGCGCTTCCTCGTCGGTGTCGGCTGCGAAGACGTTGTAGCCCAGCATGACGTACGGCTTGGCAAGGAACTGCGATGGCTTGAACAGGCTTCGATACAGCTCGATCGCCTGCATCAGCGCCTGCGGCGCGAAGTGCGACGCGAACGCATACGGCAGGCCGAGATGCGCCGCGAGCTGCGCGCCGTAGTGGCTCGATCCAAGAATCCACACGGGGACCTTGGCGCCCGTCCCGGGCACCGCGCGAATGTGCTGCTCGGGCTCGTCGGACATGAAGTCCATCAACTCCACGACGTCGCGCGGAAAATCGTCGGCATCCGAGGTGAGGTTGCGCCGCAGTGCGCGCGCGGTCGCGGGGTCGGACCCCGGCGCGCGGCCGAGGCCCAGATCGATCCGGCCCGGGAACAGCGCCTGGAGCGTGCCGAACTGCTCGGCGATGACGAGCGGTGAATGGTTCGGCAGCATGATGCCGCCCGCGCCGACGCGCAGGGTCTTCGTGCCGCCGGCGACGTGGGCGATGAGGATCGACGTTGCGGCGCTCGCGATCCCGGGCATGCCGTGGTGCTCGGCGAGCCAAAAGCGCCGGAAGCCGCTGCGCTCCGCGAGCTGCGCAAGCTCGAGCGAATTGCGAAACGACTGCGAAGCGTCACCGCCTTCGACGATCGGGGAAAGGTCGAGCACCGAGAAAGGAATCATTCCGCCAAGCCTACTGCGCCCGGCAGGGCTGCGCGTTACGGCGCACAATTTCCCTTATGAAACGACGCGTCATGCTGCTGGGCTTGGCCGGCTTGATCGCCGCATGCGGGGACATCGCGAGCATTCCCGAGCAGGAAACGTGGGGGCCGAACCCGAGGCTCGGTGAAATCCGGCGCTCGCTGATTCCCACGGTGCATGTCGCCGAGGCTCAAGGCTGGCCTGCCGGCGCGCAACCCAGGGCGCCGCAGGGCTGGCGCGTCACCGCGTTCGCGACGGGCTTGGACCACCCGCGCTGGCTGTACGTGCTGCCGAACGGCGACGTGCTCGTCGCGGAGAGCAACAAGCCCCAGTCCGCCGATGAGAAGGAACATCACAAGATCCGCGCGTTCTTCATGGGGCTGTTCCAGAAGAAAGCGGGGGCGGGGGTGCCGAGCGCGGATCGCATCACGCTTTTGCGTGATGCGGACGGCGACGGCGTGGCGGAAACGAAGGGCGCACTGATCGACCACCTGCGCTCGCCCTTCGGCATGGTGCTCCTGGGCGACCAGTTGTACATCGCCAATGCGGATGCGATCGTGAAGGTGCCGTTCAAGCCCGGCGACATGCGTGCGGGCGCACCGACGCAGGTCACCGGGCTGCCCGCGGGCATCAACCATCACTGGACCAAGAACATCCTCGCAAGCCGCGATGGGTCAAAGCTTTATGCGACCGTCGGCTCGAACAGCAACGTCGGCGAGAACGGCCTGCCCGCCGAAGAGGGTCGCGCCGCGATATGGGAAGTCGACGTCGCGACGGGCGCCAAGCGCCTGTTCGCCTCGGGCCTGCGCAACCCGAACGGCCTCGCGTGGGAGCCCACCTCGAATGCGCTGTGGACCGTGGTCAACGAGCGCGACGAGATCGGCAGCGACCTCGTGCCCGACTACCTCACGTCGGTGCAGGACGGCGCGTTCTATGGCTGGCCGTGGAGCTACTGGGGCCAGCACGTGGACGCGCGTCCCGATCCGCCGAATCCGCAGAAGGTTGCCGCCGCGAAAGTGCCCGACTACGCGCTGGGCAACCACGTCGCGCCGCTCGGCCTTGCGTTTTCCGACGGCAAGCTGCCTTCGCCGTTCGTGAGCGGCGCGTTCGTCGGCGAGCACGGGTCGTGGAACCGCAAGCCTTTCGCCGGCTACAAGGTGGTCTTCGTGCCGTTCGAAGGGGGCAAGCCGCGCGGGCTTCCGGTGGACTTTCTCACGGGTTTCCTCTCGGCGGACGGCAAGGCCTGGGGACGGCCCGTCGGCGTGGTGCTCGATGGCAAGGGCGGGGTGCTGGTCGCCGACGACGTCGGCAACGCCGTGTGGCGCGTTGCTCCAGCGCGATAGCGCCAATTGACAGCGCAATCGTGCCCACTACGATGGGCGCATGCCGCAGCTGATCGCTTCCGTCGAAGGCGTCGAGATCAAGCACGTGTACCTGCAGAAGGACCGCACGACGCTGGGCCGCGCGCCCGACAACGACATCGTCTTCGACAACATGGTGGTCAGCGGCCACCACTGCGTGTTCGACCTGAAGGGCCTGGCCGACGTCTTCATCGAGGACCTGCGCAGCACCAACGGCACGTACATCAACGGCAAGATGGTCAAGCGCCAGCGCCTGCACGACGGCGACGTGATCGCCATCGGGAACTTCCGCGTCCAGTACGTCGAAGCCACCGACAGGCCCAGCACCTTCGGCGAAACGACGGCGATGCAGATCGAAGCCGAGGGGCAGCCCCGCGCGCTGCACGCCGTATTCCAGGTGCTCAATGGTTCATCGGCCGGGCTGGAGATGCCCGTCGTCAAGGCGGTGACGACGTTCGGCAAGCCGGGGTCGTGCGTCGTAGCGGTCTCGCACCGCCGGGAAGGCTTCTTCGTCGCGTTCCTCGACGGGGTGAATCCGCCCACGCTCAATGGGGATAGCATCGGGCCGGATCCGGTCATGCTGTCCAACCACGACGTCGTGGAACTCGCGGGCACGCGGATGCTGTTCCAGATCAAGGATTGATTGCATGGGCCTGATGAAAAAGCTGTTCCGCGGCGGCGACGACGGCAAGCCCCCCGGCCCGGGCGGCTCGTCCATGCTGTTCCAGGAAAGCCAGACCCAGACGTCCCTGGAAAAGACGAAGTCGCGCAATGCACCGCGGCGCGAGCTCGTGAAGGTGGTGCTGCGCGAAACCATGCGCAAGCACGGCATCCCGACCGACTGGATGGATTGCCGCTCGCTTTCCGTGCTGACCAAGCAACACAAGTCGGGCATGCACGTGCAGTTCCTCGTGCTCAAGGGCGACCACCAGTTGCTCCAGTGGGTGCACGCGTTCCAGGAAAGCTTCTGGAACCAGATCCTGCGCACCGACCCAGGCGCGAACGAGTGGCTGTTCAGCGTGGGCTGGGAGTTCTACGGCCAGTCCGTGCAGGGCTTCGACGTCATGCCGGGCCCGGGCTCGTGGAAGAACGAAGGCCCCATCACGCAGATCATGGAAGAAGACGAGCCGCAGCGCCCGGGGGATCCCGGCGACACACTGCCACCCGAAGAGGCCGATGAGCACGACCAGCTCGCGACCGACTTGCAGGCCTTGCAGTCGGCAATGTCGGTGCCCGCCGAACTCGTCGACCTGCCTGCCGCCGCGCCGCGCAAGCACAAGCCCTGACGCGCTCTTTCAGGCCCCGAAGCGCTCGAGGATCTCGTAGCCGCGTCCGCCGGACAGCGTCTGCACGAGCACGAAGCCGTCCTTCGCCTGCCACATCACGTCGGGGGGCTGCGCAGGCGGCGTCGCGCCGGCCGCGCGCCGCGCGAGTGTCACGTGCGGGCGATACGATCTTTCTTCCGTCTTCACCGCGATCTCCGCGAGCGCGAGCCCGATGCGGCCATGCAGCCCGCGCAATGCGGTGGGCGAGTTCTCCGGCCGGATCACGACGGCGCCGTGCTGCCATGTGTCCGTACGGGTGAAGTTCAGCTCGAAGTTCTGCGCGCGGATCGGCTGCATGACGTACTTGATGTCGCGGATGCGCTCGGGTGGGACGTCCCCCAGGAAGTGCAGCGTGACGTGCAGCCGCTCCGGCTTCACCACGCTGGCCTTGTCGGGCCACTGCCATTGCGACTGCCAGCCGACGATTGCCTGGCGAACCGGGTCGGTCGGCCAGAGCGCGAGAAAGAGGCGAACGTCGGCGGGGGAGCGCATGCACCCATTGTCGCGCTGAATGCCGGAGATTTAGAACTTCGGAATACGCAAGGTCTTGCTGATCATCAAGCTGCCGGACAAAAGGAAAAGCAGCGACAACGGATGCAGGTCCCACGCACCGAGCGTGAACACGCCGCCCCAAAGTGCGTCGCCGGTGTGGCCGCGCCACTGCGCGACGGCGAGCACTGCGGTGATCACGACGCTGGTCGGGATGGGCGTGCCCTCGAAGTACTTCACCTTGCCGCCGGGATCCGCGAGCTGTTCGGCCGTGACGTTGAAGCGTGCAAGCCGGCTCACGCCGCAGCACACGAAGTACAGCAGCACGGCTGCGTCCCAACCGCCCTGCAAGCCGGCCGCGAAGCCCAGCGCCGCAGGTGCGACACCGAACGAGATCACGTCGGAGAGCGAATCGAGTTCACGCCCCAATGCCGAATGCTGGTGCCGCGCGCGGGCAATGCGGCCGTCGAGCACGTCGCAGATGAACGCAGCGGGCGCGAGCGCGGCAGCCGCAAAAAAATGCGCTGCGTTGCCGCTGGCCATGTACAGCATCGCAAACAGCACGGCGCCCATCCCGCAGCCGGCGTTGCCCAGGGTGAAGAAATCGGCGAGGTGGAAACCCCGCAGCATCGAGAAGTGGCGGGGCGCGGTGCGTTCCATCGGCCCACGTTAGGCGCCCGGCGGCAACTCGGCCGTCGGCGCCCCCCGTAGCGCTGTGTCGGCTGAATCCGACTTAACCGCCGGCCTTGAGGTACTGCAGCAGCTGGTTGAACTGCTCGGTCGTCATCTTCTCGCCCTTGACGGCCATCTTCTTCGCGTTCATGTCCCAGGCCATGGACATCATGTCCATGTATTCCTTCTTGGACACCATGCCGTCCTTGTTCTTGTCCATCATCTTCATCGACATGATTTCGGCGAAAGGGTAGTACTCCGGCACCGTGCCCGCCGCAAAGGCGGATCCGGCGGCGCAAAGCAGCGTCGCTGCGGCGAGCGTGGTGGCGATTTTCTTCACTTGCATGGCTCTATCTCCAGATTGAAAAAGTTTCGGGGTGACACGCCGCCGGTTCGCGGCCGTGTTGCGCTTGAGTCGCGGCGCGCGCCAGCTCCTTACAGCCACTCGCTATAGTCCTCGTGCGATGGACATCGACACAGGCAACGCGCACGACGTCGACACTGCGGGGACGGGCTGGTTCATCGGCTTTTCGCCGTGGACGAAGCCAAGCGTGCAGGGCCTGCGCCATGTGCCGGACAGCGAGCCCGTCACGGGCATGACGGTGAAGTGGTATCGGCACCCGGCGGGGCAGGAAGGTGGCAACAAGCCCGTGAGCACCGGCCGCACGATGTCGATCCTGGTGACCGACGGTGCGCGCTTCGAAATCGATTTCTGCATGTCCCCGGATTTCACCGGCGACGTGCGCACCGTGGTGCTCACGCGTGAAGGCGATTTCGCGGCGTGGGGCGAAGGCCTGCAGCACCGATGGCGCTGCATCCGGGAGGCAACCATCGCCACCGTCAGGTGGACGCCCGCGCCGTGAAAGCCGCGCACTACAACGTATATGTCATCGAACTGTCCGACCGTGTGTGGAACGCCGCGCGCTTTCGCCGCGCCAACCCCGGCTGGCAGTTGGGCAAACCCTTCGTGTACGTGGGCATGACCGGGCTCGATCCCGACGTGCGCTTCGACAAGCACAAGGCCGGAATCCAGGCGAGCAGCTATGTTCGCGATTACGGGGTACGCTTGCTGCCCGAGGTGTACGAAAAATTCAACCCGATGGCCTACGAGAAGGCGCGCGAGATCGAAGTGGAACTCGGCATCGCATTGAGGGCGAAAGGATGGGGCGTTTGGCAGGCGTAGACGAAGGGATCGAGTCGGCCTATGCGTGGCTGCGCCTGGGGGTGTCGTTCGCATTGATGACGATCGGCGGCGCCGGCATGTATTCGATCAGCGTGGTGCTGCCGCGAATCCAGGCCGACTTCTCAGTGGACCGCGGCGCGGCGTCGCTGCCGTACACGCTGACGATGATCGGCTTCGGCGTCGGCGGCGTGATGATGGGCAGGATCGCAGACCGGTTCGGCGTGCTCGTGCCGGTGGTCATCGGCGGGCTCGGGCTGGGTGTCGGTTTCGTGTGCGCCGGGCTCGCGCCGAACCTCGCGCTCTTCGATGCCGCGCAGGGCGTGTTCATCGGCCTGCTCGGGACGTCGGCCACGTTTGCGCCGTTGGTGGCCGACACGTCGAAATGGTTCGATCGCCGCCGCGGCATTGCTTTGGCGATCTGCATGAGCGGCAACTATGCGGCGGGGGCAATCTGGCCGCCCATCATCCAGTACTTCGTCGAACAGGCGGGCTGGCGCGCGACGTACGTCGGCATCGGCGTGTTCTGCGCAGTTGCGATGCCCGCGCTGGCGCTGGTGCTGCGCAGGCCGCCACCGCGGCAACACGATGTCGTGGACTCGGCCTCGACTGCCGCGGTGTCGAACACGCTCAAGCCGATGGGGCTGAGCACGGGCGTCGTGCAGGGGTTGCTGTGCGTGGCGGGCGTCTCGTGCTGCGTCGCGATGTCGATGCCGCAGGTGCACATCGTCGCCTACTGCAGCGACCTCGGATTCGGCGCCGCACGCGGGGCGCAGATGTTGTCCCTGATGCTGGCGCTCGGCGTCGTGAGCCGGCTGGTCTCGGGCTGGATCTCCGATCGCATCGGCGGGCTGCGCACGCTGCTGCTCGGCTCGATCCTGCAAGGTATCGCGCTGCTGCTTTTCCTGCCGTATACGGGAATGGTGTCGCTGTACGTCGTGTCAGGCCTGTTCGGGCTGTTCCAGGGCGGGATCGTGCCCTCGTATGCGCTCATCGTGCGCCAGCACTTCTCGCCGTCGGAGGCGGGCGCGCGCGTCGGCACCGTGCTGATGGCGACGCTGTTCGGGATGGCCCTCGGCGGGTGGTTGTCCGGGGCCGTGTTCGACTGGACCGGCTCCTACCGCGCCGCTTTCATCAACGGCATCGCGTGGAACCTGCTGAACATCGGCATCGTTTCCTTCTTGCTCTGGCACTCGGCCAAGTCGATGCGGGCGGTGCCAAGCGCGTACACCAGCGCCCGGGCGTGATCGCCCGTCACGAAGCTTTCACCGGTTTCGAGCACATAGTCTTTCGGGTCGTTGTCGATCGTCACCCACACCGCTCCCGAGCGGCAGGTGATGCGCACGCCGGCGGCGTCGTCGATGGCATGGAGCTGGCGCGGGGCAAGCAGGATGAGGGTGGTGGGTGCGGGCATGGTGTTTTTCCCGGTTGGTATTCGCTGGTGGAATCACTATATTGGCCGGGCTTCCTCTCTACAAACGCTGGTTTGGAATCTATCGAATGCACCCCGCGCATGCGAAACCCCCGGCTCCGGCCGGCCGCCACGACCTGCCGCCCCTCGACTTGCTGCGCAGCTTCGAGGCCGCGGCCCGCCACCTGAGCTTCACCCGGGCGGCCGGCGAGCTCTTTCTCACACAGTCGGCCATCAGCCGCCAGATCCAGCAGATGGAGGCGCACCTGGGCACGCCCTTGTTCGAGCGGCGGCATCGCTCGCTCGTATTGACCGAATCGGGACGGGTCATGCAGCGCGCGGTGGTCGACTGCCTCGAGCGCCTGCGCGATGCGACCATCCGCGTGCGCGCGCAGTCCGCGATGCGGCACGTCGCCATCACCTGCACACCGGGCTTTGCATCGCTCTGGCTGATCCCCCGGCTGTCGCGATTCACCGACGCAAATCCGTCGGTCGACGTGCGCATCTCCGCGACGATGGAAGTGCTGGACCTGCAGCGCCACCAGGTCGACGTGGCCGTGCGCTTCGTGCCGACGCGCGAGGGTGAAGGCGCGCCGCTGTTCGAGGAGTCGGTGCTGCCCGTGTGCTCGCCGGCGCTCGTCGCGGACAAGCGGAATCCCCTGAAGAAGCCCGCCGACCTGGCGAACCACACGCTGCTGGCCGTCGACATGCCGCAGGGCGAGGCCCTCACCGTCGATTGGGAGCCTTGGATCCGCGTGATGGGCCTGGGCGAGCTTCGAATGAAGAACAGCGTGCGCTTCACGCAGTATGCCGATGCGATTGGTGCGGCCGTCGCGGGGCAGGGCGTGGCGATCGGCCGCTTCCCGCTGCTTTCGGAGATGGTGCGCGACAAGCGGCTCGTCGCGCCTTTTGGCGGCGGCGCGGCGTCGCAACGGGGCTACTACGTCGTGGTGAGCGACGCCGGCCGCGACAACGCCGATGCGCAAGCGTTCGCGCGCTGGCTGCGGACAGAGGCGGAAACCGCCCGCCAATTGCTATAGTGGCCCGAACCAACTCAGCAGTGGGAAGACCATGGATCGCCGCCACGTCCTGAAGCTCGCGCTCGCAACATCGGGCGCGGCATGGTTGCCGCGCAGCAGTTGGTCGCAGCCGCGCCTGACATCGAAGCCATTCACCCTCGGCGTCGCAAGCGGTTCGCCCTTGCACGATTCGGTCGTCTTGTGGACGCGCCTGATGGGCAACCTGCCCTCGCAACCCGTGACAGTGCGATGGGAAATCGCGCACGACGAGCAGTTCGCGCGGGTCGTGCAGCGCGGGCAGCAACAGGCGCTGCCCGAACTTGCTCACTCGGTGCACGTGGAGGCCGGTGGGCTCGAACCCGATCGCTGGTACTTCTACCGCTTCATGACCGGCGATGCGGTGAGTGCCGTCGGCCGCACCCGCACGATGCCCGCACCCGATGCAGCCGCGGCGCGCCTGCGCTTGTCGTACGCGTCCTGCCAGCGATGGGACTACGGCTACTTCAGCGCGTACAAACACATGGTCAAGGAGGACCTCGACCTCGTCCTGTTCCTGGGCGACTACATCTACGAATACCCGGGCACCACCCGCAATCCGGTCCGCATGCCGACGGGAAGCTGGGTGATCACGCTCGACGACTATCGCGCGCGCCATGCGCTCCATCGCGGTGAGCCGGAGCTGCAGGCGATGCATGCGGCGTGTCCTTGGCTCGTGACCTGGGACGACCATGAAGTGCAGAACGACTACGCCGGGCTGAACGTCGGCGAGAACGGCCCTGCGGTTGCCGATTTCGCCAAGCGCCGCGCGGGCGCCTACCAGGCGTTCTACGAGCACATGCCGTTGCGCGCAGCCGTGCTCACGCGCGCGGTCGAAGGCCTGGTCTCCGGCGCGGAAACGCGCGTGTACTCGCAGCAGCGGTTCGGCAACCTCGCGAATTTCGTGATGCTGGACGACCGCCAGTACCGCGACGACCACGCGTGCAATCCACAGGGCAAGCCGGGCTCGGCAACGATCGATCCCGGCACTTGCGCGATTTGGGAAGACCCGAAGCGCACGATGCTCGGCGCGGCGCAGGAGCAATGGCTCGACGGCGTGTTTGCGAAAGCCGGCGCGACGTGGACGGTGCTCGGCCAGCAGACTTTGTTCGCGCAGCGCGATTTCAAGCCGGGGCCGGAGCAAGGGTTCTGGAACGACGGCTGGGACGGCTACCCCGCCGCGCGGCGCAAACTTGCCGAGAGCCTGCAGCGCAACAAGGTCGCCAATCCGGTATTCCTGGGGGGCGACGTGCATGAAAACTGGGTCGGCCACGTGAAGGCCGATTACGCGCGCGCCGACAGCGCCGCCGTCGGAGTGGAGTTCTGCGGCACCAGCATCACGTCGCGCTCTTTCGACTACGACGTGAATCCGGTGCTCGCCGAAAACCCGCACTTCGTCTTCGCCGACAACAAGAAGAAGGGCTACGGCGTCGTCGAACTCACGCCAACCCGGCTGGTGACGAAGCTGCGCGTGGTGGACGACGTGACGAAGGCGGACACGAAGATCGATACGCTGGCGACTTTCGCGGTCGAAGCGGGACGTGCGCGGATCGAAAGGGTCTGATCCCGTGATGCGCATTGCCCGGCTGTTCGTCGCTCTCGCGCTGGCGGCTGCGCCGGCATTCGCGCAAGACCCGGCAGGCGTGGTTGAAGTCGGCGACGGTGACAGCTACCTGCTGGCCAAGTCGTTCGTCTTCCTCGAGGACAAGGACGGCCAACTCACGCTCGAGGACGTCCGGAAGCCCGCCTACCAGTCGCAATTCAGGTCGGTCCCGCAGCAAGGCGTCGGCGCGAACTTCGGCCTGACGCGCTCCGCGATCTGGTTGAAGGTCACCCTCGACGTGCAAAAGAATGCACCGGCGGATTGGCTGCTCGAAGTCGCGTATCCGCCGCTGGACAAGCTCGAACTCCATTCGCGCGATGCCGACGGCCATTACGAAAAGCAGGTGGGCGGGGACTTCTACCCTTTTTCGCACCGCGTCGTCCCGCATCGCAACCACGTGCTCCCGCTGCACCTGAAGCCGGGCCAGGAGAACGAGGTCTACCTGCGCATCGAGTCGGAAGGCACCGTCGCCGCGCCGGCGACGCTGTGGCAGCAGAACGCGCTGTGGCAGCACGACATGCTCACGTATTCGGCGCTGAGCCTCTACTTCGGCCTGCTGATCGGTTTGCTCCTCTACAACCTGCTGCTGTTCGTGTCGGTGCGCGAATCGGCCTACCTGCACTACGTCTGCTTCGTGGCGAGCATGGCGATCGGCCAGGCGGCACTCACCGGCCTCGGTGGGCAATTCCTCTGGCCCGAATGGCGCTGGTGGAACACCGTGTCGCCGCCGGTCGGGCTGGCGTCGGCGGCGCTGTTCGGCCTGCTGTTCGCGCGCAGCTTCCTGTCGAGCCCGCAGCGCATGCCGCTCATCGACAAGGTCCTGCTGCTGCAGATGCTCGGCTGGTCGCTGTCGATCGTTGCGGCGATGTTCATGCCGTACACGGTGTCGTCGTACATGGTGACGGTGCTGGCAGTGATCAGCGTCGTAACGATGGTGACCGTGGGCTTCATCAGCATCAAGCGCGAGTTCGCCGGCGCCAAGTGGTTCTTCCTCGCATGGGCCCTGCTGCTGGTCGGGGTGGTCACGCTTGCCTTGCACAACACGGGCGTGCTGCCGTCGAACATCTTCACGTCGAATGCGCTGCTCATCGGGTCCGCGCTGGAGATGGTGATGTTGTCGTTTGCGCTGGGCGACCGGATCAACGTCGCGCGCCGCTTCAAGGAGCAGGCGCAAGCGCGCATCGCCGCCGAACACGCGATGGTCGAGGCGCTGCGCCAGTCGCAGAACCATCTGCGCATGGTGCTCGAGGAGCGCGAGATCATCCTGCAGAACTCGATCGTGGGCATCGCCTTCCTCACGCCCGACGGCCGCCTGCGCTGGGCGAACAAGCCGGTGATGGACATCTTCGGCATGCAGGCGCGCCCCGGCCTGTCCATGGAGTCGTTCTACCTTTCACGCGAGAACTACCTCGAGGTCGGCGGCGGCGTGGCCGAAGCGGTGGCCCGCGGCGCGGTGTTCGACCGCGAGCTGCAGATGCGCCGCGCCGATGGCTCGGCGATCTGGGTTCACCTGTCGGGCAAGGCCGTGAACCGCGACGACCTGTCGCAGGGCACCGTGTGGGTGATCATGGACATCACCCAGCGCAAGGAACTCGAGGCACAGCTGCAGCGAACCAGCTCCGAGCGCGAGGCGATCCTGAACAACGCACTCGTGGGCATCGTGCTCTCCGTGGGCGGCACTCTCGAATGGGTGAACGAGAAATTCGCGCAGATGCTCGGGTACCCACGGCAGATCCTGCTGGGGCAGCCGTTCCAGCTCGTCCTGCCGGACGACGATGCGTACCAGCACTTCCGCGTGGAGGCACGGTCCTCGCTTTTCGAAACCGGTTCGTACGTGCGCGAGTTGCAGATCAAGCGCCGCAACGGTGAACTGTTCTGGGTGGAGATGGGCGGCAGCTGTGTGCGCGCGCAGGACCCGGACTCGGGCGTGATCTGGACCTACATCGACATCACCGAGCGCAAGAAATCGGAAAGCGAGATCCGCGAAGCACTGGAACAGCAAAGGGCACTCAACGAATTGCGCAGCCGCTTCGTGGCGATGACGAGCCACGAGTTCCGCACGCCGCTCGCCGCCATCATGTCGGCCGAGGAGTTGCTGCGGCACTACGGCGAGCGGCTGCCGAAGACCGAGCGCGACGAGATCCTCGACAGCATTTCCTCCGGAGTTCAGCGGATGTCGCGCATGATGGACCGTGTGCTTCTGCTCGGCCGTGCGGACGCGGGCATGCTCGACTTCCAGCCTGAGCGCATTCCGCTTGCACCGCTGGTGCGGCAGTTCGTGGACGAGGCGCGCGCGCAGCAGCCGAACGACCTGAGCGAGGTGAGGCTGTCGATCGCGGAGGACGTCGGCGAGGGCGCGTACGACGAGAAGCTGCTGCGCCATATCTTCAGCAACCTGCTGTCGAACGCACTGAAGTATTCGCCCCACGGCGGCGAGGTTCGCTTCAACGTGAAGCGCGACCAATCGGCAACGGTGTTCGAGGTGGCCGACCAGGGCATCGGCATCCCGCCCGACGAGATCGGGCACCTGTTCGAATCGTTCCATCGCGCCAGCAACGTCGGCGCGATCCAGGGAACGGGGCTGGGCCTCGCGATCGTGAAGAACGCCGTCGACATGCACGGCGGGCGCATCGAGGTCCGCAGCAAGCTAGGGGAAGGCACGACGTTTCGCGTCGAGCTGCCGGCTGGCTGAGCGCCGGCTACGGTCCGCCTGCCTGCACCGCCAATTCGCGTAGGCCACTTGCCGTAGGCCGCAGGACTATGCATTCGACGCAGGATCACTGACCTGCGCGACGCCGAAGTGCGTGAAAGATGGTTTCACTCACCTTCAAGGAACACACCCATGAGAAACCTTTCACGCACCGCTGCCGCACTCGCGCTCGCCACCGCGTTCGGCATGCCCGCAATGGCCCAGAGCTCCGGCGCATCGGGCAAGCAGGCTTCGCAGTCGACACAGGCCACGCAATCGGCACCCAACACGCGCGCGATGGGCGCCGGCCCCGACATGGACCGCCCGGACCGCGACAACGACCACAAGCTTGGCTGGATCGGCCTGCTTGGCCTGGTTGGCCTCCTGGGCCTGCGTCGCAAGCACCACGACGACCGCGATGGCACGATGCGCCGCGACGAGACGCGCCGCCCTGGCGCCACTTACTGAAAGCCGGTTCTTTTGACCTAGCGAACGAGGATTTCAAGCAGGCGGTCGAGGCCGCCTGCATTGATCTGCACCATCGCTTGCTCGCGCACTTTCGGTTTGGCGCGATAGGCCACCGAGAGCCCTGCTTCGCCCATCATGGGCAGGTCGTTCGCGCCGTCGCCCATTGCAATGGCTTGGCGGCGTGATATTCCCAGCTGCGCGCACGTCTGGAGAAACATCTTTCGCTTCTCGGCGCCGTCGCAGATGTCGCCCCAATCCTGGTCGACCATGCGCCCCGTGAGCTGGCCGCAATTCGGGCCGGACTCGAGTTCAAGCACGTTCGACCGCGTGAAGTCGATGCCCAGCGTGTCGCGCACGCGGTCGGTGAAGAAAGTGAAGCCGCCGGAGACGAGCAGCGTCTTCATGCCGGCCGCCTTGCACGCCGCGACGAGTTCCTTCGCGCCGGGATTGAGCTGCAAGCGCTCGACGTAGACCTGCTCGAGATCCGCCACCGTCACGCCGCGCAGCAGTTTCACGCGCTGCCGCAGGCTTTCCTTGTAGTCGGCGATCTCGCCGCGCATCGCAGCCTCCGTGATCGCGGCGACCTCCTCCTTCATTCCGACCGCGTCCGCGATCTCGTCGACGCACTCGATATTGATCAGCGTCGAATCCATGTCGAAGGCGACCAGCTTGTAGTCTGCGAGGTTCAGCGGCGGTGTGATGCCGCGCACCATCAGGCCGGGGGAAATTTCTCGGAAGGCGCTCATTGCGGGTTGGATTTTGTCATGCGGGTTCGGCGACTTTTGGCTGGCCCAACGAGCGCAATACGTCGCGCACCATTTGAGCGCGGTCTTTCGGGTCGGCCAGCGCGCGTTCGACGCGCAGCTTTTCGTTGCCGGCGAACTTGATGTGCTTGTTCTTCTGCACGATTTCGATGATGCGCATCGGGTCGATGGGCGCCTTCGGGCGGAAAGCAATGTTGATCACGCCGGGTGCGGCGTCGACCTTCAACACACCGTAAGGCCGCGCGAGCACGCGCAGGCGGTGCACATCGATCAGCGTCTGGGCCTGCGGCGGCATCTTGCCGAAGCGGTCGACGATCTCCTCGAGCAGCGCATCGATCTGGTCGGTCGTCTTTGCAGTGGCAAGGCGTTTGTAGAACGACAGCCGCAAGTGCACGTCCCCGCAATACGTCTCGGGCAGCAGCGCGGGCGCGTGCAGGTTGATCTCGGTGGTCACCGCAAGCGGCGCGAGCAGGTCGGGCTCCTCGCCCGCCTTCAGCGACCTCACGGCTTCGCCCAGCATCTCGTTGTACAGCTGGAAGCCGACTTCGAGCATGTTGCCGCTCTGGTTTTCGCCGAGGATTTCGCCGGCGCCGCGAATTTCGAGATCGTGCATCGCGAGGTAGAACCCGGAACCGAGTTCCTCCATCTGCTGGATCGCCTCGAGGCGCTGCGACGCCTGCTTCGTCAGGCTCTCCTTGTCGGGGACCATCAGGTACGCGTACGCCTGGTGGTGGCTTCGCCCCACGCGCCCGCGCAGCTGGTGCAATTGCGCCAGGCCGAACTTGTCGGAGCGCGCGATCACGATGGTGTTGGCCGTCGGCACGTCGATGCCCGTCTCGATGATCGTGGAGCAGAGCAGCACGTTGTGCCGCTGTGCGACGAAATCGCGCATCACGCGTTCGAGTTCGCGCTCCGGCATCTGGCCGTGCGCAACCGCGATGCGCGCTTCGGGCAGCAACTGCTCCAGGCGCTCGCGCCGGTTCTGGATCGTCTCGACCTCGTTGTGCAGGAAGTAGACCTGCCCGCCGCGCTTCAGCTCGCGCAATATGGCTTCGCGGATCACGCCGCTCGATTCGTTGCGCACGAAAGTCTTGATCGCGAGGCGGCGCTGCGGCGCGGTGGCGATCACCGAAAGATCGCGCAGCCCCTCGAGCGCCATGCCCAACGTGCGCGGGATCGGTGTTGCCGTGAGCGTGAGCACGTCGACTTCGGCGCGCATCGCCTTCATGGCCTCCTTGTGGCGCACGCCGAAGCGGTGCTCCTCGTCGATGATCAACAGCCCCAGCTCCTTGAACCGGGTCGATTCCGACAGCAGCTTGTGCGTGCCGACGACGATGTCCACCGTGCCGTCGGCCAGGCCCTTGATCGTCGCGTTCACTTCCTTGGCGGAACGGAAGCGCGACACCTCGGCGATCTTGACGGGCCATTTCGAGAAGCGGTCGACCAGCGTCTGGTAGTGCTGCTCGGCCAGCAGCGTCGTCGGCGCGAGAAATGCGACCTGCCTGCCGCCAGTGACGGCGATGAACGCGGCCCGCAATGCGACCTCCGTCTTGCCGAAGCCCACGTCGCCGCACACGAGGCGGTCCATCGGTTGCGGCGACACCATGTCCTGGATCACGGAGTGGATCGCCGCGTTCTGGTCGGGCGTTTCCTCGAACCCGAAATCGTTCGCGAAGGCTTCGTAGTCCTGTGCCGAGAAGCGGAAGGCGTGGCCTTCGCGCGCCGCGCGGCGTGCATAGATGTTCAACAACTCCGCGGCCGTGTCGCGCACCTGTTCGGCCGCCCTGCGCCTGGCCTTTTCCCACTGCCCGGAGCCGAGCTTGTGCAGCGGTGCTTCTTCCGCCGACACGCCGGTGTAGCGGCTGATCAGGTGCAGCTGGCTGACGGGCACGTAGAGCAAGGCCTTGTCGGCGTACTCCAGGTGCAGGAACTCGGTGCTGCCTTGCCCGAGATCCATGTTGACCAGGCCCTTGTAGCGGCCGATGCCGTGCGCCGCGTGAACGACCGGGTCGCCGATGTTCAGCTCCGACAGGTCCTTGATCAGCGCTTCGACGTCGCTGACCTGCTCCTGCTTCTTCCTGCGGCGCGCGCTGGGGGCTGCGGCAAAGAGCTCGGTTTCGGTAACGAGGTCGATGCCGCGCTCGATCCATGCGAAGCCGGTGTTCAGCTCCGAGATCGCGATGCCGATCTTCTCTTCGCTTTGCCCGAACTCCTCGAGCGAATCGAAGGACGGCGGCGACACGTGGCTTGCGCGAAGGAAATCCAGCAGGCTTTCGCGACGGCCTGGGCTCTCGGCCAGGATCAGCGCGCGATGCTGCGTGTTGCGCAGATGCTCCTTGAAACGGGCAAGCGGTTCGTCGGTGCCGCGCGCGACCGCGATGTCGGGCAGCGCGTCGAACTGCGCATAAGGTTGCTGCTCGTCGGCGACAGCGCGCACCGCCAGCTGCGCATGCTCGTTCGCCTTCGCATAGAACTGCTCGCTCGACAGGAACAGCGCTTCGGGCGCGAGCACCGGCCGCTCGGGGTCGCCTTGCGAGAGCCGGTACCGGTCGCGCGTGTCCTGCCAGAAGCGCTGGAACTCGGGCTCGAGGTCGCCGTGCAGCACCAGTGTCGATTGCGCACCGATGTAGTCGAACACCGTGGCGGTCTCGTCGAAGAACAGCGGCAGGTAATACTCGATGCCGGAAGTCGCAACGCCGTTACCGATGTCCTTGTAGATGCGGCTCTTGGTCGGGTCGCCTTCGAGCAGCTCGCGCCAGCGGCGGCGGAATCGCGCACGCGCGTCGTCGTCCATCGGGAATTCGCGCCCCGGCAGCAGTCGCACTTCGGGCACGGGGTACAGGCTGCGCTGCGAGTCGGGGTCGAACGTGCGGATCGAATCGATCTCGTCATCGAACAGGTCGACGCGGTACGGCACGCCCGAGCCCATGGGGAACAAGTCGATGAGCCCGCCGCGCACTGCGTATTCGCCGGGGCTGACCACTTGCGTCACGTGGCTGTAGCCCGCCAGCGTGAGCTGCGCACGCAGCTTCGACTCTTCGAGCTTCTGCTTCACCGCGAAGTGGAAGGTGTAGCCCGCGAGGAAACCGGGGGGCGCCACGCGATACAGCGCCGTCGTGGCCGGCACGATCACGACGTCGACATCCGCCTCGGAAATGCGCCACAGCGTGGCAAGCCGCTCGCTGATCAGGTCCTGGTGCGGCGAGAACGTGTCGTACGGCAGTGTCTCCCAGTCGGGAAAGAGGCACACGCGCAGGTCGGGGCAGAAGAATGGCAGCTCCGCCACGAGCCGCTGGGCATCCGCAGCGTTGGCAGTGACGATCGTCGTGAGGCGCTTGTCCTTGAGTTCGCGCTCTGCCACGCGCGCAAGCAGCAGCGCGTCTGCCGAGCCAGGGGGCCTCGGCAGCACATAGCGCTTGCCCGTATTGAGTTTGGGGAGTTCCATTCGAATGAAGAATGACGAACACCCCGCCCGGAAAAAAGGGTGGGGTGCATCGACGTAGCAATTCTAGAATGGGACGTATGGCAACGAGTGACAGCAAATCGAATCCCCGCTTCTACGCGCTGGTGCCGTGCGCAGGAACGGGCAGCCGGGCCGGGACCCACGGCCCCAAGCAGTACGAACGCATTGCAGGGCAGCCCTTGGTGTGGCACACGCTGGCCGCTTTCGCAGCCGTCAAGCGCATCGCCCGCACGCTCGTGGTCGTGGCCCCGGGCGATGGGTTCTTCGAACGCAATCCCACCTCGGCACTGGTGATCGCGTGCGGCGGGACCACGCGCGCGCAGAGCGTGCAGAACGGTCTTTACGAATTGCGCCGCGCCGGCGCCACCGAAAGCGACTGGGTGCTCGTGCACGATGCGGCGCGCTGCCTCGTCACGCCGGAGCTGGTCGACAAGCTGATCGACTCGGTGCAGGGCGACGAAGTGGGGGGATTGCTCGGGCACAAGCTGCCGGACACGCTCAAGCGTGAAGCGGACGGCCGCGCAGTGGAGACCATTGACCGCGACGACAAGTGGCTGGCGCAGACGCCGCAGATGTTTCGCATCGGCATGCTGATGCAGGCGCTCGAACGCTCGGGCCACTCGGTCACGGACGAAGCGGCCGCGATCCAGTCGCTGGGCCTGAAGCCCATGCTGGTCGAAGGCGGCGCGCAGAATTTCAAGGTGACTTATCCCGAGGACTTCGCCGCGGCGGAAGTGGTGCTCAAGGGCCGGGTCCGGTGACGAAGATTCGCGTCGGCGAAGGCTGGGACACGCATGCGCTCGTGCCGGGACGCAAGCTCGTCATCGGCGGCATCGACATCCCCCATGAGCTCGGCCTGCTCGGGCACTCCGACGCCGACGTGCTGGCCCATGCGATCACCGATGCGCTTTATGGCGCCGCGGGGCTCGGCGACATCGGCAAGCATTTCCCGGACAGCGACGACCGCTTCAAGGGCGCGAGCTCGATTCTCCTGCTCACCGAAACGGCGCGCCGCGTGCGCGAAGCCGGATGGGAGATCGCCAACATCGACAGCACGGTGGTCGCCCAAGCCCCGAAGCTCGCGCCGCACATCGAAGCGATGCGCGCGCGCCTTGCGCAGGCGCTCCAGCTCACGCCGGCCCAGGTGAATGTGAAAGCGAAGACGGCCGAAAAGCTCGGGCCGGTCGGGCAGGGGCTGTCGATCGAGGCGCGCGCGGTCGTGCTGCTGACCGCGGCTTAGCTTTCGAAGAAGGCTTCGTTTCTGGCGGACGCCGGATGCTCCTTCTCGGGCATCGTCATGCCGCTCTTCGAGCGCTGCAGCTTGATGTGCGCTGCGAGGCCGCCGGACGTGGTGTTCGACAGCGCGAAGATCCCGCCCATGCGTTGCACGGTCTTGTCGACGATGGCAAGGCCCAGGCCGGCCCCGGTCGCCGCCGTGCGAGCCGCGTCGCCGCGGAAGAACGGCTTCACCAGGTTGGGCAGTGCGTCCGGCGCGACGCCCATGCCATGGTCGCGCACCTTCAGCAGCACCCATTCGTTGCGCGACTTCGCCGCGATGTCGACCACTGCGATCCCGGTTTCGGGCGTCTTGCCGTAGCGGCGCGCGTTTTCGAGCAGGTTGGAGATCACGCGCGCGAGTTCCACCTCGTCGGCCATCACATACAGGTTGCGCGTGATGTCGAGGTTGATCTTGATGTCGCCGTGGTCCTGCACCGCGTAGAGGCACGCCTCGATCACGTCGTTGAGCGACACGGCCTTCAGCTCCGCATGGTCCGGGCGCGCGTAGTCGAGGAACTTGTCGATGATGGCGTCGAGCTGGTCGATGTCGGCGGCCATGTGCTCGCGCGCATCGGCGTCGGCGACGCTCATCTCCGTTTCGAGGCGCAGGCGCGCCAGGGGCGTGCGCAGGTCGTGCGAGATGCCTGCGAGCATCACGGCGCGGTCCTGCTCGATCTTGGCAAGCTGCTGCGCCATCCGGTTGAAGCCGATGTTCACCTCGCGGATCTCGCTGGTCACCGCCTTCTCGTCCAGGCGGCTCGCATCGAAGTCACCGTCACGCACGCGGCTCGCGGCGAACGACAGCTGCTTGAGCGGGCGGTTGATCAATCGCGCAATGACCGCCGCGCCCGCCAGCGACAAGCCCGCCGCGGTGATCAGCCAGATTAGCCACGTGCGGCCGCCGACGCTCGAGAGGCGCGAGCGGTCGAGCAGCATCCAGTAGGCGTCCTGTTCGATCTTGAAGCCGATCCACAGGCCTTGTTCGCTGTTCACGCTGGCGGCCATCACCGTGCCGGGGCCCAGCCGCGTGACGAGTTCTTCCATCACCTTTTCGTCGAGCTCGCCCGGCACGAACGCCGCGTAGCGGTCGGTCGGCTCGCGCGGAACGATGCGCACGCCTTCCTGGTCGGCGAGGGTCTTGATCAGGGACACGCGCGCGATCGAATCCGAGTGGACGAGCGCGGCGCGACTGAGGTTGACCAGGGATGCGATCTGCTGCGCCGTTTGCACCGCGCGCGGTTCGAACTCGAGCTGGCGGAAGGTCTGCAGCCACGCGATGATCGAGCCGACGAGCAGCAGCGAAAGCAGGAAGAACGTGCGCCAGAAAAGCGAAAGCCCCAGGCGCGGGCGCATCTCGAGCGGAGCCGGTGCCGTTTCAAGCGGCGCCGGGCCCGTCACCTCTATGCTGGTGGTTGCCCCTCTGATCATGCGAATGACAATTGACTGCGGCTGCAGGCCGCCAATGACTCAAGGATGAGTCATTCTGTCATCGAAGCGCGACGAAGTCAGCAACGCGGAGTATCAGCTCGCGCCATCCGGCACGAACACGTAACCCACGCCCCACACCGTCTGGATGTAGCGCGGCGAAGCGGGATCCGCCTCGACCAGCTTGCGCAGGCGGGAAACTTGTACGTCGAGGCTCCGGTCGAATGGCTCGAACTCGCGGCCGCGGGCCAGTTGCGCGAGTTTTTCACGCGACAACGGCTGGCGGGGGTGACGCACCAGCGCCTTGAGCATCGCGAATTCACCGGTGGTCAGCGGCAACTCTTCGCCGTTCTTGCGCAGCGTGCGCGCGCCGAGGTCGAACTGGAACGGGCCGAACGTCACGACTTCGTTGTCGCTCGACGGTGCGCCCGGCGCTTCTTGCGCGGGGCGGCGGCGCAGCACAGCGTGCACCCGGGCCAGGAGTTCGCGGGGGTTGAAGGGCTTGCCGAGGTAATCGTCCGCGCCGACTTCCAGCCCGACGATGCGGTCGACGTCCTCGCCCTTGGCAGTGAGCATGATGATGGGCGTGCGGTCGTTGGCAGCGCGCAGGCGGCGGCAGATCGACAAGCCGTCTTCGCCCGGCATCATCAGGTCCAGGACGATCAAATCGGCTGTTTCACGCAGCATCAAACGGTTGAGCGCCTTGCCGTCCTCGGCCAGGATCACTTCGAAACCTTCCTGCGTGAGATAGCGACGCAGCAGGTCGCGGATCCGGGCGTCATCGTCGACGACCAGAATCTTGTCGGTTCGGGCTGCGGCTTGTGTCATGTTGCTCCAACGATGGATTTGTAACAGAGCCGATTTTGAGGGGACGCAGCAATGGCCGTGCGGTGTTTTTCGGTACTGCTGACACAGTGTTACAGATGTTGCGGCGCCGCGCAATCGTTCACCGCCGGTGCTGGATCGCACGGGCGCCGCGGGCGTTTAATCACGCACTTATGCAGCGGTACCTCATCCTTTGTGCCTTGATCGCCTCGTCGGCATGCATTGCCGGCACCGCGAATGCAAGCACACAGGAGCAACACAAGGTCGCCGCTGCAACGAAACCTGTTTCGACCCGCAGCGTCCAGACACCGCCGCCGAGCACGCCCCCGCGCCATTTGAGCGACGATGAAAGGGCCGAGCTGCGCCGGCAGCTGCAGCAATTCAATCGCCAGTACGGCAAGCGCCAATGAAGTTGTTTTCCTGCCTGGCGATCGCCTGCGCCGCGATCGCGCCCTTCGTGCATGCCGCTCCGGCACGGATGAGTGCCGACGAAGCCCGCCATCTGCTCATTCGCACCGGCTTCGTCCCTTCGGCCGGCGAGGTGCGCGCATTCGAAGGCCGCAGCGCGGAGCAAGCCGTCGACGACGTCATCTCTGCGGCCAGGCGCGCACAGCCGCTGCACGCGTTGCCGCCTGAAGCGATCTCCGCGCCGCCGGCCGCGGTCGCGCAGAAGACGATGTCGCGCGACGAGCGCCAGATGGCACGCCGGGAGCAAATCCGCGAAGGGTTCGGCATCAAGGAATGGTGGATGCGCGAGATGGTCGAATCCCCCACTCCCCTTGCCGAGCGGCTGACGCTGTTCTGGCATGGCCACTTCGCGACGTCGCAGCAGAAGGTCGTGCGCGCCGACGCGATGTGGAGGCAGCACGAGTTGCTTCGCGCCAATGCCATGGGAAGCTTTCGCGACATGCTGCACGGCATCGCGCGCGACCCGGCCATGCTCGTGTACCTGGACGGCGCGCGCAATCGCAAGGAAGCGCCCAACGAAAACTTCGCTCGCGAGGTGATGGAGCTGTTCACGCTCGGTGAAGCGACCCAGGGCGGCGGCTACACGGAAGGCGACATCCGCGAAGTCGCGCGTGCCTTCACGGGCTGGTCGCTCGAGCGCGACGACCTGAGCTTCCGCTTCCGTCCCGCGATGCACGACTTCGGGACGAAGACCGTGCTCGGCCACACCGGCAGCTTCGACGGGGACCAGGTGCTCGACATCCTGCTGGACCAGCCGCAGGCGGCCCGGTTCATCGTCGAGAAGCTCTGGGTTGAATTCGTCTCGCCGACGCCCGATCCTCGCGAAGTGGAGCGCATCGCGCAGCGGTTCCGCTCCACCAATTACGACATCGCAGTGGCAATGCGCGAGCTGCTGCTATCGCGCGAATTCTGGGACGCCGCCAACCGCAACTCGCTTGTCAAATCGCCGGTGGAACTGGTGGTCGGTGCCGTGCGCGAACTGGGCATCCGCCCGCAGGACGTGCGCCCGATGGTGCAGAAATCGGCGCAACTCGGGCAGAACCTCCTCGTGCCCCCCAACGTGAAGGGCTGGCCGGGCTACACGGAGTGGATCAACGCGACCACGCTGCTCGAGCGCCGGCGCTTTGCGGACCAGCTCGTGGCCTATGTTCCCGGCGACGCGCAACGCATGGCCGCGTTCCGGCAAGCAGCGATGGATCCGGGGTACCAGCTCAAATGAAACGGCGCGATTTCGTCGGCGCAGCGGGCGTCTCGCTGCTCGGATTCCCGGCGCTCGCTGCTGCGTCCAAGTCTGCGTCTTCCTCGGGCCGCGTGCTCGTGCTCGTCGAACTCAAGGGCGGCAACGACGGGCTGAACACCGTGGTGCCCTATGCCGACGCGATGTACACGCAGTTGCGCAGCACGATCGCAATCCCGCCGGCCGACGTGCTGAAGATCGATTCGCGCTTCGGCTTGCACCCCGAGCTCGCCGCATTGCTTCCCGCGTGGGAACGCAACGAACTGGCGATCGTGCACGGGGTCGGCTATCCCGGGCCGAACTTGTCGCACTTTCGCTCGATCGAAATCTGGGAAACCGCGTCGCGGGCGGACGAATACCTGCACGACGGCTGGGTCGCGCGCGCCATGCATGCGGGCCTGGCCAAGCAAGCGGCGTTCACCGCCGAAGGCGTTCGTGTCGGGGCAGGCAGCTACGGTCCGCTCGCCGGTTGCCGGGCCGTCACGCTGAACAACCCGGAATCCTTCGTGCGCGGCGCGTCGAATTCGCCCGTGCATGACGACGCGCCCGGCAATGCCGCGCTTTCGCACATCATTCGCGTCGAGCAAGACGTGGCAAGGGCGGCCGATGGCTTGCGCGGCGATGCCCACGCATTCGCGACGGCGTTCCCCGACGGCGGCTTCGGCAACGCTGTGCGCGCGGCCGCACAGGTGATCGCGTCGCAGCGCGGGCGCACGGGCGTGCCCGTCGTCGTCCTTTCGCTGGGCAGCTTCGACACCCACCAGAACCAGCTCGGCACGCATGCGAATTTGCTGCGCCAGCTCGGGCAGGGCCTCGCCGCACTGAGGTCGTCCCTGGTCGAGATCGGCGCATGGGACCACACGCTCGTCATGACGTTCTCGGAATTCGGCCGGCGCGCGCGCCAGAACCAGAGCAACGGCACGGACCATGGCACCGCCGCAGCGCATTTCGTGATGGGAGGCGCGGTGCGGGGCGGGTTTGTCGGGCTCGCACCGGACCTCACACGGCTCGACGCCGGGCAGAACCTGGTCCACACAACGGATTTCCGGCAGATCTATGCAACGGTGGCGCGGGACTGGTGGGGCGTGAAACCGCAAAGCGTCGTTCGTGGAGAATTCGAAACGCTCAAACTCCTTCGCACCTGAGAACAAGATGAAGAAACTCGCGGTCGCTTCCTTCCTCCTCGTTTCCTTCGCTGCGGCCGCCCAGGCATTGCCTCCACCGCAGAACGTACTGCAGTTGTCCGCGAACGGCACGGTCGAAGTCACGCAGGACCTGATCAGCATCAGCCTCGCGACCACCCGCGAAGCCAACGATGCCGCCGCGGTGCAGGCCCAGCTGAAGTCCGCGGTCGACGCGGCGCTGGCTGAAGTGAAGCGATCGGCCGAGGCGGGACAAATGGATGTGCGCACCGGCGCGTTCTCGGTGTATCCGCGCTACGCCAATACCGGCAAGATCGCCGGCTGGCGTGGCACGGCCGAAGTGGCTCTCGAAGGGCGGGACTTTCCCCGCGTCACGCAGGCTGCGGCGCGCGTCACCACCATGACCGTCGGCAACATCGGCTTCGGGCTGAGCCGCGAGCAAAGAGCCAAAGTCGAAACGGACGCGCAGTCAGCGGCGATCGAGCGATTCAAGGTGAAGGCCCAGGAACTCGCGCGGGGCTTTGGTTTCACCGGCTATTCGCTGCGCGAAGTGGCGGTGAACTCCAGCGACTTCGCACCGGGCCCGCGGCCGCGCATGATGGCGCAGGCGGTGTCGAGTGCCGAGTCTTCGCCGGTTCCCGTCGAGGCCGGCAAAACGACCGTCACCGTCACCGTGTCCGGCTCGGTTCAGCTGAAATAGACCCTATGCTGCACGGATGTCCGTGTTGCTCCACATCTCCGATACGCACTTCGGCACCGACGAAGTGCAGGTCGTCCTCGCGCTGCAAGCGCTCGCGCACAATCTCAAGCCCGATGCGCTGATCCTCTCCGGCGACATTACCCAGCGTGCGCGGCCGGCCCAGTTCGCCGCGGCGCGGCAGTTCTGCGATTCGCTGCGCATCCCGAAGATGCTCTCGCTGCCGGGCAATCACGACATCCCGCTGTACAACTTGCTCGCGCGGGTGGTCGCACCATGGCACAACTACCAGCGCGCATTCGGCAAGGAGCTCGAGCCGGTGCTCGAGTTGCCCGACGCAGTCGTGATCGGCGTGAACACCACGCGGCCCGAGCGGCACAAGGACGGCGAAGTCTCGCCGCAGCAGATCCGCTATGTCGTGCAGTTGCTCGAGCAGGTGCCGCCCGGGAAGCTGCGTGTGGTCGTCACTCACCAGCCTGCGTGCGTGATGCGGCCCGAGGACGAGAAGGACCGCCTGCATGGCGGAGAAGAAGCGGTGCGCGCGTGGTCCGGGGCCGGCGCCGACCTCGTGCTCGGCGGGCACATCCACCTGCCTTACGTGAGCGACGTCTGCTCCAAAGTGAAAGGCGTGGGCCGGCCGATGTATTGCGTGCAGGCGGGCACGGCGCTTTCGACGCGCGTGCGGCACAACACACCGAATTCAGTCAACGTGATCCGCTGGGAATCGCCCGCGGCACAGATGCCGCGCGTATGCAAGGTGGAACGGTGGGACTACGACCTGGCGGACGACCGCTTCGAGATCACGCACCCGTACGACTTGAAGCTCGGCGCGTGACGATCACTGGGCGGCCCAGCCGCCATCCATGTTCCACGCGACGCCGCGCACGTTCTTGCCGGCATCGGAACAGAAGAACACGGCAAGCTGCCCGAGCTCTTCGGGCGTGGTGAACTGCATCGACGGCTCTTTTTCGCCGAGCAGCTGCTTCGTCGCTTCGTCGTTCGACACGCCTTGCGCGGCCGCGCGCGCATCCACCTGCTTCTGCACCAGCGGCGTCAGCACCCAGCCGGGACAGATGGCATTGCAGGTGATGCCCGTGGTGGCGTTCTCGAGTGCCGTCACCTTGGTGAGGCCCACCAACGCGTGCTTGGCGGCGACATAGGCGGACTTCTGCGCCGAGGCGACGAGGCCATGCACCGATGCGATGTTGATGATGCGGCCCCAGTTGGCCTTTCGCATTGCTGGAATCGCGAGCCGCGACGTATGGAACGCGCTCGAGAGGTTGATCGCGATGATCTGGTCCCACTTCTCCGGCGGGAAGTCCTCGACCGGTGCGACGTGCTGGATGCCGGCGTTGTTCACGAGGATGTCGACGCGCCCGAACTCGCCGGCCGCGAAGGCCATCATCTCTTCGATCTGCGCGGGCTTGCTCATGTCCGCGCCGTGATAGCCGACCTTCGCGCCGAACGCCTCCACCTGCGCGCGCGGGCCGTCGACATCGCCAAAGCCGTTGAGCACGATGTTCGCGCCTTCGGCTGCCAGCGCTTTCGCGATGCCCAGGCCGATGCCGCTGGTCGAACCCGTGACGAGCGCGGTTTTGCCTTTCAGCATGATGGTCTCCAGACTTGGTCTACGATAAGAAAAATGACCGCCGCACAGTATGCGGTTTTTTGTTCCCCATGCCAGACCCTACGCTGAACTACGTATCCTGCCCCGACCCCTCGGGCGGCCACCGCATGGCGTACTGGCAATGGGGCGACGCACAGGCGCCGCACCTCGTCGTTTGCGTGCACGGCGTGTCGCGCCAGGGCCGCGATTTCGATGTGCTCGCGCAAGCGCTCGTCGCTCGCGCGGGCGGCAAGCTGCGTGTGGTTTGCCCCGACGTGGTGGGCCGAGGCAAGAGCGACTGGCTGAAGGACCCGATGGGCTACCAGGTGCCGGCGTATGTCGGTGACATGCTGGCGATGCTGGGGCAATTGAGTGCGCAGGCCAAAGTGGGCACGCTCGACTGGGTCGGCACGAGCATGGGCGGCCTGATCGGCATCGGAGTCGCGGGCACACCGAAGCTTCCGCTGCCGGCACCGGTGCGGCGCATGGTGCTGAACGATGTCGGCCCGGAAATCGAGTGGAAATCGATCGAGCGCATCCAGGGCTACATCGGGCAGACCGGCCGCTTCGACACCTTGCAGCAGGCGGCCGATGCGATGTGGGCGGTATCGAAGGGGTTCGGCCCGCATACGCCCGAGCAGTGGATGGCGCTGTCGCGCCCGATGGTGAAAGAACTGCCCGACGGTGCGTTCACATTGCACTACGACCCGAACATCGGCGTGGCCGTGCGCGCAGTGACGCCCGAGACCGCGCAGCAAGGATCGGCCGCGCTCTGGCAGGTCTACGACAACATCACGGCGCGCGTGCTGGTCACGCGCGGCGCGGAATCGGACTTGCTCTCAAAGGACACCGCCCTTGCGATGACGCAGCGCGGCCCGCGTGCAAGCCTTCTCGAATTCGAGGGCGTCGGCCACGCGCCGATGTTCGTGCAGGACAACCAGGTCGAGGCGGTGGCGCTGTTCCTCCTCGATTGACGCGATGAAGAGCCTGACAGCGGAACAGGCGGACAGCCAGGTTCCTGAGCTGATTGCCGCAACGGAGCAGGCCCTGCCGCAGCAGGCCAACGCGCTCTCGCGAACGCGCGCGTTCGCCGAACCGCTCATCGCGCAGGAAACGCTCGACACCGGTGAGAACACGCTCTCGCACGCCGACGCGGTCGCAGCCATCCTCAAGCAGATGGGCGGCTCCGAAGCGATGCAAGCGGCGAGCTATCTCGTCTATGCGTGCGCGTATCTCAACAAGCCGGAAGAGGTGATCGCCAAGGCGTTCGGCGAAAGCTACGCGAAGCTGGCGATCGAGACCAACAAGCTGGTGCGCATCCAGCAGCAGACGCGCGAAGCCGACGACGCGGCGGACGACACCCAGGCGCAGACCGAGAGCGTGCGCAAGATGCTCCTGGCGTTCTCGCGCGACCTGCGTGTCGTGATGCTGCGCTTGGCTTCGCGCCTGGCCAGCTTGCGTTGGCACGCCGCGAACAAGACGGTGGCGCCGCCCACGGTTTCGCGCGAAGCCCTGGAAGTGTTCGCGCCACTGGCGAACCGGCTGGGCATCTGGCAAGTGAAGTGGGAGATGGAAGACCTCGCCTTCCGCTTTCTCGAGCCCGAGACGTACAAGCGCGTAGCGAGGATGCTCGATGAAAAGCGCGTGGAGCGCGAGCAGTACGTCGAAGAGCTTCGCTCACGGCTCGAGCGCGAGTTGCGCACGCAAGGCATCGAGGCGCACGTTTACGGCCGGCCCAAGCACATCTACTCGATCGTCAAGAAAATGCGCGGCAAGGGCGTGGACTTCGAACAGGTGTTCGACATCCGCGCGCTGCGCGTGATCGTGCCCGGGGTGAAGGACTGCTACGCCGCGCTGTCGTGGGTGCACGAGCAGTTCACGCCCATGGTCGAGGAGTTCGACGACTACATCGCCAGGCCCAAGGCCAATGGGTACCAGTCGCTGCACACCATCGTGCGCGATGCGCACGGCCGCGCGATCGAGATCCAGATCCGCACGCAGTCGATGCACGAGCATGCGGAGCACGGCGTCGCCGCGCACTGGGCGTACAAGGAAGCCGGGCAGAAGGGCTACTCCGGCGTGTCGGCCAGCGGCGAGTACGACGCGAAGATCGCGGTGCTGCGGCAACTGCTCGCGTGGGAGCGCGACTTGTCGGGTGCAGCGAAAGACCTGTTCCAGGACCACATCTACGTCCTGACGCCCGATGCAGCCATCGTCGAACTGCCCAAGGGCGCCACGCCCGTCGATTTCGCGTACAGCGTGCACACGAGCCTGGGCCATCGCTGCCGGGGCGCGCGCGTCGACGGCGCGATGGTGCCGCTCAACACCGCGTTGAAGAACGGGCAGACGGTGGAGGTGGTCGCCGCGAAGGAGGGCGGGCCTTCGCGCGACTGGGTCAACCCGGATCTGGGTTTCCTTCACAGCCACCGCGCGAAAGCGAAAGTGCGCGCGTGGTTCAACGAACAGGCCAAGCACGAAACGATTGCTCGCGGCCGGGAGCTGGTCGAGAAGCTGCTGCAACGCGAAGGTAAGACGGCGGTGAAGCTCGAGGACCTGGCCGACCAGCTCGGGTTCAAGTCGGCGGAGGATCTGTTCGCCGTCGTCGGCAAGGACGAGTTCTCGCTGCGCAACATCGAGACGGTTCTTCACCCGCAGGCGCCGCTGGTGCCGCAGGACGAGTTCCTGCTCAAGAAGCCGCGCCCCGCGCCGCGCACACCGAAGGGTGGCGTGCTGGTGGTCGGCATCGATTCGCTGATGACGCAGCTCGCGCGCTGTTGCAAGCCCGCGCCCCCCGACGCAATCTCCGGCTTCGTCACGCGGGGCAAGGGC
>DATLBJ010000039.1:0-6210 GCA_035526975.1 Ramlibacter sp.
AAGCGGATTCGCGCGATGCTCTTGGCGCTCTTGAATCCGTACTTCCACGGCACCACGATGCGCACCGGCGCGCCGTTCTGGTTCGGCAGCACTTCGCCGTACATGCCGAAGGCCAGCAGCGTGAGCGGATGCATTGCCTCATCGAGGCGCAGGCCTTCGGTGTACGGCCAGTCGAGGACCCGGGAGTCGACATGCGGCATCTGCCTGGCGTCGGCCAGCGATTCGAACTCGACGTATTTCGCATTGCCCAGCGGCTCGCACCTGTCGATCAGCTTCGCCAGCGAATAGCCCACCCAGGGGATCACCATCGACCAGCCTTCGACGCAGCGCAGGCGATAGATGCGCTCTTCCAGCGGAGCGATCTTCTGCAGGTCTTCGAGGCCGAACTTCAGCGTCTTCCTGACGAGGCCCGTGACTTCGATCGTCCACGGAGAAGTCTTGAGCGTGTGCGCGTTGTGTGCAGGGTCGGACTTGTCCGTGCCGAACTCGTAGAAGTTGTTGTAGCTCGTCGCGTCCTTGTACTCGGTGAGCTTCTCGACCGTCGTGGCCCCATCGACCTTCGACGCGACGGACTGCAGCGGCGCCAGCTTGCCCGGCCGGGCGGTTTGCGAGAAAGCTTCGCGCCCGGCCCACGACGCGAGTGCCGGGCCCGCCGCTCCCGCTGCGATGAGCTTCATGAAATCGCGCCGCCGCTCGTACACGCCCCGGGGCGTGATCTCGCTTGCCACCGGATGGATGAACCCGCTGTCCTTCGCCCTGATCAGCATCGCGTCTACAACCTTCCGTAGCTGTGGAGCCCCGAGAGGAACATGTTCACGCCGAGGAACGCAAACGTGGTGACCAGCAGCCCCACGCATGCCCACCATGCGGCAACGCCGCCGCGCAGGCCTTTCATCAGGCGCATGTGCAGCCACGCCGCGTAATTGAGCCACACGATCAGCGCCCAGGTTTCCTTCGGGTCCCAGCTCCAGTAGCCGCCCCAGGCCTCGGCGGCCCACAGCGCGCCGAGCACTGTGGCGATCGTGAAGAACGCGAAACCCACCGCGATCGACTTGTACATCACGTCGTCGAGCACTTCGAGCGAAGGCGTCGCCGTGTTGATGCGGCCGCGGCCGGCAATGAGCGCGGAGTTGACCAGCACGAGCACCCCGGCAATCTCCATCGTGCGGATCACGCTCGACGCGGTGTCGGCCGCGAGGCCGCCGAACAGGAGGAACAGGCCGGGGATCACGATGCCGAAAGCGGCGGGGAAGGCCGCCAGCCCGGTCCACAGCGATCGCGCAGCGGAATGCTTGAGCAGGTACGCGAGCGACACCATTGCGGCGAGCGAGAACGTGCCGTAGCCGATGAAGTTCGCCGGCACGTGCAACTTCATCCACCAGCTCTTGAGCGCGGGCACCAGGGGCTGGATCTCGCTGGCTTCGCGCACGATTGCGTACCAGGCCATGAAGCCGACCGCGGCGCTGACGACGAGCATCACGAAAGCGCCGAGCGAGCGCGTCTCGTAGCGGTCCTCGAAATACAGGTAGAAGGTTGCGGTGAGCCAGCAGAACAGCACGAACACTTCGTACAGGTTGCTGACCGGGATGTGGCCGATGTCCGCGCCGATCAGGTAGCTCTCGTACCAGCGCACCATGGTGCCGACCAGTGCCATCGTGACGGCGGCCCACACGAGGCGCGAGCCGATCCGCTCCATCGCCGCGGTTTGCGACCGCGCGACGACGCCGATCCAGTAGAACATCGTCGCCATCAGGAACAGCACGGCCATCCAGAGGATCGCCGACTGGCTGGACAGGAAGTACTTCAACCAGAAGCGGCTCTCCGCATTGGCGAGATTGCCCTCGTACGACGCGAGCGCCAGCAGTGAAGCACCGGCCACCACGAGCATGAGCACCCGCAGCGGACGCCAGAACCAGCCGACCCAGATCGCCGCAGGGACGGCGGCGAAGAGGATGCCCTTCTCGTACACGTCCATGTACTGCGCGTAGTTCGCGAATGCGTAAGCGCCGCCGGCGATCACGACCGCGGCGAAAAGCCAGTCGAACGCGCTGCGGGTGGAGAAGTAGCCGGGACCGAGCGTCAGCGTGGTGGTGGCGGTGTTCATGCTTTCACTCCGAGGAGCTGCGCCTTGAGCGCTTCGAATTCGCGGTCGACATCGAGCGTGCGCCGGTTGCTGGACAGTGCCATCGTGCAGCGTGACCCATTGTCGCCTGCCGTGACCCAGCACCACACGCGCCGCTCGCGCACATAGAGCATCGCAAAGACACCCAGGATCAGCAAGGTGCACCCCAGGTAGACCACGTACTTGCCGGGGCCTCGGGTCACCTGGAACACGCTGGCCTGCACCTGCTTGAAGTCGTCCAGCTCGAAAGCCATCGCCACGGGGTAGGCATTCACGTCCGACAGCGACAGCACGGCTTGGGTCATGAAAGCCTGCGTCTTCTCATTGGGTTCGAGGGGCTTCAGGCCGGCGCGTTCCCGCGTGACTTGCGCCAGTTCGAACAGCACGCCGTTGAGACTGCGCACGAGCACTTCACCGGCGCGCGCGCGTTCGGCTTCGGGCAGGCTCGCCTCCATGAAATCGGAGATGGCCTGCAAGCCGGCGGCCGGTTTGCCGCCGGGCCCCGGCGGGGTGCCGGCACCCGCGAACATCGCCAGTGCCTTCCCCGCCGACGCGCCGAGTTGCTGCGCGAGTTGCGGCTTCGAGGGATCGATGACTTTCGCCACATACCGCTGCACGGCGAGGTCGCGCAGTGCCGGATCGAGCAAGGCCAGACGCAGGCGAACGAAGCCGTCGAGGCCGCCTTGGTCGTCGGCCGGCACGCGCAAGAAGCGGAAGGGCTCCGCGGGTGTGTCGCGCACCCCCATCAGGAACACCGGCACGCCCTCGCCCATGTCGATCGGCACCATGTAGTTGTTGAACTCGCGCGCCTGCCCTGCCGCGTCGCGCAACTTGTAGCTCACGCTCGGCCCGACGTTGCGCAGCTCCTTTTTCGTCGCCGACTTGTTCGCCGCACCGAGCTGCGCGTCGATCGCCGAGCGCAAGTCCACCTTGCGCACGTCGGTGCCTGGGATGGCAGCGCCGAAGTTCTCGACATTGATCACGCGCAAACCCGTGAACTCCAGCGTCATCTTCTGGGCGCCGTCGCCCTGGCCTTTCGACAGCTGCGTGCTGCCGCCGATCATGCCCGCGACCTCGAACGCGTGGCCGCCGTTGATCGGCACGGCCTTGAGCTTCACGCTCGATCCGCCGTCGTCGAAGCTCGATTGGTAGATCTCGATGCCGCGCCAGCTCGCCGGCTTGTTCACCTCCACCCGCGCGGGGACGGCCTCCCCCGTTTCCTTGTCGTGGATGACGATGTCGCTCGCGAACAGCTTCGGCATGCCCGTGGAGTAGTGCTCCACGATGAACTTCTTGAGCTCGATCGTGAACGGCAGGTCCTGCAGCACGACGCCGTCGGATTGCTGGAGGACCGCCGTGCCCGCCGCAGTGCCTTCCGACACGAGCAGGTTGCCGCGGAACGTGGGATTGCTCGCGGGCAGCCGGTGCTCGGGCTTCACGTCCGCGATCATTCCGCCGCCGGTGTACGGCGTCTTGCCCGAGGCCCACATCAGCCCGCGGACGATCAGGTTGCCGTCCATCAGGCCGCCCAGGCACACCAGCACGATCGCGCTGTGTGCCGCGAGGTAGCCGACCTTGTTCGCGCCGCCCCGCTTGGCCGCCACCATCCAGCCGTTGTCTCTCTGCTGCAGCCGCACTTTCCAGCCGCCTCCGGCGAGCGACTGGCCGATGCGATGCGCGGCAACTTCCGGCGCGCCCTGCACGTCGCCTTCGGCGCGATGATGGAAAGCACGCAGGCTCTGCTCGCGCATGTTTTCCTTGTAGGCCTTCAGGTCGATGATGATCTTCGGCGTGTTCCGCGCGATGCACAGCGAAGTGCTGACGACGAGGAATGCGAGGATCAGCAGGAACCAGCCGGCGCTGTACACCGCATTGAGGTGCAGGGCCATGAACACCTGGGCCCAGAACGGCCCGAACTTGTCGACGTAGTTCACCAGCGCTTCCTGCTGCTGGATGATCGTGCCGATGACCGACGCGATGCAGATCACCGTCAGCAGCGAGATCGAGAAGCGCATGGACGACAGCACTTCGGCCGCCGCACGCACGCGCGGCGATCCGGATCGCAGTTGGAGTCCCTCGGTCGTTGTCGTCATCAAAAACAAAAAGGCGGGTGCCGCTTCCGGCGCCCGCCCCTCTTAGGGTAGTTGTGCGGCGGTTAGTTCAGTTGATTCAACGCAAGCCGGCGATGTAATCGGCCACGGCCTTCATCTCGCGATCGGACAGGCGCGTGGCGATGTCCGCCATCTGCGGGCTGTTCTTGCGCGTGCCGTTCTGGAAATTGACGAGCTGGCCGTACACGTAATCCGCATGCTGGCCGGCCAGGCGCGGAAACTGCGCGGGAATGCCGGCGCCGTTGGGGCTGTGGCAGCCGGCGCACGCGGCGACCTGCTTTTCCATCACGCCGCCGCGGTAGATCTTCTCGCCGAGCGACACCAGCTCCTTGTCCTTGGCGGCGCCCGCCTTGCCCTTCTGCGAGCCGGCCCAGTACGAGATGTTGCGCACGTCGGCATCCGACAGGGGCGCGGCCATGGGCTGCATGATGGGGCTGACGCGCTTGCCGCTCTTGAAGTCGGCGAGCTGCTTCATGAGGTATTCGGGATGCTGCTGCGCGAGCTTGGGGTTCGCGGGCACGCCTGAATTGCCGTCCGCACCGTGGCAGGCCGCGCACGTCGCGCCGAACTTCGCGCTGCCGGCGTTCAGGTCCGGCTTGGCGGCTGCCGGCGCTGCGGCGGCCGCATGCGGCGCGGCTTCCGCGGCCAGCGACGAAAGGGCAGATGCTGCGAGCGCGGCAGCGATCACGACGGCGAATCGGTTCATGGCGGCTTGGTCTTCTATTGGGCGCTCGTCGGCGCAAAACCCGTAGATTCTACAATGGGCCATGAACCTCCCCGCGGCCGCCCAGGCCCTGGCCTGGATGCACACGGCCCGCTTCCTCACCACCGCCCCCCGTCTCGAGTTCCTGCCGCAAAGCGAAGTGCCGGAGATCGCCTTCGTCGGCCGCTCGAATGCCGGGAAGTCGACGTGCATCAACACGCTCACGCAACAAAAGCGCCTGGCCTTCGCATCGAAGACGCCCGGCCGCACCCAGAGCATCAACCTGTTTTCGCTCGGCAAGCAGGGCATCACCGATGCGGTGCTCGCCGACCTGCCCGGCTATGGCTATGCGGCCGTGCCCAAAGCGGACAAGGCGCGATGGCAGCAGGTGATGGCGAGCTACCTTGTCACGCGCGAGAACCTGCGCGGCGTGGTGCTGCTCGTCGATCCGCGCCAGGGCGTGACCGAACTCGACGAGATCCTGCTCGAGGTGATTCGCCCGCGCGTCGAGGGCGGCCTGAAGTTCCTCGTGTTGCTCACCAAGGCCGACAAGCTGTCGCGGGCCGAGGCGAACAAGGCGTTGTCCATCGCGCGACTGCAGGCCGGCGGCGGCGAGGTGAAACTGTTTTCCGCACTCAAGCGGCAAGGCGTGGAAGAAACCGCGCAACTGCTCTGGGACTGGACGCACGCGCAGACCCCATGATCGAAACCTTCCAGCAGGAACTGCCGCACGGCATCACCTTGAGCTGCCGCGCAGCAGGCGAGCGCGGTGCGCCCGTGCTGATGTTCCTGCACGGCTTTCCCGAAGCGGCGTTCGTCTGGGACGAGCTGCTCGAGCACTTCGCCACCCGCGGCTACCGGTGCGTCGCGCCGAACCTGCGCGGCTTCGAGAAGTCGTCGCAGCCCGGGGACGTCGAGCAGTACCGCGCGAAATACATCATGCAGGACATCGCGGCGCTGATCGGCATCGAAGGCTCGCCGCTGGAGTGCCTGATCGCCCATGACTGGGGCGGCGCGATTGCATGGAACATCGCGAACCAGCGCGCCGACCTCACGAAGCGGCTGATGATCATCAACTCGCCGCACCCCGGCACGTTCCTGCGCGAGCTGCAGCACAGCCCGAAGCAGCAAAAGGCCAGCGCGTACATGAACTTCCTGATCCGCCCCGACGCGGAGCAGCTGCTGCGCGAGGGCGACTACCGCCGGCTGTTCGGTTTCTTCCGCGAGCACGGCGGCGAGAAGTGGCTGGACGACAGCGTCAAGCAGCAGTACCG